>JBBQJJ010000496.1:0-6166 GCA_038325805.1 Haliangiales bacterium
TGTCGATCCTCGACCAGGCGAGCCGTCATCGCTCGCGAAGCGGTGTGGGTATCCGCTCACGGCCCTCGGTCAGAACTCGCCGCCGTAGCCGTAACCACCGTACGCGCCGCGCGGACCGGCGAGCTTGGTGACCTGCGCTTCGGCCGCGTCGTCGAGCTCGGTGCCGCGACCGCGCAGCTGGAGCGCGACGACGTTGCGGATCTCGTCCTTGGTCGACGGGTCGTTGAGGATGCCGATCAGCGTCTGATCGACCTCGGGACCGCCGTTGTACGCGTTGCTGATCGCGGTCTGCTGGACCAGCGGATCCTGGTCGCGCATCAGCTTCGCGAGCTGCTGCCCGGCGCGCGGATCGTCCATCGACGCGAGCCCCGAGATCGCCGCGATCTTGTCCTCGGACTTGCCGCTGTTCGACGCCTCGATGATCGCCTGCTGCGCCCGCTCCGAGCCGACCTGGCCGAGGGTGGTGAGCGCGGTGGCGCGGACGTTGGGGTCTTGATCGCGGGTCAACCGCATCAGCAGATCGGTCGAGTGGTCGTCGGCGTTTTGCGCGAGGTTCGAGATCGCCGCCATCCGCACCGCCGGCTCCTTCGAATCGAGCGCGCGCTCGAGCAGCCGCTTTGCCTCGGCACTGCCGTTCGCCGCGAGCGCATAGATGACGGTGCTCGCCGCGCCGGCGTCCTTGCTGTTGAGCACCTCCTCTGCGAGCCGCATGCCCTCGGGCGCGCCCGCGTTGATCAGCTGGTGCATCACCTGATTCTTGAGCGCGGGCTCGTTGCGCGCTGCCGCGAGCAGCGCCGTCTTCACCGAGTCCGTCATCGCCTGCTGGCCCAGCGCCCCTGCGACGGCGATCGCGAGCTGCTTGTCGCTGCCATTGAGCGCGGTGATCAGTGTCTGCCGCGCCTGCTCCGTCCCGATCCGGCCCAGCACGCTCGCGGCGAAGGTCGATTCGTCGCGGCGCCCCGAGAACAGCGAGTCGGCGAGCAGTGCCTCGAGCACCGGATCGCCCGGGCGGCGTTGCGACAACATCTCGAGCGCGGTGATCCGCGTGGTGCCGCGCGACTTGCCGGCGATGTCGAGCAGCGCATCCCACGCCTTCGGCGAGCCCGCATCGGCGAGCATCCGCATCGCTTCCATCTTGTCGGTCCGCGAGCCGCTGCGCGCCATCTCGATCGCGACGGCCATCGCCTTCTCGTTCCCCATCTTGAGGAGTCGCGGCAGCGCGGCACGCTTTGCCACGCTCGAACCCTTCTCGAGGATCACGAGCAACGCGGCGTCGACATCCTCGCCTTCGAGCTGCGCTAGTTGCACCAGCGCCCCGGTGATCTGCGCGCGATCCGACAGCGCCGACGCGATCAACAGCTCGCGCGCTTCCGCACCACCCACGCCGGCGAGCGTGGCCGCGGCGGCCATCGCGGACTGCCGGTCACCCTGCTCGAGGATCTCGCCGAGGATGGCGACCGCCTTGCTGCCGCCGATCTGGCCGATCGAATTCACCGCGATGTAGCGCCCGTTCTGGTGACCCTGGAGCGCGGCAAACTTGAGGATCGGCAGCGCCGATTCGCCTGCCTTGCCGAGCGCCGACAGCGCCGGGACGATCATCTGAGGATCACCCGACTTGACGATCCGCTCGAGCCGCTCCGCGAGCTCGCTATCGATCGAATCGAGCGCGGTGATCGCGGCCGAGGCGACCGACGTATCCGGCGAGTCGATCAACGCGCGCAACGCCTTCCGCGCCTCGGGCGACTCGATCTGACCGAGCGAGCGAACCGCTGCCGCGGCGACATGCACGTCGGGCTTGCTCGCGAGATCGATCAGCGTGCTCGTGGCTCTCTCGCTACCCAGCGAGCCGAGCGCGGCGATCGCCGTGGCCTGGCCGGAATCGCCCGGCTTGGTGGCGAGCTCGACGAGGGTCTCCTCGGCATCCCTGCTCTGCGACACGCCGAGTGCGGCGATCGCGGAGTACCGCACCGAGGGGCGGTCGTCGTGGGTCTTGTCGATCAGGACCTCGATCGCGTGGTTCGTGCCGATCTTGCCGATCGCACCGAGGATCGCCTCGGGCACCCCGCGGCGCGGGTCGGCCAGCAGCGGCAAGACCTTCCGAATCGCGGCATCATCACCGACCATCCCGAGCTTGTCGGCGAGCAGCTGGACGTCCTTGACCGACTTCGCGGTCAGCAGCTGGTCGATCAGCTCCTGCTTCGAGATCCCGAGCGACTCCGCCGACACCCGCAGCGGCCGCTTGTAGGCCGCCGGGATCGACCCGCTCCGACCCTCGACCAGCGTGGCCTCGACGTCATCACCCGCCGGCCCCCGGACGAACACGGCGTACCCCGCGACGGCAGCGAACAGGGCGGAAGCGGCTTTCCAGCGGTTGAGTGGGGTCATCTGGGTGTCCTCAGAACGTGGGGGTCAAACGAACGCGATCTGGTATCGATCCATTCAACGTCCCAACCCGACACCCTGTTCGTCAGGGTCGTGGAATCCCGGCTCCACCGTGACGGGAATAAACCCCACGGCTGATACCAAAACGCGGCGACTGATCCTCAAACCGGCGTGACCCGCAAGCACAGCGAGCGGTCATGCACGTTCGGTCTCGAGGATGATCAAAAAAGTTTTCGTCGACGGTTCGGGTCGATTGACGGCGGGACCTCGGTCCGTAGACTGGGTCCATGCTGACGACCGAGCAAACCGCTGAGCTGCGCCAACGGTTGCAGGCGGAGATGAACCGCCTCGGGAACCACGCGCAGTCGGCCGTGGAGTTCACGATGGACCGCGACCGCGACCGGATCGGTCGTGACTCGATGGACGAGGCGGCCGAGGAGGAGCTGTATTCGACCCAGCTCCGCCTCCACGACCGGGAGGCCGGCCTGGTGACCAAGATCCGCGAGGCGATCGTGCGCCTCGACGCCGGGAACATGGACGAGTGCGAGGAGTGCAGCGAGCCGATCGGCTTCAAGCGCCTCCTGGCCCGCCCGGTCACCACGCTGTGTTTCGAGTGCAAGTCGGCCCGCGAGCAGGTCGAGTCCGACACGCAACCCGAGTAGGCATGTAAGTCCTCGGCACCCCTTTGTTGTTCGTCGGGAACCTCTGATAGACTTCGTCGGTCGGGAATGCGCGACCGCTACACGATCACCGAGCGTCTCGACCATGGCGGCATGGCCGAGGTGTTTCGTGGCGTTGCGGAGTCGATGGAAGGCTTCAAGAAGTCGGTTGCGATCAAGCGCATCCTTCCGCAGCTGACCAAGAACCAAAAGTTCGTCTCGATGTTCCTCGACGAGGCGCGGCTCTCGCTGTTCCTCCAGCACGCGAACATCGTCCAGGTCTTCGACATCTCGAGGACGCCTGACAACGCCTACTTCCTGGTGATGGAGTTCGTCGACGGGTGCAACCTCAAGGCACTCATCGAACGCCAGAAGCAGAAGGGCAAGCGGATCGAGGCTGCCCACACGATCTACTTGATGATCGAGACCTGTAAGGCGCTCCAGTACGCCCACAGCCTCGAGCACCCCGAGACCAACGAGCCCCTCGGGATCGTCCACCGTGACATCTCCCCGCCGAACATTCTGATGTCGAAGAATGGCGAGGTGAAGGTGGTGGACTTCGGGCTCGCCAAGGCCACCAGCCAGATCGAGACCACCGACCCAGGCGTGGTGAAGGGCAAGTTCAGCTACCTGTCGCCCGAGGCGGCGAGTGGCCTCGAGGTCGATCACCGCGCCGACGTGTTCGCGATCGGCATCATCATGTGGGAGCTGTTTACCAGCCGCAGGCTGTTCTACGGCGACACCGACTACCAGACCGTCGAGCTGGTCCGGCAGGCGCGGGTTCCGTCGATCTCGGCCCTCAATCCCGAGATCGAGGCCGAGCTCGAGCAGATCGTCCGCAAGGCGCTCGCGAAGGATCCCGAGGAGCGCTACCAGAGCGCCAACGACCTCAGCGAGGCCCTCGCCCAGTACCTATTTTCTCGCCGCATGAAGGTGACGGCGCGCGACATCGCCAACCTGGTCAAAGACGCCCAGGTCGAGATGATGCGCAAACGGTCGGCGGAGCCGAAGGAGTCGAACCTGATCGACGCCCTCATCCTCGACGAGATGAAGAAGATGACCTCGCTCGTCGAGGGCGGCGAGCCCGACGCGGCCGGCAACAATCCGCACGCGGGGTCGATGAGCCTCGACCCGAGCACGTTCGTCAACACGTCGAACTGGACCAGCGAGCTCGGGCTGCAGTCGCTGCAACCCAACAACGCGCAACCGCCCGTGAAGCGGGCACAGGCGCCAAGCCGTCCTCCCGGCAACAAGAAGGGGCCGAGCGCGGATATCGAGTCCCTCGAGCAGATGCTCGAGCCCGAGCGGACCGGCGTTCACAAGAAGGGCGAAGGCAAACCGCCGTGGGCCCTGATCATCATCGTGATGTTCCTGCTCGCCGCGGGTGCCGCGGTCGCGGTGTTCATCGCGATGGGCGACTGACCCGCGCTGATGTTCGCAACGACCAGCGCCCGCGAGTGCGCCGGTCACCGGACCGGCACAGCGGTGCTCGTCGGAAAGCCACGGGGGGTCGCAGCGAGACACGAGGTGCGATCGTGGCCGCGCGTGTGACGACCGCGAATGCGCGACGGCGCGGCCGAACCAGCGATCAGAAGCGCAGCGACTGCAGCGCCTTGAGCTGGTCGCTGTTCGGCGCGATCGAGTTGATCTTCGTCAGCATATCGCCGTAGAGCTTGCGGTTTCGGGTCTCCGAGGCGACCCGGCCCATCATCAGGTACCCGTCGACGGAGTCGGGGTTGTACTTGATCGCGAGCTGCGCCTTCTCGAGCGCCTTCTGGTAGTCCTTCTTCCCGATCAGGATGTCGGCGACGTAGATGTATGCCTCGTACAGCGTCGGATCGAGGCTGATCGCGACGGCAAGCGCGTCGAGCGCGACCGGATCGTCGGGGATGTTGTAGGCGACGATCGCGACGCCGAGCGCGGCCTGCGCGCGGAGCCGAGGCGGTGCAGCCTTCTGCATCGCATCGTTCGCCGCCTTGAATGCCTTCGCCCCCTCCTGCGACTTGTCCTCCTTGTTCTGCACCGTGAGCTTGCCGATCACGAGCTGCGCGAGCGGACCGTCCTTGACACGCGATTTCACCGTCGCGCGCAGCTGGGTACCGAGGTCCTTGAACTTCTCGAGATCGGAGCTCGACACGTCGGCGATCAGGAACAGCGTCTCGATGTCATCGCCGGATTTCACGAGCGCCTTCGTCAGCAGCAGCGCAGCCCCGTTGTAGTCGCCCTTCCGCAGCGCGAGGCGGCCGCGCTCGCGATCGTACTTCCAGGTCTTGGTGCCGGCCTTGTCGGCGCGATCCAGCAGATCCGCGCCGCCGGCATGATCGCCGACGAGCAGGTGTGCGCGTGCGGCCTCGACGAGCAGGTCCGGTGGATCGGCGACGTTGCCCTTGAGCAGCTCGTCGAACATCTCGCGGCCGCCGGCGTCGTCGGAGAAGTCGATGAGGTACTTCGCCGTCTCCACCCGGATCGCGCGACTGTTGGTCTGCGCGATCACGTTGGTGTAGAGCGCCTTCGCCGCCTCGTCGCCGATCTCGCGATCGAGGCGTGCGAGCTCGAGCTGTGCGCGGGCGAGATCGACGCTCGGCGCGCCGATCGCGACCGGCTCGAGCAACTCCTTCGCTTGCTTGATGTCGTCCACGGTCCCCGAGGAGCGCAGGATCGCGGCCCACACCGTGGTCACGGCCGGCGTCGGCATGCTCTGAAAGCGCGAGCGGATCCGCGACCGTGCGGCATCGACCTCGCCCGCCGCGAGATCGACCCAGGTGCGCGCGACGAGCGCTTGCTCGAGCTTCTTGTTCGAGCGCGCGATGCTGAGGTCGAGGTCGTCCTTCGCACCGGCGACGTCGCCGAGCGCGAGCTTGGCGCGACCACGGACGGAGAGGGGCACGGCGAGCTTGTCGCCGTTCTCGATCTTGACCAGCCAGTCGAGCGCGTCCTGCGGGTGTCCTTGCTGGAGCGCGAGCTGGGCGAGCGTGATGCGGGCACGTCGACTGCCCGGCCAGCCCTTGAGGGTGCGCTCTGCCGCGCTCGTCGCCCGGGGAAAGATCAGCGTCGAGTACAGCGTCTCGGTGACCTGCTCGGCGAACCGCTGGTCATCGATCTCGAGCTTGAGCGCGGCATCCACC
>JBBQJJ010000497.1:0-6144 GCA_038325805.1 Haliangiales bacterium
ATCACTTCGATGCAGCGGCTTATCAAGGCATCTGCACGGACCCGGCGACGCACTGTTTGCGCCACGCTCCACCGAGCCTCGGTGATCGGGTGGCCGATATTGCGGTCACATGCGGTGGGTCGGCGGTTCGTTTCCCGTTGACACAGCCGATCCGCAATTGGCTCGTAGACGGCACCCAGGCCGATTGGCAGCCCATCACCACGACGAGACTTACAGGGACTTCGATGCTCGAGCCGACGCAACTGCTCACTGGGTTCGGAACGAACATCCTTGATTCCATGAGCTTCGTCCTCGGGCTCGACAGCGCGGGTACCGGCGCGTTTGCGTCGTCCTCCGCAGCAGCCGGCTTCGACTACTGCGATGGCGTTCCGGATCAGGCGTCGATGGTGCGCATCATGTATCGGGAGGCGTCGCCTGCGCCGTCGCTCAACACGCCGGCCACCGCTGGTGCGAGTTGCCACGTGGTCCAGCGCGACGGCCACGCCGCCGGCAACGGGCTCTATTGGCTGACGCGGGTCGATGGCACGCTCTTTCAAGCGTATTGCGACATGACACTCGACGGCGGCGGATGGACCGCCGTGTTCGCGGGACTCAACGGTCGGCCGAACGTGTTCGATCGCTTCGACGCCGGGGCGTATCAGGGCATCTGCACGGATCCAGCGACTCACTGCGTGCGTCACGCGCCATCGAGTGTGGGTGACACCGCGACGGACATCGCCGTAGCGTGTGGCGCGTCGGCCATTCGCTTCCCGATGACGGCAGCGATCCGCAACTGGCTCGTGAACGGAACGCAGGCGGATTGGGTTCCGATCACATCGACACGACTCGCGGGGCCCGCCGAGCCGCTCGTACCGACGCAGCTGCTGACTGGATTCGGCGGCAATCAGGTCGGCTCGATGAGCTTCATCGTCGGCAATGGATCTGGATCTGGAACGTTCGCGTCGTCCGCCTTGGCGGGCGGCTTCGACTACTGCGATGGCGTTCCGGATCAGGCGTCGATGGTGCGTATCTTCTATCGCGAGGCGCTTCCGCCCCCCGCAAACAATACGCCGGCCACGGCTGGCGCGAGCTGCCAGGCGATCCAGCAGGCGGGTAGTGCCACCGGCAACGGTGTCTACTGGCTCTCGCGACCCGATGCCACGCTCTACCAGGCGTACTGCGACATGGAGCTCGACGGCGGCGGATGGACCGCGATCTACGCAGGCTTGAACGGACGCGTGAACGCCTTCGACCACTTTGAAGCACCGTTCTACTCGGGTGTTTGCACGGATCCCGCGACGCACTGCTTGCGCCGCCCGGCCAGCCTTCCCGGCACCACGCAACTCGCCGTCACGTGCGGCAACGCAGCGGTGAAGTTCCCGATCACCCCGACGATCAACAACTGGCTCGTCTCGGGTGTGGCAGGCGATTGGACGCCGATCGATTCGACGGTGATCGCCGGCACCACCAATCCCGCACCGAACAGCTTGCTCACGGGATTCTCCAACGTCAGCAGCTTCGTCGTCGGAGATGGCAGCGCCACGAACACGTTTGCCAACACCTCGCGCTCGACACCCGCAGACTACGACCGTTGCAACGGCATCCCCGACCAGAGCTCGCTGGTTCGACTGCTCTATCGGTAATCACGACGGCGGGCTTATCGCTGACGGCGTGAGTGCTACGGACGCACGTAGCCGTCGCGCAGCAGATTGCCGCGACCGGTCGGCCACAACAGGCAGTTCTCCGACGAGCCGGTGACCTCGTAGATCTCGACGGACCGCTCGCGGTCCTCGGCATCCTTGAGCGAGACCACGATGTCGAGCGAACCGTCGCCATCGACGTCCGCGATCGTCGGCACCGGCATCGCGCCGCGGCCACCGAGCTCGACCCGATGCGCGATGTTGCCGCCGGCATCGAGCACGATCAGCTCGCCACCGGCCGGGCCATACGTCGCGAGCACGAGCTCGGGGCTGCCGTCGCCCGATAGATCCGCCGCGGCGACACCGCTGGTCCAGGTCTCGGCACTCGTCGTGTACACGCGCTCCCACAGCACGGCGCCGCGGGCATCGATCGCGTGGATCTTGCCGTCGAAGCCGGCGAACACCAGCTCGGGTCCATCGCGGCTCGGATCGAGCTCGGCGACGGTGACCTGGTTCGTGATGCCGACGAGGTTGTCTCCGTAGTCCCACAGGCCCGAGAGATACTCCGCGAATCGCGGCGGCTGTACCCACGCGTCGGGGCGCGTGCCGTCGGGGCGTGCGACGAACACACCGACGCCGCGCTCGCGGTCGTCCTGCACCGTGTTCTGGATCGAGCCGAGTGCGATCAGCTCGGCGATCCCGTCGCCGTCGAGGTCGGCGAGCGACGGGGCGGTGTTCGTGAAGTGCGCCTGCTCGTCGACTGCCTCGTCATCCGCGAAGCCCTGCTGCGCGAGCCGGTAATCGACCATCCACCGGATGCCGGAGAACTTGGTGCGGCCGTCGAAGATGCTCGCGGCGTCGAACGCGCGGCCGGTGCCGTCGTGCAGCGACAGATACGCGTTGTCCTGGGTCGCGAACACGTCGGCACGGCCATCGCCGTCGACGTCACCGAGTGCGAGGTTCTGATCATAACCGCCGGTCACGAAGCACGCGTCGTCGCAGCCGGCGGCGCCCGTGGTGTTGGGCGGGAAGCCGGGCACGAGTGTGCCGTTGCCTTTGACGGCGATCACGATGTCGCGCTGCGCGTTGGCATCGAGTGGCGTCGAGGTCACCGCGACGAGGTCGATGCTGCCGTCGCCGTCGACGTCACCCGCCGCGAGCGATCGCAGCTCGTCCTGCCACTGAAACGGGAAGCCCGGCAGCGGCTGACCCTGGGCGTCGTACGCGGCGATCTGGCCGCGGGACGTCACGGCGACCTCGAGCCCCGGCTTCGATGGCACCAGGTCGGCCACGATCGGCGACGACCAGATCCGTCCCGGCAGCTCGGCGCGCCACGGGATCGAGCCGTCGGCGTGCCACACGATCAACTGGTCGTCGCGCGGCACCACGATCTCCATCGTACCGTCACCGTCGAGATCGACGACGGCCGGCGAGCCGAGCCACGCTTCGTGGAACCGATCCGCGAGCGTGTACTTCAGCGACGGCGCCGCGATCGTGCTCGAGCCTGTGTCTGCTGGTGCGCACGAGGGTGGTGGCACCGGATCTGGAACGTCCGGCTCGTCGTCGTCGCCGCCGTTCCCGCCACACGCGACCAATAGGATGAGTAGCGACGTCCCCCGCATCACCCCCAGGATAACGCGGCTGGGTCTTGGTGTGTCAGGGTATCGAGCGGGAGGACGCCCTGGCCGCACGGACGCCCCAGGTTGAAAACACCACCCCGAACCCGAGGATGATCGCGCTCAGCCCGATCCGCTGTGATTCCTTCACCGTCATCACGCCGGCGAACATCAGCGCTGCGACGACCAGGAATCCGACGCCCAATCCGACGACCAGTGCGAGCGTGATCGGGTTTGGCACCCCGAACGCGTGCAGGCACGTCATGCACTGATACCTCGACGAGCGAAGCGCCGTGCTCTGCGCGGCGACGCGCTCGACCCCGAGAAGCTTCACCTCGGCGCGGCACTTCGGACAGCACCGCGGAGCGGACTCCTCGACGAGGGTGGGAGGCACCTCGACCCGCGCGCGGCCCAGGGCCTTCTCGTTGCGCTTGATGATGTCGTCGAAGCCCATAGGTGGATCAGACCGACCTGCTCGGTCCAGGTCGCCCCATAGTTTCGGCCAGCAATCCGGTCCTGCGATCCGAGGAACGGCAAGCTCCACGGCTGGATTGACCGCAGCTCGAAGGTTCCAAAGCGATACGCTGCAGTCACATGATCGTGATCTGCGGGTGGCGGACGATGGGGAAGGTCGACGAGGTCGAGAACCAATACGCGCTCACCAAGTTCTTCCACCTGTTCTGGCTCCCGATCGTCCCCTCTGGCTCGGTCTGGATCCTCGACCATGCCTCGGGCTCCGGCCACGCGATCAAGATGCACGGCAAGAGCATCTTCGCGGCGTACGTCCGCTGGTGGGGCTCGATCATCGGCGGGCTCTGCGCGCTCGGCGCGATCCAGACTGCGAACATCGCGCTCGGTGTGGTCGCGACAGCGCTCCTCGCGCTCGTCGTCGCGAGCTGGCGGTGGAGTCGGCCTGTGCCGAGCTCGGCCACCGACGAGCTCGCGGGTCTTATCGCGGCACGCATCACCGCGGAGCTCGCCGGCGACAAGTTCACGCCCCGCCCCACCCCCACGCTGGGACTGACCATCGACCTGGTCTTGCGGCGCGACGGCCTGCGGAAGAACTTCGTGGTGACTTCGTGGTGATCGTGTTGCGCGCGCCGGACAGCTACGGCGGGCTCGGCATGGGGACACCCCCGATCGCTCGCGCGATCACCGACCACGTCGGTGGCGGCACCGTCGCGATCGTCTACGTCGGAACAGAGCTCGGGTCGCGCGTCGAAGGAAGCCATCGCCGTTCGCGGAATCTTCGCGGTGGATGCGGCGACTGGCGGCATCACGACCGCAGCGCCCACCACGGCGGAGTCGGCGCACTTGATCCTCGACAAGATCGGGCGGGCGATCGCGCAGGCGGTCGAGCCCGTGAGAGACGCCTCGTAGCGTCCGTTGCTCCGTCCTAGCTACTGGAGAATGCAGACCTTCGCGGAGCCAGCGGGGTCGAGGGTGCTCTTCTCGACGCAGTTGTAGCCGTCGCGACAGTCGCTCGCGTCGCTGCACTCGAGGACGCAGATCCCGCCGTTCTCTTGAAGGCAGGCCGCACCGTCGGGGCAATCCGCCTGTGCCGTGCAGTCCTTCACGCAACTACCATCCGGGAAGTCGGAGTCGACCACGCACTTCGAGCCCTCGGCGCAGCTCCCCGAGGCACCGCCAGAGGTCGTGCAACTCGCGCCGACCACCTGGCCTTCCTTGCCAACGTCAGAGTCGCCACAGGCAGCGAGGCTTGCGATCACGAGGAGGCTCGACCAGGAGTTGGGCATCACTGCGGTGGAGCAAGACATGCGCCGACGCAACCATTCGATTTCGCGGGCCGCGATACCGACCACCGTGACACCTCGATCGTGTTGCTGTGCACGGATGGGACGGTCCACGCATGCACTCGACCGTCGAAACTTGGAGCCGCTGGCCGGGTATGATCCGGCGACCTACGGTTTACGAAACCGTTGCTCTACCACTGAGCTACAGCGGCGATGGTAGGGGCAAAGGGGTACCCGAGCCTCGCCAATTTCGCAACCCCCGAACCCAAGATCTCCTCGCGAGGGCGAGGAATCTCGGTCTGTTACCGGATCCCGAGCACGTTCGGCAGTGCCCACTGCACGTGGTTGTCGTCGTTCTCGACGAAGCCGGTCTCGAAGCTGCCGACACGAGACAGCGCGCCTGCCACCAGCGTCGCCTCCGGCCCACCCTCGAGGAACAACGCGCCCACGAGGTCATGCTTCGCGAGCGACTTCGAGAGCTCCGCCATCGTCACCGCACCCCGCGCGTGCAGCATCACGATGCGACCGGCGCGATCGACGCCGAGCACTGCCGCCGAGTATTGCTTCGGGTCTTTCCACGCGAGCGCGCTGCCGTCGCAGTCCAGCATGCGATAGCCCTGGATCAGCGAGCGGTACTTCGCGCGCAGCGCCGCCAGATCGAAGCCGGCGCACTGCTTCGCCGTCGAGATCACCGCGGGGTCCTTGCCGTCCACGGGATCCCACGCGATGAAGCCACCGAACTTCGGGTTGTCGTCGCCGATCGCGCGCCCGCGATCGATCAGCAAGCCGACCGGCGCCCCGCCCTCGTGAAACATCCCGGCGTTGATCACCGCGTGGAGCCTCTCGTCGTCGCGCCAGCGATCCGCGGTGCGTCCCACCGGGTCCGAGAACAGCTGCAGTCCTCCGTCGAACCGCACGACGTCGATGCACGGTTCGCCGGCGACGGGGGTCGCGTCGATCACCCAGCGCTCCGGCGCCTCACCCACGGGGCATTTCGTACGTGGTGCCGGCGCACTCGACGAGCCACACGCTACCAGCAGCTGGCACAAACGCACGCCGCCACAACGCGGTGGGGATTGCGGGCATTCCGTCTGCGAGGGTTGTCGCGGTTCGATCCTCGGGGCGCGAGAATTATTCGCGCGCACCACCAGCATC
>JBBQJJ010000498.1:0-6118 GCA_038325805.1 Haliangiales bacterium
CACGCGCGTGCTCCATCGCGGCGATCAAGTCGGCGAGATCGATCCAGGCGAGCGGCGCGAGCGTCGACGAGAACGCGACGGCGAGCTGCGGGACCTCGTTGATCACGCGCGCCATCCCCGACTCGCCGACGTGGTGTTGCAGCAGCTTGGTGAGCACGCGGAGGTGCGCCGCACGAACCTGACCGACGACGGTGCGGGGCTCGAGTGGCGCGATCGCGAAGCCGCGCTCGGACATGTGCGCGATGTCCTGGGCGTCCAGTCCCGCGGTCGGCGTCATGATCGCCTCGGCCTGCTTCACCGGATCGTCGTCGGACGTGGGCGCCGGCGTGTGATCGACGGGCAGTCGCTCCAACGCGCGACCGAGCGCGACGGCGAAGGTCGACGCCGAGGCCCAGCGCTTCTTCGCTGCCGGGTTGAGTGCCTTCGCGAGCACGTCGTCGACGGCCTCCGACAGGTTCGGGCGGAGTTGCGAGGGTGGGGTCAACGCATCGTGGAGCTGGCGCTGCACCACCTGCGGTGCAGGCCCCGAGCCGAACGGCGGCCGGCCGGTCAACATGCAGTAGACCGTGGCGGCGAGCCCGTAGACGTCGGTCATCGGCCCGTCGGTGTGCTCGAGGAATGATTCGGGGGCCGCGAAGCCGGGCGTACCGGCCGCATCGCGTTGATCGCCGGCCTTGACCGCGACGCCGACATCGACGAGGACCGCACGATCTCGCTCGCGATCGAGCAGGATGTTCGCCGGCTTGACGTCGCGATGGATGACGCCATGTGCATGCATCGCGTCGAGCGCATCGCTGATCTCGATCGTGATCTGCGCGATCGCGTTGATCGGGAACCACTCCTTCTTCTCGAGCTGCGAGCGCAGCACCTCGGACAGCGGCTGGCCCTCGACCAGCTCCATCACGAAGTAGACCTCACCGGAGTGCTCGCCGAGCGCGTAGACCTGCACGAGGTTGGGGTGATGGAGCGAGGCGAGGATGCCGGCCTCGGCACGGAACCGCTGCACCAGATCGCGATCGCTGGCGAGGTCAGAGCGCAGCACCTTGATCGCGACCTGGCGGCCGAGCCCGAGATCCTCGCCGCGATACACCACGCCCATCGCACCGCGCGACAGCTCGTGGATGACGCGATACGTGCCGCCGACGACGGTGCCCGCCGACAGCCCCGAATCCGCCGAGTGATCGGACTCGCTGGTGCGCTCGTCGCTCGCGACGATGCGGACATCGCCGATCGGTGCCGATCGTAGCGCCGCATAACACCGCGCGAACGCCGCCTCGCCGCTGCGCTCGCCGGTCCCGATCTCCGATGCGATGGCGCGCAGCTCGACCTTGATCTCGTCGCCGTCGACCTTGATCGGCTCGTGCTGCGTCTTGTAGAGGATCTTGCGCACGACCAGCGCCGCTTGGTCATCGGTCGCACCGACGAGGAGCACCGCGATCTCGTCGCCGCCGAGCCGGCCGATCGGATCGTTGCCGCGCACCATCGCGCGGATCCGGTTCGCCGTCTGCGCGAGCGCCTCGTCACCGGCCTTGTGACCGTGCTGCAGGTTGATCCGGCGCAGCCCGACGATGTCGAACACCACCAGCGTCAGGCGCTCGTCGCGGCGCTGCGCGGCGGCGACCTCGTGCGCGATCGTCTGCTCGAACGCCCCGCGCGTCATCGCGCCGGTCAGCGGATCGTGCATGCTCGCCGCCATCAGCCGCTCGCCCTCCTGGACGAGCCGGCGGTGGCTGGTCAGCCAGGTCAGCTCGCGGGTGAGCCGCGCCGCGATCGCCTTGAGATCGGTGCGCTCGCTCGCCGAGAACCGGCGCCCCGAATCCGAGACCACGGCGACGAGCCCGGCGACCTCCGCGTGGCCCGAGCGCAGCGCATCGGCGATCACCGAGCGCGGGTTGTGCCCCGACGTGATCACGGTGCCCGACGCGGCGGCGGCGATCCGTGCGGCACCCGCGATCTGCGCCCGGTAGTCCTCGCTCGGAAACTCGCGCGCGGCGGTCGGCGTCATCTGCGCACCGTCGCGCCACCACACGATGCAGTCGTTCGCCGCGAAGCCCTCGGCGACCGCCGAGAGGGTCTCGTTGGCGGCGCCGGTGAGATCGATCAGCGACGTCGCGATCAGGCCACGCGCTCGCGCGAGATCGACATCAGGCGACTGCGAATCCGCTTGCGCGACCGCATCGAGCGCCTTCTCGGAGATCGGTGACAGCAGCACGCCCGACGCGCCGGCCTGCGCTGCCGCACCGGCCACCCGGGCCGCGTTCGCGCCGTCACCGACGATCCAGCGCGGCGGCCCGTCCATCAGTGGCGGGCCGAGATCGGCGGCCATCAGCGGCGCGATCAGCACCGCGGCTACGTTGTTCGGAATCGTGTCCTTGGTGCAGCTGACCAGCGTCACGCGCGCCGCGTCGGCGAGGGGCGACAGCTCTGACAGCAGTCGCCCCGACGGGTCGAACACCGCCAGTCGCTTCGAGGCCACGGCCCATCATATGAGACGGCCTCGGCCGATGCGAACCCCCGTCGAGGATTTCTGCTCAGAGAGTAGCCTAGATCTTCGTCGCGACGACGAGCTGGTGCCCCGTGCAGGGCATCTCGTCCTCGCGGCGCTCGGCTTCTTCGGGGCTACAGTCGTCGATTGATAGGCCGTCGACGTCATCCTGGTGACTGGTCGCTTCGATCGTCAGCGTCGCGCCTTTCAAGAGGGCGGTCTGCCGGGTGACGCCCAGCGAGCATGTCCCCCCACCGCCGCCCGACGAGAAGCTCGAACGACCGAGCCAACCGTCATCGATCGGCTCGAAGAACCCGCCCAGCAGGCCACCGATCGACGAGCACTCCGTCGCGGCATCGTCGGTGCAGCCGTCGTAGGCATAGAACGGCTGACCGAACAGCTCCTGCTCGGTGAACCGCACGAACGGGGCGAACTCGATCGCCGCATCGCCCTCGCAGGTCTCCGAGCCCACCGCGCTCTCGACGCGGTAGATCCCGGTCAGATCGATCGAGTCCGTTCCGCACGCCGCGACCACGCACAGCCATCCCAACCTGGGCGCGAGCCTCATGCCGTCGAGCGTGTCAGTGTTCGAGACGCTCTGCCAGGGCGAATAACCGATCGCGACGTGTGTCGACGATGTTGCCCGCCGCGCGTGCGACCGCTGCCACGGCCTTGGCCGGCAGTTGCTGGAGGAACGTGTTGCCGTCGAAGCCGCCAGCCCAGTACGTGCGTGCCTTGGCGATGCCGCTCATGATCGCCGCCTCGCCGCAGGCGGCGTAGAGGAACGTAGCGATCGGGGATGGACCGGTGTCGAAGCTCGACTCCGACGTGCGGCCCTCGGCGAGGAGCCCGAACAAGTGATTGTCGAGATCGACCGCGGGCGGCAGCTTCGGGAGGAACTGCTCGATCCGGCGAAGATCGACGCGCGCGAGGAACTGCTTCGACGCGCCCATGAAGTAGTCGATCGGCACGTCGCCACCGCTGACGTCGGCCACCGCCTCGATCACCGCGATCGCGTACAGCTTCGCGCGCAGGTAGCGACCCGCGAGCTCGAGGTTGCCGGTCGCGCGGGCGACGTGGCGTGCATAGATCTCGTGCTTCGGCTCGTCCTGGTAGTGATGAAATACCCGCTCCGCGGGGAGCTTCGACAGGAACGTCTCCATCTTCTGGAGCGCGATCCGATAGTCCTTCACCGTGTAGACCAGCGGTGCGTGCAACGCCGGGTTGCTCTCGGGGAGCAGCTTCCAGGTGTTGTCGAGGAACTGCGCCGGATCGTTCTCCGCGAAGTTCTCGACGTCGCGATTGCCGAGCCGCACCGCGCGACGCATCGCCTCGTCGAGCAACGGGCCCTCGAAGCCGAGCAGGACGAGCCGCTCGTGGAGCGGGCCCACGGGATCGACGCGGAACGGGATCGTCTGCTCGATGCACGCGGCCACCGCGATCCGCTGCTCGCGTGTCAACGCATGCTGGAGCTGGATGTTGGCGACCAGCGCGGACGCGATCTCGTTGAGCCCGGTCATCGGCGTCACCAGGTCGCCGATCTTGCGACCGAACACGGCGAGCGTGTCCCCGGCGATCCCCGCGGCAGCGGGCAGGATCTTCCACCCCGGGGTGTGGGGCTGCTGCCCCACCTGAGTCTCGTGCGACAGCACCTGGCCGAGCTCGGCGCGCATCGAGTGCGGGAGGTCCTGGTCGACCTGGAGATAGACGGAGTCGTGGTAGAGCGCGGCGATCACCTCGAGCGCATCGCCCTCGACGGTCAGCGCGACCACGTGATCGTGATTGTGATACTCGCGACCCGGCGCCGACAGCGCCATGTGGATCGAGAACCCCCAGCGCTCGATGTCGGCGAGCTGCGCGTCGCTACCGAGGTCGTGGAGTGCACGCCACAGCGCGTTCACGATCTCGTGGACGGGTGAACGCTTCTCCGACGTGCTCATCGTCGAGCCACGTTATCATGCAGGGTGCCGTCACGGTGGAGAGGCCAGTAAGCCGAGTTCTGTAGTTGGCGATCATTCCTCTAGACCCATCGTTGCCGATGGGTTCGAGCAACCAACCCGGAGTCATCGCGCGGGCAACGCGACCCCTGTCTGGTCTTGCTTCGGGTGGGGTTTACCGTGCCCTCGTCGTCACCGACGAGGCGGTGCGCTCTTACCGCACCGTTTCACCCTTACCTGCTTTCACAGGCGGTTTGCTTTCTGTTGCACTGTCCTGCGAGTTACCTCGACTGGCCGTTAGCCAGCACCTTGCCCTGTGAAGCTCGGACTTTCCTCCCGCGATGATTTCATTTGCATGGAACCATCGCCAGCGATCACCTCGGCCTCTCCACCGATCGAGCAAGCGTTGGATACCACGAAAGGGCGTGAAGTCAGAAGCGTCCCCATTGAAGATCTCGACGACAACGAGGACTCGGCCGAGATGCTCGCGGCCGTCCTCGAGATCCGTGGCTACGAGACCCGGGTGGCCGACGAGCCACACCAGGCGCTCGAGATCGCGCGCACCTGGCAGCCACCTTCCTCGATCTCGGGCGCCGGCTTCACCAAGCACCTGGTCAAGGCAGTCGAGATTCGCACACTCGAAGCCGCGCTGATCGCGCCCTGAATTGCCCGGCGGCGGTAGCATCGCCCGATGCTTCCGAAGCCTGTTCTCTGTGGGGTGTTGCTTGCTGCGCTCGCAGCCTGCCCCGGCCCGCGGTCACCCTACGCCACCACCGGCGGCGCCCTGCAACTCTCCAAGGTGGTGCTCTATCGCAACGGCATCGGGTACTTCGAGCGCGGCGGGAACGTCTCGGGCGACATCCTGACGCTCCGCGTGCGCAAGGATCAGGTCAACGACCTGCTCAAGAGCCTGACCGTGGTCGAGCGCAAGGGTGGACGCGCAGTGTCGATCTCGATGCCGCTCGATCCACGCGCATGGGCGAACGCAGCGAACGCGACGCTCGGGCCCGGGAGTGGCAGCCTCGCCGAGGTCCTCGACAAGTTGCGCGGTACGCACGTCACGCTGAAGACCAAGGCGGGCGACACGCTCGATGGTCGGATCCTGATCGTCGAGGCGATGACGTCCGAGCCAGACAAGAAGAGCGGCGAGGAAATGCGCGACTTCAAGGTCACGTTGATCGAGGGCGACAAGATGAACGTGATCCGGCTCTCGCAGGTCGCCGGCATCAAGCTGCACAACGGCGACATCGCGCTGCAGTTCCAGCGCAGCCTCGACGCGACCGCCGGCGAAGGCATGTTCCAGCAGGTCGAGGTCACGATCCGGCTCGCCGGCAAGAGCTCGCACGATCTCGTCGTCAGCTACGTGGTCGGCGCGCCGATGTGGAAGCCGACCTATCGCATCGTCCTGCCCGAGAAGGGCAAGGGCGAGGCGCTCCTTCAAGGTTGGGCCGTCGTCGACAACACCACCGGCGAGGACTGGCGAAACATCAAGCTCGCGCTGACCTCGGGCGCGCCGATCGCGTTCCGCTATGATCTCCACACGCCACGCGACGTCGCGCGTGCGGATCTCTCGGCGATCGGATCGAACCGGCGCGCGACGGTGTCGGTCGGCGAGGCCGGCTACGCACAACCCGAGGCGCCACCACCGCCGCCGGTCGCGGTCAACCAGCCCGCACCGAGCAGCGATGCGAAGGAG
>JBBQJJ010000499.1:0-6117 GCA_038325805.1 Haliangiales bacterium
CGGTCTCGTTCGAGACCTTGCGAACCTCGGACGCCCAGACCTTGCCCTTGGGGCCAAGCCGCACGCGCTTGATCACGCCGTGCTCGGGGTCGGGGAACCGCTCCACGATCTTCATCTGCTCGAGCTCGTCGATCAGGTCGCCCACGGTCTGCTTGGGGAGCGACAGCTCGGCAACGAGGTCCGAAAGTCGGACACCCGTTGCGCCGTGTGGTGGCCGACCGATGACGCCGAGCATCTGGAGCTGCGGAGGACGCAGCGAGGGGAAGCCCAGCTGTTCCAGGCGGCTCAGCAGCTGTGCCTGGAGGTCAGATTGCGGGACGTGCAACAACGCGCGCAGATCGCGGTTGCTGGAGGTTGCGGCACGAGTCGTCTTCGTCATGTTCACGAACGCGAGCGTCGTAAGGGAGACGGGTCATAACAAAACGACGCCACGATCGGAACCCTTGATCGCTGCAATTCCGTGCTCGCTCCGGAGCAAACACGGCACGGAGGTCACCCGTTCGTGTCACGCGTGGATGTCGATCACGCCAACCTCACCCTCACCGCGATCGACCGGCTTACGACGGAGCACCTTGTTCCACACCTTGGTATTGATGACCGCGAGGTCATCGAACCACGTGTAGATGACCGGGATGGCGATCAGCGTGAGCGCGAGCGACAGCATCTGACCACCGACCACGATCGAGGCCATCGCCTTGCTGAAGCCGGAGCCGATGCCCTGGCTGGTCACCAGTGGCAGCATGCCGGCCACGAAGGCGAACGTGGTCATCAGGATCGGGCGAAGTCGGTCGCGACTGGCTGCGAGCACGGCCTCGGTCCGAGGCAGCCCTTGCCGGCGCAGCTGGTTGGCGTGATCGACCTGGAGGATCGCGTTCTTCTTCACCATCGCGAACAGCACGATCAGCCCGAGCATCGAGAAGATGTTCAGCGAGCCGTCCGTGATGATCAGGGAAAGGATCGCGAACGGCAACGTCAGCGGTAGCGACAGCATGATGATGAACGGGTTCAGCCACGACTCGAACTGCGCCGCGAGCACCAGGTACATGAAGACGAAGGCGAGCAGGATCGCGAACAGGAAGGCGCCCTGCATCTTCGCCATCTCCTTCGAGCGACCGAACGGCTCGTAGGTGTAGCCCGGCGGCATGTCGAGCCCCTTCATCGCCTTCTCGACCTGGTCGACGATCGTCTGCTCGGAGACCCCGGGTGCGTTGTTCATGGTGATGAACACGGCGCGCTCGCGACTCTGTCGGGAGATCTTGGAGACCGCCTTGCCACTGCCGAGCTGGATGACGTCGAACAACCGAACTTGACCCACCGTCCGGGAAGGCACGGTGATCAAGCGGAGCCCCGACGGGTCATTGCGGAACCGCTCGGCGGCGCGCATGAACACCGCGTACTGGTCACCGCGGTCCTCGAAGGTCGACGCTTGGGCGCCACCAACCAGGATCGACAGCGTGTTCGCGATATCCCCCGGATCGACACCGAGCAGCGCGGCGCGCTCGAGATCGGGGTGCAACATGGTCTCGTCGACCGGATCGAGCAGGCTGGAGTCGAGATCGACGACGCCCGGGATGGCCTTGATCTGCTTCAGCACCTTCTCGCCGTAGTGCTGCAGCTTGTCGAGATCGGGGCCGCTGATCACGTACGACACGACGGCGTTCTGGCCACCGACCGAGAAGTCGTTGACCGGCTGTGCCGCGACGCGAATCGTCGGGTCGACCTTGGACAGCACCTCGCTGCGCACCTGGCCCATGACATCGAACTGCCCCCGGACGCGGGTCTCGGGGTCCGACAACCGGACGTAGACGCGGCCGATGTTCGGCGAGCGCCGATCGTCGTCGGCGACGGTGACCAGCGTGCTCGTGACCTCGGGGTAATTTCGAGTCTCCCGGGCGATCCGCTCCGCGATGATCGTGGTCGCCTCGAGCGTGGTCGCCTCGGGCGCCTGGATATAGATCTCGAACTGGGCCTCGTCGTTCACGGGCAGGAAGTCGCCGCCGACCATCTTCGTGGTGACGCCGAGCGAGGCGCACGAGCCGAAGATCGCGATCCCGACGACCCAGCGACGGCGCAGACAGAACGCCAGGATCGCCGAGTAGACGCGCTG
Organism: Haliangiales bacterium; assembly: GCA_038325805.1. GTDB lineage: Bacteria > Myxococcota_A > Polyangia > Haliangiales > Haliangiaceae > JABFXX01. Next base: position 2,108 of record JBBQJJ010000499.1, read on the forward strand.
GATCGGGCCGTAGACGCGATCACTGACCCTCTCGAGAAACGACCGTCGACGCTCCTCACCCTCGGGCGGCGGCACCGGCAGCATGCGGGCCGCCATCATCGGCGTCAGGGTAAAGGCGACGATCAACGAGACTGCGATCGCGAACGCCATCGTGATGCCGAAGCTGAACAGGAAGCGACCGACGATGCCGCTCATGAACGCGACCGGGAGGAACACCGCCATCAGCGACAGCGTGGTTGCGAGCACCGCGAGACCGATCTCCTTAGTCGCCTGGATCGCGGCCGGGAATGGCTTCATCTTCTTCTCGTCGATGTAGCGGTAGATGTTCTCGAGCACGACGATCGCATCATCGATCACGATACCGACGGCCAGCGCGAGGGCGAGCAGCGTCATCAGGTTGAGCGTCAGCCCCGCGATCATCATCAGCCCGAAGGTCGAGATGATCGAGACTGGGATCGAGATCGCGGCGATGATCGTCGAGCGAACCGAGCCGAGGAACAGCAGCACGATCAACGCGGCGAGGCCGGCACCGAGGACCAAGTGCTCGAGCACCTGGGAGACCGAGGTCCGGATCTGCTCGGAGTTGTCGCGCACGACATCGACCGAGTACCCGCTCGGCAAGCGCTTCTGCAACTCGGTCACTTCCTTGCGGATGCGATCGACCACCTCGACGGTGTTGGTTCCGGACTGCTTGCGGATCGACAGCGCGATCGCGGGCTCGCCGTTGCGGCCGGCTGCGGTGTCCGCGTCTTCCGCGGCGTCGTCGATGTCGGCGACGTCCTCGATCTTGACCGCGTGTGCACCCTGCTGGCGCACGACGATCTGACCGAGCTTGCTGGCATCCTGGACGCGACCCTCGACGCGCAGCGTGGAGCGCGTGGGGCCGGTGTTGATCGGACCGCTCGGCAGATTCGCGTTACCGGTCTGCACCGAGCGGAACACCTCGAGCGCCGAAACTCCCGTCGCGGCGAGCTTGATGGAATCGATGTCGATGTTGATCTGACGTTCGGTGCCACCGAGGATGACGACCTGCCCGACGTCCTTGAGGCGCTCGATGCGCTGCTTGATCTGCTTGTCGGCAAACCGCGTGAGATCGCGGTTCGTCGCGGTCGCCGGGCCCTTGACCGCGAGGACGAGGATCGGCGCGGCGTCGGGATCCGCGCGGCGAACTTCCGGCCGCAGCCCCGGGGGCAGATCGCGCTGGATGCTCGCGAGCCGCTCCTGGATCGTCTGCGCTGCCTTGTCGGGATCGACCTCGAGCGTGAACTGCGCCATCACCATCGACACGCCTTCGGTCGAGTTCGACGCGAGCGAGTCGAGGCCGGAGACGGTGTTGACCGCCTCCTCGACCTTCAGCGTGACATCGGTTTCGACCGCCGTCGGCGATGCGCCGGGATACGGCGTCAGGATGATCACCATCGGGAAGTCGACCTTGGGGAACTTGTCGACGCCGAGGCGGGACTTACCGACGAGACCGACGACGACGAACACCAAGATCAAGACGGTGGCGAACACCGGTCGCCGGACCGAGATATTGGACAGCCACTGCATGAGTTACTCCACCACCCGGAGTCCATCGACGATCTTGTCGTCGAGCTTCTCGACGACCTTGTCGCCTGCCTGGAGGCCCTGCTCGATCGAGATCCGATCCTTGTCGAGCGCCGGTCCGAGCTGGACGATGCGCTCCTCGAGCTCGCCCTTGACGACGACGAACGCGCGCCACGGGCCCTTGCACGTCTCCTTCTCGACGATCTTGAACGTGCTGCCTTCACCGGGAGTGAGCTGCGGCTTCTTCTCGCACTTGCCGCGAACCGCGCTGCGCGGAATCACCGGGCGAGCGACGTTACCGATGTTGACGCGCGCCTCGGCGAACATGCCCGGGATGAACGGCGAGCCCTTGTCGATCTTGGCCTCGATGATCAGCGACCGAGACTTGCCGACCTCGGCACCGATCCGCGACACCGTCGCGTTGTACGAGTGATCCGGATCTGCGATCGAGATCAGCTCGACGCGCTGCTCGAGGCGTACCGCATTGACCCCGACCTCCGGGACCGACAGCTCGATCCGCAACGGGTCGTCGTCGACCAGCGTGAACAGCGCGCGACCCGGCGCGACCCACTCGCCGGGTGTCACGAATTTCTCGGCGACCACACCGTCGAACGGGGCGCGGACGACGCCGTCGGACACCGACTTCGCCATCATCTGGGTACGCGCTTCGGCGGCGGCGACCGACTGCAGCGCCGAGGTGCACGAGGCGTTCTGGCGATCGAACTCGCTCTTGGTGATCGCGCCCTTGTCGAGCAGCTGCTTGGTGCGGCGGCATTCCTCCTCGGCGAGCTCGCGCTGTGCGCGTGCCGAGGTCAGATTCGCCTGGGCTTCGCGAGCACCGAGCGCCGCGCTGCGAACGTCGAGCTGGACGACCGGATCGCCCTGCTTGACGCGCTTGCCGCGCTCGACCATCACGTTGATGACCTTGCCCTGCGTGTCCGCGGTGACCTCGGCGCGCTGGTCGGCAGCGACGGTTCCAGACAGCGTCACCTGCTGCGGGGTGGGCTCCGCCTTGGCAGTCACCAGCGGCACCTTGATCGGTGCGGCCGGCTCCTTCTTGACGTCTTCCGCGGGCTTTTTGCCGCAGGCGATCAGGGCGGGGATGATCACGAGAGAAGCGCGGAACGTCATGGCGCGCCTCAGATGCACGGTCCTTGCCAGTAGATACCCGAGCAGCGAGGGAAGTTAGCGGTTTGGCCCTGTCGAAAACCCGTACAGGTGTCGGCCGAAACCCAGCCTACTTCGCGTCGTTGCCGACGGCGTGCGCCAGCTGCGCCATCGCCACGCGGAGGTCGATCCGGGCGTTGAGCGACGTGATGCGGGCGCGGGTCAGCTCGGTCTCGGAGTCGACCAGCTCGACGGCCGTGGCGCGTTGCGCGGCGAGCAGAGCCTGGCGAACCCGATAGCTCTCCTCGGCGGCCGCGAGCCCCTTCTGCGACGTGATCAGCGCCTTCTGCGCGAGCGTCACCGCTTGCTGCGAAGCGAGCACGGCGATCCGAGTGCCGCGCGCGAGCGTGTCGCGATCCGCCTTGAGCTCGCGCATCTCGGCGTCGTAGCGGCGCACCGTCTCCTTCGCCGTCAGCGTGTCGTTGAGTGTCCACGACAGCTGCAGCCCCGCGGCCCACGTGCCGCGGAACTCGTCGACCTGCGGGAACACGCGCTGGTTCGGCCGCGCGTAGTCTGCAGAGGCAAACGCCGACAGGCGCGGATACATCGAGGCCTTCTCGGCATCGCGCTGCTTCTCCTTCGCGAGGATGCCGGTGTCGAGCGCACGAAACTCGAGGCGCTGCTTGGTCGCGTTCGACATCAGCGCATCGAGCTGCTCGGCCGCCGGCGCCGTCAGCGCGACGCGGATGTCCTCGCCGATCGTGAGCGGTTCGCTGCCCGCGCCGATCAAGATGCGCAGCTGCTCCTCGCGAAGCTCTGCGAGCTGGGTGAGCTGATCGACGACCTGCTCGGCCTGCGCCTCCTGCGACTCGACGCGCATGCGATCCGCCGTCGACAACCGCTGCGCTTCCGCGAGGGCGCGGACCTGACCGAGCGTCCCGCGAACCTGGGTGAGCTGGCGCCGCGAGATCATCACCTGCAGCTTGGCGCGGACCCATTCGTAGTACGCGAGACGCGCTTCCTGGCTGGCGTCGATCTCCGCGGACCGCTTGCCGAGCTTCGCGGCTTCGAGGCCAAACCTCGCTCCAGCGACGAGCTGGGGGTAGCGGAGTACGTAGTCGGACAGGTTGACGTTGATCTGCGCCTGACCGACGTAGCTGTGATTGAGGAACTCGATCTGGAAGCCGCCGCCGAGCACGACCGGGTCGAGGTTCGACAACCGCGTCGCCGTCGCCGTCACACCGACGCGAGGAACACGCGCGAGCTCGGCCGTCTTCGCCGACGACACCGCGGCATCGATCGATGCTGCCGATCTCGCCACCGCGGGAGACACCTTGCCGGCGCGCGAGGCCGCG
>JBBQJJ010000500.1:0-6104 GCA_038325805.1 Haliangiales bacterium
GCGCGGGTACTGCAAGATCGTCTGGAGCTTGTCGGCGCTGATGCCGTCGCTCTTCGCCCAGCGGTAGAGGCGTGCCTGGACATTGTGATCCAGGAAGATGACCTGAACGCCGCCGGACTGGTTCGCGGTGTTCGCGAACGCCTCGATCAACGCCCACGTCGCCTCGAGATCGAGATCGCCGTTCGCGCTGACAAACGACTGGGGATAGCCGTCGGGCTTGTGCGTGAAGTAGAAGCCGATGTCGACGTCGAGCCCGCTCTGGTGCGACACATGACGACCGAGCTGACCGCCGTGCTCGGCCGAGAGATCGCCGATCGCGAGCGTGTGCACGTCGGAGTACGTCTTGCGCACCTCGGCGATCGCGCGCCGCACGTTCTCGACGGCATGCGCTGCACCGAACGCCTTGTCGGGACGGCGCAGCCAGTAGCCATCTCCGTCGGGGAACGCCTTGCCGTCGAGGAGACGCCCGTTCCACGGCTGGCCGAGGCTCTGGCCGCCGCCGTCCGAACTACCGATCCGCTCGTGGACCGTTCGTGCGGCAGCGCGGGGGCGCGGCTTGCCGTCGATCACCTCGAGGGCGATCCGTGCGCGCTCGTCGTCGTCGGTGAGCTCTCGCGTACGCGCGCGTGTGCGGAGCGTGCAGTCGGGGATGGTGACGACGGTGCCAGCCTTGAGCAACACCGTGTCGACTCGGTTGATCCGCTTGACGAGCTCGACGTCACAGCCGTGCGCGCGCGCGACATGCTCGAGCGTCTCGCCGCGCTCCATCACGTGGCGACCACCCGCAGAGGCGATCGACGACGACGCGAGCAGCAGCCCGCAGAGCCAGCGCATCCCCGCATGTTCGCGCGAGGCGTGCGTTCGAGCAAAAATGATCGCGCTTACGTAAGCGCTTCGATGCGATCTCAGCTCTTACATTGACCGTCGACGAGCGAGCACGACCCGTGGTTGCGACAGTCCGTGCTTTGCTTGCAACCTTGCGCCGTGGGGATGCACCACCCGCCCTTGCGGGCACACCGGCCTGACTGCGCGCACACCGTCGTGCAATCTGCGTCGGTGACTGCTTCACACGTTCCCGCGACCGCGCTGCACCTGCCGTAGCTCGTGCACGGTTCGGCGGCCGCGCAGTCGGAGGAGCTCGCGACGACGCACCGCCGATCGACGAGACTGCAGAGCCCTCGGGCCGTGCACTCCGAGGACGCGGCACAGTCCTCCGGTCGCGTGGCGATGCACTCCGCACTGCCTTCTCCGACGTCGGTACATTCTCCGAACACTCGGCACCGCGAGAGATCGCGGCAGCTCTTCACGCAGGCGGGGAAATGGGACGGCTGGTCGAGCCGGAGCAGACACGCGCCAGAGGATGCGCACTGGGGTGAGGTCGCGCAGTCTGCCTCGGTCGCCGGGACTGCGATCCGATACGTTCCGAGCCAGCCACCCGCGACCGAACACGCAGCGCTACATGCCGCCGGTCCGATCCGACAGCTCCCTCGATCGCAACTTCCGGCGTTGAGGTTGTCGCGCTTGCACGCGCAGTGAAATCGCGGGCACTGCGCATCGGAGTCGCAGCGGCGACCGCGTGACTCGGGCACGGGACCAGCCGTAGGTGCTGTAAGCGTGGCCGCAGCGGGTTTGGGAACGATGGCGATGGTTGCATCGGGTTCGAGCTCGACCGCGTCGCGGACCAGGTGGGGCAGGATCGGGGGCTCGTTCGGCGGCGAGGTCTCGCGGTTCTCACGCCCGATCAGGAGTCCGATCGCGGTCGCGATCACGGCCGCACCAACAAGCGCTCCGATCCACAGACGCGGATGGCCTGGCTTCGAAGCACGCGCTTCAACCGGCGTTGGTGCGGACCGGGGGAGCTCGGTGGGTATGGGATCGGGTGCGGGTCGAGTGAGCCGCAGCGCCTGTTCGGTAGGTGCGTCCTCGCTGCCGGCGAGGGCACGCGAGAACGCGGTGACCGTCGGCCAGCGCTGCGCCGGAGCGCGCTGCAACCCGCGCATGATCGCGCGTGCGACGTGCGCGGGCACGCCTGGGCACCGTTCGCTCAGCGCCGTCGGGTCCTCGCTGCACACCCGCGCGACCAGATCCTCGTAGGTCGTACCTTCATGCGGTCTGCGGTTCGCCAGCGCCTCGTAGAGCACCGCGGCGCAGGCGAAGACGTCCGTCCGCGCATCGCAGGGCTCTCCCCGGAGCTGCTCGGGTGCCATGTATTGTGGGGTGCCGATCGTTGTCCCGGTTCGCGTCAAGCTGACGTCACCGCGTTCGGTGCTCCGACTGCAACCGAAGTCGAGCAGCTTGACGATCGTCTCGTCCTGCTCGCGGGCGAGGAAGACGTTGCTCGGCTTGATGTCACGGTGGATCGCACCGGTCACGTGGACGGCTGCGACCGCGCGGAGGAGCTCCGCTCCGATCACCATCACGCGGTCCACCGACAAGGCGCCGCGGGCGGCGAGCTCCGAGGCGAGGTCTCGTCCCTCGAGCAGCTCCATCACCAGGAACGCCTGCCCGGTCGGCAGGACGCCCCAGTCCATGACCTCGACGACGTGACGGCTGCGAATCGAGCTCGCGATCTGGGCCTCTCGCTTGAAGCGTTCGAGGGTCTCGAGGTCGGCGCTCGGATCGCCGAGCTTGAGCGCGACGGCTCGGAGAGTGTGGACGTGGCGAGCGCGGTAGACCGTGCCGAACCCACCGGCGCCCAGCCGCGAGATCACGTCGTAGCGATCGATGCGTGATCCGCATGGTCCTGGCTCGAGCACGGAGTGTCCGGTGGTCGGACAGATCGTACCTTCGTGCTCGGCCCCACAATGTGGACACACCATGGCTATTGTCACACGCAGAGCTGGCTTGACCCGCTGGCTCGGTGGCGATATCAGGCTCGGTGACCACGCCTGTCTTGCCAGCGACCCGCGTCATCGAAGGGCCAGGACGTTCGTCCGAGCTCCTGGTTCGCCAGTACGAGCTGACCATCACGCGTCCCGGAGCAACACCCCGCGTCGAGCTGGTCACCGCGCCGACGATCAGGATCGGGTCCCGCCCGGGGGTCGATCTCCTCGTCGAGGACGCGGCGGTGAGCCGGATCCACTTCGAGATCGCGGCCGATCGAGAGGGCTTTCGGCTGCGCGATCTCCGGAGCACGAACGGCACCTTCGTCGACGGCGCGCGGATGGTCGACGGCTACCTCCGCGATGGCGTCGTGATTCGCGCGGGTGACACCACCTTCGGGTTCCAGCAGCGCGCCGACGAGACCCGCGTCGAGCTCGGCGCGGAGACGCGGTTCGAGGACCTGCTCGGCAAGTCCGCGGTGATGCGGCAGCTGTTCGCGACCCTGCGCCGGGTCGCCGCCAGCGAGGTCACCGTCCTCGTCGAGGGTGAGAGCGGGACCGGCAAGGAGCTGGTCGCCGAGGCGATCCACCAGGCGGGAGCACGCGCGCACAAGCCGTTCGTGGTGTTCGATTGCGCGGCGGTCAGCGCGACGCTGCTCGAGTCGGAGCTGTTCGGCCACGAACGCGGGGCGTTCACGGGCGCACACACCGCACGTGCGGGCTGCCTCGAGCAAGCGGATGGAGGCACGCTGTTCGTCGACGAGATCGGCGAGCTTCCGCTCGACCTGCAGCCCAAGTTGCTGCGTTGCCTCGAGCGCGGCGAGTTTCGTCGCGTCGGGGCAACCGAGGCACGGCGCGTCGATGTTCGCGTGATCGCGGCGACCAATCGCGACCTCGCGGTCGAGGTCAACACCGGTGGGTTTCGCGAAGATCTCTACTACCGACTCGCGGTGGTCCGGATCGTGACGCCCCCGCTCCGCGAGCGCCTCGAGGATCTCCCGCTGCTGATCGAGAACTTCCTCGGCGAGCACTACCGTGGCAATCGCGCGCGTGTCGCGGCAGCCCTCGCCAACCTCGGTGATCGCGAGTGGCGACGCCTGACCGCCTGGCCGTGGCGGGGCAACGTCCGCGAGTTGCGTAACGCGGTGGCACGCGCCGTCGCGATGGCAGGGGACGAGCTGCCCGCGGAGCTGGCACCAGTCGGCGGGAGGACCAGCTCGACGATCGAACTACCCACGCCATCACCGTCGTCGGATCAAGCAACCGTCGACGACCAGCCGTTCATCGCAGCCCGTGATGCACTGCTCGCGCAGTTCGAGCGCACCTACCTCGCGTCTGCGCTCGCACGAGCGAGGGGCGTGCTCGCCGACGCCGCGCGAGCGTCAGGGCTCGACCGCAGCTACTTTCGACGTCTCGCACGCAAGTACGGCCTCGAGCCCTGATCAGTTCGGGGCATTCGTTGGCTGGCACCTGCGGTAGACCGTCTGGCAGGCCTCTTCCGAGACCACCTGACCAGAGTAACTGTGTGCTCGGACGTTGCGAGTGCGCTGCTCGTTGAGCGCGGCACACGTCGTCGTCGGGGTCACGATGAAGTTGTTGTTCGCCGCCTCGGTATCTGCGTACAGCCGGTATCCGAGCAAGGTCGCGCCCGGCGTGCACGCTCGCGTGTTCACGACATCGCACGTACACGACAGCGGGGCGGGTGCCGGAGGCGGGGTCGCGGCCGGGAACGTGATCCAGCTACCCGGCGTCGACAGCACCGAGTACCCGTTCGCCGCGGTCTGCACGCAGACGTTCGCCGCGACCACGGCGAAGCCTTGCGAGGTCAGCGCCGTGACACATCGGTTCTGAGGTGCGTTGGCGAGGCCGCAGCCATCCATCACGATCGTCGGTGTCGCGCCGCCGATCGTGCGGAAGCACGTCGCGACCCGCGGGTCGATCGTGGGCGTCGCGCTGTTCAGATCGCACCCGAGGAGCGTGAGCACCTGGCTAGAGTGTCCACCCACTCGAATCGGGGCGCGGTTCCCGGGGACCCCTGCGCACGCGGTGACCAGCTCGGCTGCGGTCGTCAGCCCGGGGCGGTAGGTCCCGAGCCCTCCGTAGGCCGGCCAGCCCGCATGTTCGAAGATCACCTGGCTCGCCGTATCGACGCCGGGGGTCGTCGGTGGCGTACCAGCGGGACTGTTGGCCGGCGGTGTCCCGCTGCCGGAGCCGGTTGTCCCGCTGGCGGAGCCCGATCCAGATCCGGAACCGGAGCCCACCATCGCTTGGAGCTCGGAGGTCTCGTCGACGTCGACGCACCCGATCATCGAACACGTCGCGAGCAACAGGAACAGGTTTCGCGGGGTAGCGAGCGTTGTTGTCATGCCCACCCTGAGAGCATCGGGCGTGCCCGCGCCAACTGCTCGACACTCCTGAGCTTGGACGCGGGACGGGCTGTCTCGTCGAGACGGTCGGTCTCGCGCTACTCGGCCGCTTCGCCGCTCATCGCCTCGACGGCGGCGTTCAGGTCGGCCTCGTCGATCAGCGAGTTCGTGCGGACCTGCGTCTCGATGTCCTCGAGCGTTCCGCCGACGTTCTCCAGGTTCGCAGCGACGCACTTCGGGTGCATGTAGCCGGGGCTCTTGCGCATCATCCCGCCGACCTCGACCTCGCGCTCGACGGCGACGCGGAACGAGTCCTTCTCGATCGTCTCGTCGCACTGCATGCACTTCGCGCGACCCGTCGGCGCCTTGTCGATGTACGGGAACGCGCCGGGCTTCGCCTTGCCGCTCTTGATCGCGTCGGTCATTGCCGCCTCGATCTCGGCGCGGTTCGGGATGTCGCCGTCGAACGTTCCCAGCACCCCCTTGAGCTCGCCAGGCATCTTGCCGGCGGCGCACAGTAGGTGGTGCCACTGCATGCTGGGCGTGTCGCTGAACTGGGTCATCTGCTCGACGCCGAGCCGCAGCTCCCCCTTCGCGATGGTCTTCTTGCACGTGCGACAGCTCGCTCGCCCGGACTTCGCTTCCTCGATCACGTTCGCCATGGGCCGAAACCTACCAGAACACGCGTCGTGCGATACACGGGCATGGCCTCCGATACCCAGCCGTATCCGGTACTCGCGACCCGCGTCGATGCGCGCTCCGAGGAGTTTCGCGCCAACACCGAGACCAACCTCGCCGCGGTGGCGAAGCTGCAAAAGGCCCTGGCCGAGGCCACGGTCGGCGGCGGCGAGAAGTACACGTCGAGGCACAAGGCCGCGGGCAAGCTGTTGCCGCGCGAGCGCGTCGAGCTGCTGCT
>JBBQJJ010000501.1:0-6099 GCA_038325805.1 Haliangiales bacterium
TGGTCGCCGAGCCGAGTGGCGAGTTCTCGTTCCGCAGCCTCGCGCCGGGCAAGTATCGCGTGCAGACGTGGTCGGAGCGCAGCGGCACGCCGGCGGAGAGCGAAGTCACGATCAAGGAGGGCGGCAACGAGGTCGTGCTCGATCTCAAGGGTGGCGCGACGCCAATCGGTCCCGACAAGTTCAACAAGCCGCGCACCAAGTAGCGAGCTCCCTCGCCCGCCAGCTGACTACTTCGGCTGCGGGGTGACGCGCAGGTACGGGCGGAGCGTCTTCCACCCGTTCGGGAACAACTTCTTCGCATCGTCGTCGGAGAGCGACGGGACGATGATGACGTCCTGGCCGTACTTCCAGTCGACCGGCGTCGCGACCTTGTGCTTCGCGGTCAGCTGCAGGGAATCGATCACGCGGAGCAGCTCGTCGAAGTTGCGACCGGTGCTCGCCGGGTAGGTGATCATCAGCTTGATCTTCTTGTCGGGGCCGATGACGAACACCGAGCGCACGGTCATCGTGTCGCTGGTGTCCGTGGCCTGCGAATGGATCATGCCGTAGAGGTTGGCGACCTTGCGCTGGTCGTCGGCGATCAACGGGAAGTTCGGCGCGTGACCCTGGGTCTCTTTGATGTCATTCGACCACTCCGTGTGGGCGCCGAGCGAATCTACGGAGAGGCCGATGATCTTGACATCGCGCTTGTCGAACTCGCTCTTGAGCGCCGCGAGACGGCCGAGCTCCGTGGTGCACACCGGCGTGAAGTCGCGCGGGTGCGAGAACAGCACGCCCCAGCTGGAGCCGAGCCATTCGTGGAACGAGATCGAACCCGCGGTGGTAGCCGCGGTGAAGTCAGGAGCCTCAGAACCGAGCTGTAGAGACATGTCAGTTTCCTTCCGTTTCCTCGTCGCAGAATCCTCTTAGCACATCAACTGCCCTGCGAGATCGCGGTCATGTCGGCGTCGAGCGTGGAGCGGATCAGGTTGATCGTCGTGCTGCGCATGCGCGTCTTCGTCGAGCTGAACGCGCCGCGCGACAACGCCGCGAGTCGGGTGGCTTCGAGGCGTGCGCGCGTGAGCACTTGGTCTGCGGGCTCGAGGGCGTCGAGGTAGCCGGCGGCGAGCGCGCCGGGCGGATCGTAGATCTGCGCGAGCAGCGTGGCGTGGGTGAACGCGCGCTTCGACAGCCGATCGCGAGCGAGCTCCATCGCGAGCACCGGCACCGGGAGGCCGATCGTGACCTCGTTGAGGCCGAGCTTGTACTCGCCCGCGGCGCCGATCCGGTAGTCCCCGGTCAACACGACGAGCGCACCGCCTGCGAGAGCGTGCCCGGTACATGCGATCACGACCGGCACCGACGAGCCGTAGAGCTCGAGGAGTAGCTCGGCGCCGTCCTTGAGCAGGGCCGCCGCGTTCTGCGGTGACGACATCATCACCTTGAGATCGAAGCCCGCGCAGAACTTGTCGGGCCGTCCGGCGAGGATGACCGCGCCTGCTTCTCGCTGTGCACGTGCGAGATGCTCGCGCAGCGTGTCGATCATCAACTTGGAGAGAGCGTTGGCCTTGCCGTCGTCCATCTGAACGACCGCGACCTTGCCTTCGAGAGTGTACGTCGCCGGAGTAGTCACGGGCCAACTCTAGCGCGGTATGCTGCGAGAATGCCGTGCGTCGCGTAACCCGATCGACTCGGCGGGCGTCCCAAGCGCCGGTGGTTCCCGCCGAACGCATCCGTCGTGCAAACGACCTCGGCATCCGCACGCGCGGTCGCTACGTCTTGTACTGGATGATCGGCACCCGCCGCACGACGTGGAACCATGCACTCGATCACGCGATCGCGAGTGCGCGGGTCCAGGGCGTGCCGCTGATCGTGCTCGAGCCGCTGCGGGTCGGCTATCCGTGGGCCTGCGATCGCTTCCACGCGTTCGTCGTCCAGGGCATGGCCGACAACCAGCGGGCCTTCGCGAAGGCCGGCGTGACCTACTTCCCCTACGTCGAGAACGTCGCGGGAGCCGGCAGCGGGCTCCTCGAGGCGCTCGCCGCGCACGCGAAGCTGGTCGTCACGGACGAGCAGCCCGGGTTCTTTCAGCCTCGCATGGTCGCGGCTGCCGCTGCCAAGCTCGATGTCCGACTCGAGGTCGTCGATAGCTGCGGCGTACTGCCGCTGCGTGCCTTCGATCGCGCGTTCCCCACCGCGTCGTCGTTTCGCCGGCAGATCCAGCGCTACCTCGCGACCCATCCGGTCGCCCCGGCCGCGGCGCTCCCACTCACCCGACTGCCGTCGGAGCTCCGCGATGGCGAGCTTCCAGGGCCGATCATGCGTCGCTGGAAACCTGCGACCGCCGAGCTGCTGACCGGATCCGCCGACGCCCTCGCCGCACTACCGATCGATCACGCGATCAAACCGGTGACGTATCGCGGTGGGTCGATCGCGGCGGCCACGCAGTTCGCCGCGTTCCTCACCTCGGGCATCGCCCGGTACGGCGAGGAGCGCAGCGATCCCGACGCCGGGTGCGCGAGCGAGCTGTCGCCTTATCTGCACTTCGGGCAGATCGCCGCCGAGGAGATCGTCGCGACGCTGCTCGATCGAGTCGGCTGGGATCCCTCGCGGATCGCGGGCGCGAAGCCGACGGGTAGTCGCGAGGGGTGGTGGGGCATCGAGCCCAACACCGAGAGCTTCCTCGACGAGATCATCACGTGGCGAGAGCTCGGCTACGGCTTCTGCTACCACCGCAAGGACTACGGCGAGTGGGCCGCCCTCCCCGCCTGGGCGCGCGCCACGCTCGACAAGCATGCGAAGGATCCGCGACCGGAGGTCTACACGCGGAAGCAGATGGAAGCGGCGGAGACTGGCGACGAGATCTGGAACGCCGCGCAGCGCCAGCTCGTCGCCGAGGGCCGGATCCAGAACTACCTGCGCATGCTGTGGGGCAAGAAGGTCCTCGAATGGTCGCCATCGCCGAAGGCCGCGCTCGCCACGCTGATCGAGCTCAACAACAAGTACGCCGTCGACGGACGAGATCCGAACTCGTACAGCGGCATCTTCTGGACCCTCGGCCTGTTCGATCGTGCGTGGGGCCCGGAGCGTCCTATTTTTGGAACCATCCGCTACATGTCGTCGGCGTCGACGAAGCGGAAGCTCAAGCTCAAGAGCTACCTCGCACGCTGGGCTACCCGCACGCCTCATTGAAGACCGGCGCGCACTCCTCCGGAATCACGAAATCGTCCGAGCAGAGCTCGGCGTCAGTGCGGCCTTCGAGCGCCTCGATGCATCCCTCCGCCTGGCCGACGGTGAGAGGACAGCTGGCATTCGTCGGTGCGTCTGCGACGCAGTCGTCGACCTCCGCCTGAACGTCCTCGGGGTTGATCCCCACCGTCGTCGTCGAGCCGTTCCCGCAGTCGATCTCGCGCTCGGGTTGCTCCTTGATGCTCGAGAAGTACTCGCAGAGCTCCAGGAGCTCCGAGGCGTTCAGTTCAACGACCCGCTTGTTGCTACCGACCCCGGAGCCACCGACCCCGCCACTGCCACCGCCGCAATAGAGAAGGGTCGTGCCGAGAAACGCCGACGCAAGCCATGAAGCCTTCATCCAGCGACGCTACACGCCGGCCGGGCCGCATGCTTCACCCGAAGAGTGGCAATGTTGGGGCGCTACCCCCATCTCACCTCGGTTGACCGCCTGGTCGAAGGATCGAACGCCTGGGTTAGCGATCGCAGTCGTAGGTCAGCGGGATCACGCCGCCGTGATCGATCGCGTCGAAGTCATCGACCGCGAGCGCCTGGAGATCGGTCGCGCGCAACAGACCGTTCCACTTCGCCGTGGTGTGGCGGTCGCTCTGCGCGGTCAACGCGATGTTGCCGCCATCCGCGTGATACATGCCGTACTTCTGCATCGCGCGTGCGACGACCTTCGCACCCTCGCTCGGTAGCGAATCGATCGGGAAGTCGGCGCGCAGCCGGAAGTGCACACCGTAGGGCGGCGCGTTGGTACCGCCGGTGGTGTCCGTGCCGTGCGTGGCCGGGCGAACGAACCCGCGACGGACGCGCGCGTTCGGCAGGATGAAGCGGATGGCGTGCTTGATCTCGCCCGCTGCCACTTCATCGGCGGTGAACAGCAGCGGCGCGATCGGAAAGCCGGCCGCATCGGCGCTCGTGCATTGATCACCGCGCAACGTTTCTCCGTACGCTTGGCCGGTCTTCCACATCGCCATGCAGCCACCGGTGAACACGCCGCCAGTGATATCGGCGCGCCACTGTTCGTAGAGCCTGCCATTCGTCCGGTCGTGAACGATCAGGTGGCAGTCACCACCATTGGTGCACTCGTAGCCGGACTCCTCCTCGAGGTTGCCACCCGCGGGAATCGGCACCGGCACGTGATCGCAATCGGGCGCGTAGAACTCGTCGGTCGGCTCGAAGGTCTCCATCGGCGAGCTCGCGGTCGCGGCCAGCACGTCGATCGTGAAATCGATCTGCATCTTCCCGGTACCCCACCCGCCCGAGCTCTTCAGCGTCGAGATCCAGGTCGCGCTGTTTGGCGACACCGCCGCGTTCTCGACCACCTGATCGAAGAACATCGGCGCGGAGAAGTAGTTCCCTGCGGTCGGCGGATCGTTGGGATCGTTGGGATCGTTGGGATCGCTGGGATCGCTCGGATCGTTGGGATCCTCGTAGTTGGGTCCGCTCGGATCGTCGCCCTCGACGACGCCCGTGCAGGCGACCAACATGACTGCCAGGACGGTTCCCACTCGAGTCATCGACATCGGTTCTATCCAGGTCATTCGGCCGTGTCGCTGTAGGCATAGAGCTTTTTCAACGCGTTAGATGTGCGTTCACCGCGCCTCGGAAGCTCTCGCGGAGTGGCTAGTCACGTGAGATCACGACGAGCACACACTACGCGCCACCCCTCGACGGTGCCCGGCCTTACAAGCGAGAGTCCGGGGGTGGATCTCCTCGAACGTCTCGTCGACTCCGGTTGGGTGCCCGAGCCAGCGTTGCGTGCCGGTATCCGCGCGGTCTGCATGCAGCGCCTTCGCGAACAGCGCGGCACGGTCGAAGAGGAACAAGTCCGGCATCAAGCGCTGGTCGACCAGCTGCGGGGATCCGAGATCGCGATCGAGACCACCGCCGCGAACGAGCAGCACTACGAAGTGCCACCGGCGTTCTTCGAGCTCGTGCTCGGCCCGCACCTCAAGTACTCGAGCTGCTACTACCCCCCCGGCGTGACCACGCTCGGCGACGCCGAGGGCGCGATGATCGCGCTCACCGCGACGCGCGCCGGGCTTGCCGACGGCCAGCGTATCCTCGACCTCGGCTGCGGCTGGGGCTCGCTGTCGCTGTGGGCCGCCGCGAAGTATCCCGGCAGCACGTTCACCGCGGTGTCGAACTCGCGCACGCAGAAGCTGTTCATCGACGACGCGGCCCGGGCACGCGGGATCACCAACCTCACCGTGATCACCGCGGATGTGCGCGCGTTGGAGTTGCCGGCCGGCACGTTCGATCGCGTGATCTCGATCGAGATGTTCGAGCACATGCGCAACTACGAGCTGCTGTTGCGCCGGATCTCGAAGTGGCTATCACCGGGCGGCTCGCTGTTCGTCCACGTGTTCGCGCATCGCCACTACGCGTACCCGTTCGAGGATGCGGGCGGCTCCGACTGGATGGCCCGCGAGTTCTTCACCGGCGGGATCATGCCGTCGTCGCAGCTCTTCCACTCGTTCCAGAAGGACCTCGTGATCGAGCAGGAGTGGCACCTCTCCGGCACGCACTATGCGAAGACGTCCGAGGCCTGGTACGAGAACTTGATGGCGCGAGAGCAACAGGTGCTCGGCGTGCTCGAGCCGGCGTACGGCGCCGATGCACGCAAGCGGTTCCAGCGCTGGCGGGTGTTCTTCCTCGCGTGCGCGGAGCTGTTCGGGTACCGCGACGGCCGCGAATGGATCGTCGCGCACTACCGGTTCGCGAAGCGCAATGCCTGATCGTCAACGTCGACGCTTCTGAACGGCATCGGCTAACGCTTCTTCTTCGTCGGCTTCTTCGCGGTCGCGGGTGGTGTGGCCTGCTTGGCGGACGGGCGCGGCTTCGTCGGTGGCGACGGTAGTAGGCCCGCGCCCTCGAGCTTCT
>JBBQJJ010000502.1:0-6088 GCA_038325805.1 Haliangiales bacterium
GGGCCGATCAATCGCGGCGTCGAGCTGTCGCCGCAGGTCGCCGACGGTCCGCGCGCGGTGATCCTCCAGCAGGTCAGCTGGGGGGTCGCGGTGCGGATGGCGGTGCTCGAGCGCGCGATCTTGAGCGACCAGGAACACGCATGACCGCACTCTCCGTCCGCGGCATCGTCAAGCAGTTCGGCAATCACCTCGCCGTCGACGATGTCTCGTTCGAGGTCAAGCCTGGAGTCGTCTACGGGATCCTCGGGCCAAATGGCGCCGGCAAGACGACGACGCTAAGGATGATCAACGACATCATCAAGCCGGATCGCGGCACGATCGAGATCGGCGGGCTCGCGCCCGGCCTCGAGGCGGCACGCAAGATCGGCTACCTTCCCGAGGAGCGCGGGCTGTATCCAAAGATGCGCGTGCTCGACGCGATCGAGTTCCTCGGCGAGCTGCGCGGGTTGTCGCGGCGCGATGCCAAGGCGCGCGGCACGCAGTGGCTCGACAAGCTCGGGCTCGGGCAGTGGAAGGCCAACAAGGTGCAGGATCTGTCGAAGGGCATGCAGCAGAAGGTGCAGTTCGCCGTGGCGCTGATCCACGAGCCCGACCTGGTGATCCTCGACGAGCCGTGGAGCGGCCTCGATCCGATCAACGCCGAGGTGTTGCGCGAGACCGTCGAGGAGATCCGCGCGCAGGGCCGCACGGTGCTGTTCTCGACGCATCAGATGGAGCAGGCCGAGAAGGTCTGCGACGCCGTCTGCATCATCGCGCGCGGCAAGAAGGTCCTCGACGGCAATCTGCGCGAGATCAAGGCGGCGTCGGCGTCCGAAGGGCTGATCGCGCTCGGCTTCTCCGATGCGAAGGAGATCGCCGACAAGCTACTGAACGATAAGGATCTCGTCGCCGAGAGGCGTCCGCCACGCGCCGGCGAGGTCGCCGATTGCGAGGTCAAGCTCGCCGCCTCGATCGAACCGAAGGTGCTGCTGACCAAGCTCCTCGAGGCGGGCGTCGGCATCCGGCGGTTCGAGATCGTCACCCCGACGCTGCACCAGATCTTCGTGGCGCGCGTCGGTGACACCGCCGCCGTCGCGGCACGCAACGAGGAGGACGCGGCATGACTGACCTCCGCGCCATGTTGGTGGTCGCTCGTCGCGAGCTGCTCGAGCGAGTCAAGACGAAGCTGTTCGTGATCGGCACGCTGGTCGGTCCGCTGTTCATGATCGCGATGATCGTGGTGCCGGCGGCGATCGCCGCGAGCAGCACCGCCGGCAACAAGATCGACATCATCGACAAGACGAGCTCGCTCGGCGCGTCGATCGCGCAGGATCTCGAGAAGCTCGACTGGAAGCTCACCGTGGTCCCGGCGGACACGACCGAGGCGACCGAGCTCGAGAAGATCCGCAAGGATCAGATCAACGGCTTCATCGCGATCCCGAAGGACGCGCTCGACGGTGGCGAGATCGCGTATCGCGCCGACAACGCCTCGAGCCAGGGCATCACCGCGATCGTCCGCGCCGCGATCAACCAGAGCGTTCGCAAAGTGCGAGGCGAGCGCCTGAACATCGACTCGAAGAAGCTCGATCAGATCCTGCTGCCCGCCAACGTCGGCACCTATCACACGACCGGCGAGACCGAAGGCAGCTCCGGCACGGGCGCGTTTCTGATCGCGTACATCCTCGCGATCATCCTCTACATGGTCATCACCCTGTACGGCGTCGGCGTGATGCGCAGCGTGATCACCGAGAAGACGTCGCGCGTGATGGAGATGATGGTCGCGGCTGTGAAACCGCGCGTGCTGATGGCCGGCAAGATCCTCGGCGTCGGTGGCGCGGGCATGATCCAGATCTCGATCTGGCTCGGGATGGGTGCGGCGATGCTCGCGTACCGCGGCGAGCTGCTCGGCATGTTCGGGATCAAGGGCGCCGGCGAGGGCTCGCTTCCGCCACTCGCGGCCGTCGAGATCGCGATCGTGCTGAGCTACTTCATCCTCGGGTTCTTCTTCTACTCGGCGATGTATGCCGCGGTGGGAGCGATGGTGTCCTCGGAGCAAGACAGCCAGCAGGTCCAGATGCCGGTGACGATGCTGATGGTCGTCGGCGTGCTCTGTCTGCAGGTGGTCAGCAATGCACCGCGCGGCTCTGCGTCGACGGTGATGTCTAACGTCCCGCTGTGGTCTCCGATGCTGATGCCGATGCGCTACGTGCTCGGCGGTGCCACCCTCGGGGAGGTCGCGATCTCGCTCGGGATCTTGTTGGTCTCGACGCTGCTCGTCGTGCGTGCGGCCGGCAAGGTCTATCGCGTCGGCGTGCTGATGTACGGCAAGCGACCGTCGCTGCGCGAGCTGCTGCGGTGGCTGCGTTATTGAAGTGAGGGTCCGCTGGCAATCGTCGTTGAAAGGCGCGTACACTTTAACTAATGCGTTCCTGGGGAATCGCGTCGTCCCTGTTAGTGGCGTGGACGTCGGGGGCCGCCGCGCAAGCTCCTGTCGCGAATGTCTCGACATCCGCGGAAGCGAACGGCGGCGAAGAATCGTTGCTTGCACTCGGCTACGGCGCGATGCCCGGTGGGCTGCGGGCGCCCTCCGCAGAAGGCTTGCCGTCCGGGATGTTCAGCGTCGGGTTGATCGGTGGGTTCGGGTTCCGCAACAAGCTGCTGTCGGACGCTCACAAGTTCACGCGCGGCATCGGTGATCTCGCCTTCTCGTTCGCGCCTGTCGGTGGGCTGACGCTCGGTCTGGCGTTCGACGGTCGGTTCGACAAGCACGAGGGCGTCAACCCTGCTGGCGACGACGGATATGTCGGCGATCCGCGGCTGATCGCTCGCTTCGGAAAGCGGCTGGGCACGGTCACCGCCGGTGGGCAGCTGACGATCCTGGTGCCCGGCAAGGATGCGCCCTCGGTCGCTGCCTCGGCGATCTCCTTGGAGGCGCGCGGCCTGTTCACGATCGTGGCTGGTCCGGGCGCACTCTCGCTCTCCGCAGGAGCGCGGATCGACAACAGCGCCAAGTCAGTCGTCGGCGACGACGGCAATGACAACCGCATGCTGCTGTCGGCCGAGGACCGGATCTCGCTCGGTGTCTCCGATTATCACGCGTTCGTCGCCAGCGCCTACTACCGGTTGCCTGCAGGTCGGAAGGCCTTCCTCGGCTTCGAGGGCAGCATGGATCTGTTCTTCGGCGAGCACCTGCCCGCCGGCATCATCGCGCCCGACAAGCCCGGCGCGATCCTGCGTGCCGCGCTCTCCGGCGGCTTCCACCTCAACCACCAATGGACGGCGCTCGCCTTCGTCCAGCTCGCGAAGGTGCCGACGATCGGCAGTGCGGATCTCGCCGCCGGCAACATCGCGCTGATCCCCTACGAGCCGGCCTTCACCGGCGGGCTCGCGATCAACGCGCACTTCGGTGGCGGTAAGCGGAGCACCAACAACGGCGGCGTCACCGAGAACAACTGCGTCAAGAACCCCGAGGCATGCAAGCCCGTCAACGTCGCGATCACTGCCGACGTTGCAGGTAGCGTCGTCGACGATACCGGCAAGCCAGTCGCAGGGGCGCGGGTCACGGTTCGCCTCAAGAACAACACCGGCAAGGCCACCACCGACGAGAAGGGCGAGTGGACGGTCACCGCCGTGCCGATCGGCAGGACGGTCGCGGGCAAGACCGAGCTCGACGACACGGGTGCGGAAGTCACCGTCGAGGTCGATGGCAAGAAGTCGAAGACGGCCACGCTCACGCTCAAGTCGGGTCCGGACAACAAGGTCCCGACGTTCACGCTCGATCCAGTGCTGCCGCCCGGTCAGTTCAAGGCCGTGATTCGCGCCGCCGGAACCGGCAAGCCGATCGCCGGAGTCACGGTCAAGCTCGAGCCGGGTGGGGCCACCGCGGTGACCGACGCGGATGGCAACATCTCGCTCGATGTCCAGCCGGGCACCTACAAGGCAACGGCGAGCGGCAACGGCTACAAGGAGCAGATCCTCGACGTCGTGATCGAGCAGAGCGCCGTGGTCGTCAAGCAGTTCGAGTTGTCGAAGTAGGCATGACCCGCGCGCTCGCGATCGTCTTCGTCGTGATCGTCGCCGGCTGCGGCATGTGCGGGAGCAAGCAGCAAGAGATCGCGAAGCTCGAGAAGGCCGACGGCCCGGTGGATCGCCAGCAAGCCAACGAGGCGAGCTGGACCGGTGCGGAGGTCGGCACCAAGTTCTTCCTTGGTGACGCGGCTCGCACCGCCGATGGGGGGGCGGAGCTGTCGCTCGCCGGTGGCGCCCAGATCGCGATGCAGAAGCACACCGTGCTGCGCTTCGGCGGCAAGGGCGGTCAGAACCGGATCTCCGTCGAGCTCGGCGCGATCGATCTGTCGGGCGGCAACGTCGAGCTCGATGTCGGTGCCGTCAAGGTCGGAGCGAGCGGTCGCGTCCGGATCACCGCGCGCGGCGATGGCAAGGCCGACATCACGCTGACACTCGGAGATGCGCAGGTCACCAGCCTCGGCGGCATCACCACCACGCTCGAGCTCGACAAGAACCTCCAGCTCACCACCGAGGTCACCGCCGTGGTGGTGGTGGTGGACGCGGGTGTCCCGGATGCTCCGGCCGACGCGCCCGAGGCTGCGAAACCGGTCGCGAGCGGCGCCACGATCGAGGTCACCGGCAAGAAGGGCGAGATGCTGATCGCCGGCGGGACCAAGTGGGCGCCGCTACCCGAAGGCTCGTCGGAGTTGCCGAAGGGATCGAAGGTTCGGATCGGCGGCGGGACGGCTGCCAAGCTGACCGCGGGTGGAACGAACCTCGCGATCGCAGGCGGTTCGCGTGCGTCGTTCACGGAGGCCTCCGCACTCGCGCTCGAGGTCGGCGGCGGTACCGCGAGTGGCGAAGGTTCGGTCGCGCTGCCCGGTGGGGCGATCGCGGTCAAAGGCTCCACCCCTACCGAGGTGAAGCTCGACAGCGGCGGAGGCGGCACGAAGGTCACGATCTCTCGCGGCACGGGGCGCCTGACTGGCACTGGCGGCAGCCAGCTCGACATGAATCGCGGCGAGAGCGCGACCTTGCTCAAGACCGGTCAGATCCGGCCGCTCGAGGCGATCCCGAACTACTTCGACATCCAGATCGTCGCCGGCGAGGGAAACTTCGCGATCCACGATCCGCGGCCACCCGTCGCGATCCAGTTCCAGTTCGCCGGCAAGTGTCCGACCGGGGGCATCATCGAGATGGATAAGGATCCGCGCTATCGCACCGCCAAGGTGTCGGGGGGCAAGGAAGCCGCGAACCACCTGGTCAAGTCCGGCACGTGGGCCTATCGCCTGCGCTGCACCTCGGGGGCAGGCGAAGGTGCGGCGGTCGCGTCGGGGCGGATCACCGTTGTTGCTGATGGCGGCACGCGCAAGCTGCCCGACAAGCCCGGCGTGTCGCCGTTCGAACCAAACGGCATGCTGTGGACGATCGGCTATCAGAGCGTGATCCCCGACATCGCCGTGACGTTCCCCGGCGGCGGCACCAACTTCACGCTTCACCTCGCGCGCGGCGGCAAGGACAGCACGTTCCCGTCGACGTCGACCAAGTTCAAGATCGAGGGCAAGCAGCTCTCGGAGGGCAACTACACCTACTGGTTCGATCGCGACGGCGTGCGCCAGGACAAGACGAACTCGCTGAAGATCCAGTTCGACAACACCGCACCGCAGGTCTACATCGAGCTGCCGATCAACGGGAAGCCGTGGCCTGCGGGCGACCTCGACGTCCGGGGCTCGGTCGTGCCGGGCTGGGCCGCGGCTGTCGGTGGTGCGTCGATCCCGCTCGACTCGGCGCGCCGGTTCATCGCGAAGGTCCAGCAACCGTCGGGAAGGGCACTCGCGATCCGGCTGTCTCACCCGCAGCGTGGCGTGCATTACTACCTGCGCCGCGGGAACTAGCTCCAACCACGAGCTTTTCTATTCGCAGAGGTGCGACCCAGATGAACGGGTTGTCTCCACATTCGCGGCCTGCGTAAGATGCGGGGATGCGTCGAGTCTGCCTGGTAGTCATGTTGGCGGCATGTGGAGATGACCCGGGCGGTGGCGATGGCAACCCGGCGGCTGGGGCGCCCGGCCCATTCTTCGACGAGCCCATGTTCTTCAAC
>JBBQJJ010000503.1:0-6055 GCA_038325805.1 Haliangiales bacterium
CTCGACGGTGATCAGCTCGCGCGCGGTGTCCATCGCGGTCTGCGCGTGCACGCCGGCCTTCGAAGCTTCGCCCGACAAGGCGAGCAGGATGGGCTGGACGCGCGTCTGATCCGGGCGGCGCTTCGCCAGCTCGCGTGCGAGGTCGACGTGATCGACCGCGTGGATCAACGCGCACTGACCGGCGACAAACTTGGCCTTGTTGCGCTGCAGCCGACCGATGAAGTGCCAGTGCGCGTCCGGACACGATCGCAGCTCGTCGCGCTTCGCGACCAGCTCCTGCGCGTAGTTCTCGCCGAGCTCGGTGACGCCTGCGGCGAGGGCCTCACGAATCGCGGCTACCGAGTGCTTCTTCGACACCGCGACGATCGTGACGCTCGCCGGATCGCGCCCTGCTCGTTCACAGGCGTGATCGACGCGCGCTTTGATCGCTGCCCAGTTATCCGCGATGGTCACTACGCAGGGGTTCCTGCCACGAAACGCGGCAGCGGACCACCTACGGCGCGCAACAGTGCGATCACCTCCGCCACCGGCAGCCCGATCACGTTGGTGACCGAGCCCGAGATCGAGCTGACCAGCGATCCCGCGATGCCCTGTAGTGCGTATGCGCCGGCCTTGCCGACCCATTCGCGACACGCGACGTAGTCGGCGATCACGTCTTCACTCATCTCGACCATCGCGACGTCCGTCTTGACGATCGACTCGTGCATCCTTGATCCACGCGCGAGCACGAACGCGGTGAAGACCTGATGCGTGCGGCCCGACAGCGCGCGCAGCATCCTTGCGGCTTCGTCATCCGACTCGGCCTTGCCGAGGATCAGGCCGTCGATCGTCACCGTCGTATCGGCTGCGAGCACCCAGCGACCTGGTTCTCCAGCGCCAGCTAGCTCGAGCTTGCTCGCGATCGCGCCCGCCTTCATGCGCGCGATCCGACCGACGTAGACCAGCGGATCTTCGTCCGGCAGCACTGACTCGTCGACGTCCGCGGGAATCACCTCGAGCGGGATCCCGAGCCGTGCGAGCAAATCGCGCCGGCGTGGAGATGCCGACGCGAGGACCAGCGTCATTACTTCTTGACGAGGGAGCCGACGGCCGACGTTTCGAAGTTGAGCTCGACCGAGATGCCGTCGACGAAGCGGAACTTGTCGCCCTTCATCGCCTCGGTGCACTGCATCGAGCCAACGTCGGTGAACTCGGTACCATCACCGTCGATGCAGATGTCGACGACCTTGATGTCGTCATCGGGGTTCGAATCGCAGTACGACTCGAGGCCGTCCTGATCGACGTCGATGTCCGGGGTGCGGCAACCCGGGTACTTGTCCTGGATCGCCTTCGCCGACTTCGGCAGCGCGAGCAACGGGCCGAGGAGGTTGGCGAACGTCGCGTCGAGGAGCGAGTTCTCCTTGGTCAGCCCGATCTGCTCGACCTCGAGGCCGCGGATCGTGTCCGCCGTCTTCGAATCGATGACGCCGCCGAGCCGGCCGTTCTTGAGGACGATCGCGCCGTCCTCTTCGACGACGTCGGCCTGGATCGTGGCACCGCTGATCCGCAGATCGAGGGCGATGCCGTCGGTGACCGGGATGTTGACGCTGAAGATCGACGGGCCGGCATCGAGCACCAGCTTGCCGCCGACCGAGGTGATCGTGCCGTCGACGAACGTGATCGCGGGCGCGTTGCCGACGAACGACAACGGATCGAGCGGGATCGTCGCGGCGGTCGCCGGGTTGAACGGGCTGCACGCCGGTTCCATGCCCGCGATCTCGGTGCGATCGGCGACGCCGTCGCAATCGTTGTCGAGGCCATCGCCGCAGATCTCGGCCGCGCCGGGGTGGATCATGGGGTTGGTGTCGTCGCAGTCGCCGTCGGCCGGCGAGAACGTGTCGCCATCGGCATCGCCGTCGTTCGTGCTCGGGTTGTTCTGGCCGTCTTCATCGGCCAGACCGTCGCAGTCGTCGTCGATCAGGTTGCCGACGATCTCGGTGGCGCCCGGATGGATCGCCATATCGGTATCGTTGCAGTCACCATCCGCGACGAGCGGGTCATCGCCATCACCGTCCGCATCGACGACGTAGTCACCGAGGTAGATGGCGAACTTGACGCAGTTGTCTTCCGCCGCGGACGGCAGATCGAAGAACTCGAACGGGATGATGATCGAGTAGTCCTTGATCGAATCCTCGATCGCGCTCTTCGCGATCGAAGCAACCGCGGCGAGCTTGTTGTCGGGCTTGCCATCGTGGTCGAGGTCGAAGCCGTCGGCGGCCGAGCCGATCTCGAGCTTGTTGATCACCTGCGGCTGCATGCCGGCGAGCGCTGTCACGGCCTCGCCTGCGCACTCCGGCTTGGGCGGGAACAGATCGCCACCGGTGGGATCGTCGCTACCACCGCCGCAGGCGGCCGCAGCGCCGACGAGCAGCGAGAATAGAGCTGTGCCCTTGATCATCCTCATCGCCGGCACCTAACCACGTCGCCTCCGGCCCGGTCAACGGTCCTGTTACAGTCGCGGGGTGCGGGTCACGTTCGCGCTGGTGGTCACGTTCGCGACGGCAGTCGCATCTGCCCATGTCGGGCCTTCGAAGGACGACAACAACCGGTATCTCAAGCTGACGCCGCAGTCGGATCGGGTGCGGCTCGCCTACACGATCTTCTTCGGCGACGTGCCCGGCGCGCGGACGCGATCGTCGATCGACAGCGACGGAAACGGTGAGATCTCGGAGGCAGAAGCCCAGGCCTTCGGCGACAAGCTCGGCGACCAGGTCCGGGCTGCGATCGACGTCAATCTCGACAACCACCAGCGTTCGCTGGTGTGGGAACAGATCGTCGTCGGCATGGGATCGCCGAAGACCCAGGCTGGCGCGTTCTCGGTGGATCTTGTCGCGAATCTTTGCCTCGCACCCGGCACGACGCACACCGTCATTCTTCGCGATCGCTTCACGTTGCCCAACCCCGGGGAGACCGAGGTCAAGCTCGAGGACACGCACGGCATCACGATCGGCACCGCCAAGCTCGGCGGCTCGAGCGACCGCGACGTCAAGTTCGTCGGCCCCGGGGGGCCGCTCGCGGATGACGGCGTGTCGATCGCGTTCGAGGTCACCGATCAGGCAGCACGGTCGAGCAGCGCCTGCACCACGCCCGAGGCACCCGATGAGCCCAAGCGACTCCCCGCTGCGCTCGTCGTCGGAGCGGCCGCGCTGGTGGCATTCCTGCTCGCGGTGATCGTCACGCTCGTCCGCGGGCGCAAACGCTAACGCGCGCTAATTCCCGACGACGACTCGACAAAACGCGCCTGAAATGGAGCTATGATTGATCGCTCCTTGCTCTCCAGCGCTGCATGAAGAAGTTTCCCGATTTCGTCCCCCCGACCAAGGTCGCGTATCTCGATCGCGGCGCGACGCTGCACCTGCGTCGTTGCATGCTGCAGTCGGTCGATGACCCGACGCAGGAGTGGACGTTCGACAAGGAAGAGATCCGCATCGGGTCGATGGACGACAACGACGTCGTGATCAGCGACGACACGGTGTCCCGCTACCACTGTCGGATCGCGCAGGAAGACACCGGCTACGTCCTGGTCGATCAGCGGTCGACCAACGGGACCTTCATCAACAAGGTCCGCGTCCGCGAGGCGTTCCTCAAGCCAGGCTCGATCGTCAGCGTCGGGCAGTCGCAGTTTCGGTTCAACGCGAAGGAGGAGGAGGTCCAGATCCTCCCGTCGCGCAACGACCGCTGCGCGGGGTTGATCGGCGGCAACTCGCGGATGCGCGAGATCTACTCGATCATCGAGAAGATCGCCCCGACGGCGACCACGGTGGTGATCGACGGCGAGACCGGCACCGGTAAAGAGGTCGTCGCCCAGGCGATTCACTCGCTCTCTCCGCGCGTCAAGAACGACCTGGTGGTGTTCGACTGCGGCGCGGTGCCGCCGAACCTGATCGAGAGCGAGCTGTTCGGTCACGAGAAGGGCTCGTTCACCGGCGCGATGATGACGCGCCAGGGTCTGTTCGAGCAGGCTGATGGCGGCACGCTGTTCCTCGACGAGCTCGGCGAGCTGCCGATCGATCTCCAGCCCAAGCTGCTGCGCGTGCTCGAGCAGCGCGAAGTTCGCCGCGTCGGCTCGACCAAGGCGTCGAAGGTCGACGTCCGCATCATCGCCGCGACCAACCGAAACCTCGAGGACGAGGTCCGCGCCGGCCGGTTCCGCCAGGACTTGTTCTATCGCCTCTCGGTCGTGCGGCTGCACTTGCCGTCGCTCAGCCAACGAGCGGATGACATCCCGCTGCTCGTCCAGCACTTCCTCGAGCACGGCAGCTACAACAAGGCCCCGGGCGGTCAGCAGCGCGTGCACGCGATCGCGAACGATGCGATGGCCGTGTTGCAGACCTATCCGTGGCCGGGCAACGTGCGCGAGCTGGTCAACGTGATCGAGCGCGCGGTGTCGTTCTGCTCGTCGGGGCAGCTCGAGCTGTCGGACCTGCCGGACTACGTGCGCAACGCGAAGGCGTCGCAGCCGCAGATCCGCAAAGACACACACACCGGCAGCACGCGCCGCGCGTCGACGTACAGCGGCTCCGGTGCCAGTGGTGCGAACCCTGTCGTGCCGATGAACCCGAACGCGCCCACGCCCACGCCTCCCGAGGAGCTGATGGCCGAGGGCGTGACGTTCAAGGATGCGAAGGAGCGCTGGGTCGCCGCGTTCGAGCGCGACTACATCCTCCAGCTGCTCCGCCGCAACACCGGCAACATCTCGCACGCCGCACGCGCGGCCGACATCGATCGCAAGTACTTCCGAAAGCTGATGAAGAAGTACGACATCGAGGCCGCCGGTATCGATGAGCCCGACGACTCCGCACCGGAGTGACGAGGACGACGAACCGGCGAGCTTCGCGCTCCCGCCGGGCGCCGATCCTGCGATCGACTGGGGGCTGACGTCGCATCTCGACGGCGATGGTCGTCCGAAGATCATCGAGCGCCACTTGCTCGTCCCCGCCGACCTCGCGGGCCTGCGGCTCGATCACTTCGTCAAGACGCAGATCGGCCGGCTGTCGCGGACGAAGATCCAGACCATCATCGAGACGCAGCTGACGCGGCTCGATGGACGCATCCCGAAGGCGTCGACGAGCGTCGCCGCGGGCGAGCACTACGTGATCCGCCGCCCCGCACCGCAGGAGCCGCCCTGCCCTCGCACGTTCACCGTGGTGTACGAGGACGCGCGCGTTCGCGTGATCGACAAGCCGGCGCTGCTACCGGTGCACGCGTCCGCCAAGTTCTACTTCAACACGCTGACGCGCGTGATGAGCGAGCGCTATCCCGACGAGCCCGAGCTCCAGATCGTGCATCGCCTCGATCGCGAGACCTCTGGCTGTCTGGTGCTCGCGCGGGACAAAGCAGCCGCCGCCACGCTCAAGCAAGCGTGGGAGCACAAGACGCACGTCGACAAGCAGTACCTCGCGGTCGTCCACGGGACCCCACCGTGGACGGAGGAGCTGCTCCTCGACATCGGACTCCGGCTGTCGCAGCCGAGCGACGCGACGCGATTGCCGCACGTGCGGATGCTGCCGGATCCCGCGGGGCAATCGGCGATGACGAAGGTGAAGACCGAGCGCGCCGGCGAGCTCTACTCGCTCGTGCGCTGCTTGCTGATCACGGGGCGACAGCACCAGATCCGCGCGCACCTCGCCCACGCCGGGTTTCCGATCGTCGGCGACAAGCTGTACGCGCACGGCGACGACGCGTTCATCGAGTACTGCGACAAGGGACTGTTGCCCGCGCTCGCGACGCTGTTCGTGTTGCCGCGCCACGCACTGCACGCCGCGAAGGTCGTGTTCCCGCATCCCGAGGGCGGGACGATCACCGCGGAAGCACCGCTACCCCCGGATCTCGCCGCGCTGATCGCGTGACCCAGAGCCTGTTCGCCCCCACCCCAAGGTCAACCGCGGTGAGCTCCGGGGGTAAGCTCGGCCGGTGAAGTTCCTGACCGAGGATGGGCAGCGGGAGATCAAGGGTGCGATCGAGGCGCTCGAGAACGTCTCCTCTGTCGAGGTGGTCGCGGCGGTGAGGCAGCGCC
>JBBQJJ010000504.1:0-6038 GCA_038325805.1 Haliangiales bacterium
AGCATCGCGGCGGGCTCGTACTGCGACGGGTCAGTCGCGAGATCGTGCGCGAGCCGGAGCTCCCAGCCGATGCGCTCGTCACCGCGCAGCAACCGCTGCACCGTGGGCATGCCGGAGGTCATCCCGGAGAGATACGCGCCGTGCTCGGCCTCGAGATCGAGGGCGCGCTCGATGCGGAGCAGCCAGATGTCGAGCAGCCACTCCGGGGCCCCGGCGAGGTTCTCGACGAGGCGGAGCAGGGCGATGATCGCGCCGGTGTCGATCTGGTAGCGCGAGCGCCGCACGAGGTGGAGGGCCTCGGTGGCGATGTGGCGGTACGCGCCTGCGATCGGCGTGGGTGCGCGCGTCGACGCGACGAGATAGTTCGCGAGCGAGAGGCCGAGGGCGAGCACGGCACCGGCGGCGTGGGCATCGCGATCGCGTGCCGGCGGCACGAGCGCGGTCCACCACTCCTGGGCGAGCGCATCGGCGGCTTGTAGCGAGTCTTGCTTCGGCCACGCGAGCCGGTTGACGATCGTCGACGAGCCGGCCTGCGCAGCGGGCAGCGCGCCGATCAGCTCGGAGATCCACAGCGGATCGATCGCGATCTCGACCCGCTCTCCGAGGGCGCGGTTGATCGTCGGCGTGTTCATGCCGGGGACGAAATCAGCGAGGTCGCGTGCGGCGCGCTGCGCGAGCATCAGCGCACCGCGCTCGAGGCGACGCTCGATGACCCGCTCCCAGTCGATCGCCATCCGCGTCGCGGCGAGGCGGAGCATCCGGTTGATCTCGGCTTCGAGGCGGCTCTGGCTGCGGCGCTGCTGGACGATCTGGATCTGATCGAACGCCTCTTCGAGGTTGCCGCGCACGATCAGTGCCTTCGCGCCGGCGAGCCGTGCCTTGCCGTCGCCGAGCACGCCGGTCCCGTCGAGGCCGGCGCACTGCCAGAACGCGATCTCGGCTTGATCGTCGCGCCCGATCGCCATCAGCGACTCGATCAACATCATCGCGTCTTCGTCGTCGGTGATCCGTCCCCGCGTCAGCCCGACCGTGACGCGACCCGGATCGCCGCGGTGGAAGCCTTCCCAGGCATACGCGCGCGCGAGCAGACCCGCGTCGTTCTTCCAGTGCGCGATGCGCTTGCCGGCCCACGAGAACGCTTCCTGCGTGGGTGGATCCTCGGGGAGCCGAGCCATCGCATCGTCGGCGAGCTCGATCGCCTCCGCGAGCCGACCGACATCGAGGTGGGCGAACGCGATCAGCAACGATGCGTGATGCGGCGCCTGCCAATCGTTGGTCGGCAACTTGCCCGCCTCGGCGCGATCCAGGATCTCGCGACAGCGATACTGCGCCTCGGCGAACGCCTGCCCGGGCCGCCCGACCTGACGCAACCGGCGGACGCAATCGAGATGCGCGGCGCCGAACTGCGGAGCGGCGACCGTGGCGCGATCCGCCCAGCGATAGCTCTCTTCGCGGCGACCTTCATCCGCGAGCTGCAGCGAGTAGTTGTGACAGGCGTAGGGATTCGCCGGCATCAGGCTCGACGCGATGCCCTGGTGCCGCACGCCCATGGTCTCGTTGACGCGATCGGCGGCGAACGGCTCGCCCCAGATCGACAGGTGCGGCTTCGCGTACATCGGTGCTTCGCTGATCAGCGGCAGGACCTCGCGGCGATCCGTGGTGCCGTCGAGCAGCCCGGTGACGTACTTGTTGCGGCGCGCGACCGGATGTGTCGGGTCGAGCTGCAGGATGATCGGATCGAGGGTACGCGCTTCATCGCGCGACAGCTCCGCGAGCACCCGGAGGAACGGGATCGCGAGCCGCGCCGGTGGTTGCGTGAGCGACACCGGCACCTGCGCGAGCTCGGCGCCGCGCAGCAGCTCCTCGTCCGCCTTCGCGAGACGCTCCGCGGCGACGCGCAGGTCATCCATCGAGATCTCGGTGAACGGCTCGACGAGCGGCAACCTCCGCGCGGTCAACCACAGCGCGAGGCACTGCCCGAGCTGTTGCGAGAACGGCAGCTCGAAGCTCGAGCTCCAGGTCTCGATCGTTCCATCCGGGCGCCGGCTGCGTAGCAATGGAGCCTGCGGACGCGCCGGGTCGAGGCTGAGCTCGAACCACAACACCTCGTGCCGTCGCGACACGCGAAAGAACCAGTCGATCGAGTCCTCGGCCTGCGGGTGATGCGCGTCGAGCAACCGCCCGGTCTCGTCGATCAGCCGCTCGTCATCGTGGTCCCCGAGCGTCACGATCGGATGGCGGACCATCTGATCGAACACGATCACCGAGACCAACCGCGCGACGTACGAGGCGATCGGCTCCAGCGCCGGAGGCATCGCCAACGTACTCGCGAGAAAGGTCGCGCGGTGTGGGTAGGGGAGCGGACCCATCAGGGGGGAGGAGAGGATAGAGCAAAGCCCCCATCTCGTTCGGCAGCGCCGGGCTCAAACGTTCGAGGTCACTGCGGTTCCCGTACGCCAGCGCATCGCTGTTGATCGGCGGCCGAGGGCCTGTGTACCCTGTTTGGGGCGTGGGGTCGGCGAACGGTCGACCTGTCCCGTTGTGAAAATCTCGCAGTGCGTTCGTTAGGAGAGTCCGTGGGTACGAAGCTCTACGTGGGGAACCTGAACTACAACACGACCGAGGATCTGCTCAGGCAGGCGTTCTCCGCCAACGGACGAGAGGTCACGAGTGTGTCCATCGTCATGGATCGCGAAACCGGTCGGTCGCGCGGCTTCGCGTTCGTCGAATTCTCGACCTCGGAAGCAGCGCAGCAAGCGCTCCAGGAGCTCGATGGCCAGGACCTCGACGGCCGCATGCTTCGCATCAACGAGGCGCGCGAACGTGAGTCGCGTGGCGCTGGCGGTGGCGGTGGCGGTGGCGGACCGCGGCCTGGCGGCGGCGGCGGTGGCTTCAGTCGCCCCTCCGGTGGCGGCGGCGGCTATGGTGGTGGTGGCGGTGGTGGCGGCTATAGCGGCGGTGGTGGTGGTGGTGGTGGCGGCTACAACAGTGGCGGGGGCGCTCCCCGTGGGCCGGGTGGTGCACCGGGTGGCGATCGTGGACGGAAGCCTGGTGATCGCGGCAAGCCCCGCAAGCGCAGCAACGACGACGGTTGGTGATCACCACGCCGCAATCGGCTAAGTGAACCCGCGAAGCGCGCTAGGGTGGCGGCGCATGGTCGCGCTGCCCGAACACCTCGCTCGTCAGTTGCCTGACGAGTATCGCGCGCGTTCGGTTGCCACCGATGGCGAGCACATGCACGTGCTCGAGTGGGGCCCCGCAACCGCCGAGCGCACCGTCGTGCTGGTCCATGGCAACCCGACGTGGGGCTATCTCTGGCGCAAGGTCATCGCGCTCCTGCGCGTGCGCGAGCCGTCGCTGCGGCTCGTCGTCCCCGATCTGATCGGGCTCGGGATGTCGAGTAAGCCCGCGCTCGAGGCGCACCGGCTGGTCAATCACTCGCGATGGTTTGGCGCGATGCTCGATGCCGTCGCCCCCGGTCCGGTGGTGATCGCCGCGCAGGATTGGGGCGGTCCGATCTCGCTCCACGCGATGGCCAGCCGCATGCAGCGACTGCGCGGCATCGTGCTCGGCAACACCGCGATCAGCCCGCCGCACGCGACCTTCAAGCCGACGTTGTTCCATCGTCTCTCGCAGCTACCGATCGCGAGCGACCTGCTGTTTCGCCGGCTCGGGTTTCCGCTCGGAGCGCTGCACCTCTCGCAAGGCGATCGATCGAGTATTCGCGGCGAGGTCGCGGCGGCGTATCGCTGGCCGTTGCGTCGGTTCGAGGATCGCGCCGCACCACTCGCGCTCGCGAGGATGGTGCCGGATGGTCACGCTCATCCGTCGGTGCCGGAGCTCCGGATCTCGCAGTTCACGTTCGAGACGGCCGAGGTCCCGATCCGGCTCGTCTGGGGCATGAAGGATCCGATCCTCGGACGCGTCATCAATCACCTCGCGCGACTGCGCCCCGATGCCGGCGTCACCAAGACCGATGCCGGTCACTTCCTGCAGGAAGAAGTGCCGGTGCCGCTCGCCGACGCGATCGTCGATGTCGTGCGCCGAGCCCGCTGGTCATGAAGCACTCGTTCGTCGCGACCCCCGAGGATGATGGCATGCGCCTCGATCAGGTGATCCCGAAGCACGTGCCGCAGCTATCGCGGCGCAAGACGCGGGCGGTGATCGATGCGGGTGGCGTGTTCGTCGATCGCGCGCGGACCAAGGTCGCGAGTCGACCGATCAAGCCGGGGCAGGCGATCGAGGTCAACCTCGGATCGGAGTCGCGCACCGAAGCGCCGCCGACGCCGTTGGTCAGCTTCAGCGACGACCATTTGATCATCGCGAACAAGCCCGCCGGCCTCGTCACCGCGCCGACGCCGGAGAGTGATCGCGGCGATCTGCTCGATCAGATGAAGTCCCAGTTCGGCGAGGTCTACCTCGTCCATCGCCTCGACATGCCGACCAGCGGCTTGCTCGTCTTCGCGCGCACCCGCGAGGCGAACACGGTGCTCGGCGACGCGTTCGCGGAGCACCGCATCGATCGCGAGTACCGCGCGGTCGCGATCGGCGACGTCGCCGCACAGACGATCGACAAGCCCATCGATGGCCGGCACGCCGTCACGCACGTCGAGGTGCTCGAAGCGCTCGCCGGCGCGACGCTCCTCGCGGTCAAGCTCGAGACCGGCCGCACGCACCAGATCCGGATCCACCTCGCCGGGCTCGGTACTCCCGTCGCGGGGGATCCGCAGCACGGCGGAGAACGCAGCCGCACGTTCACACCACGCGCCCCGCGGCTCGCGCTCCACGCCGCCGTGCTCGGGTTCATCCACCCGCAGACCGGTCAGAAGATGCGCTGGGAAGCGCCGATCCCCGACGAGCTCGCGGCGTGGATCACGCGGCTTCGAACGTCCACGCCTTGACCACGGCGGCTCGCGCGGACAGCTCGTCGAACACGCCGACCATCGCCGGCAGTTGCGCGAGCGTGTTCCACGCGTCGAGCGAGGCCGCATTGATCACGATCGACAGATCCCATCGCGCGGCGCTGTCGTCGGCGGGAACTCCGACCACGACCTCCGCACCCGCGGATTCGAGCTGGGCGCGCATCAGCTGCGCGAGCTCGCGACGCGTCTCGACCTCGTGGTCGAGGAGCTTGATGAAGCAGAACCGCTGGATCACGAGACGATGGTAGCGCGGTCGAGGAGTTGGCGGCCCTCTCAGGGTGCGATGGACTCGATCAAATAGGTCGGGTTGATCGACGAGCTGCCATCCCACCGCGACACGCCGGCGAGCAACGCCACGTCGATCTCCGCCGCGAGGGCGCCTGCGACATCGGTCTCGAGCTGATCGCCGATCATCACGATGCGATCGCGCGCGAGCCCGAGGTGCTCGGCTCCGGCACGCATCAGGTGTGGCTGCGGCTTGCCGAGGTAATCGAAGGCGAGGTTCGCGCCGGGCAGCAGGCGCGCGAGCGCGGTCTCGATCAGCACGGCCATCGCACCGGCGGTGAGCCCGTACTCGCCGGGGGATTTCGGGTAGACGAGATCGGGGTTCGGACAGACCAGGATCGGACGACGGCCGGCGCGCACCATGCGGACGATCGCGGACAGCGCGAGCTCCATGCCATCGAGAAACGGGGTGCCACCGTCGTCGCAGATCGCGAGTGCGTCGATCTCCATGCCGTCGCGGAGATCGACGACCACGCCGCCGCCCTCCTCGACGAACGCACACGAATCGTCGGTGCCGAGCACGCAGGTCCGCGCACCGCGATGCGCCGCGAAGTACGCCGGCAGCAACGTGCCCGACGAGACGATCCGATCCGGTGCGACTGCGAGGCCGCTCGCGGCAAATCGGTTCGCGAACGTGGCGCGCGAGCGCGAGGCATCGTTGGAGACGATCGCGTACGCCTTGCCGCGGCGCACGAGCTCGCCGAGCAACGCCGACGCACCAGGCAGGACGCCGCGACCGTCGAGCAGCACGCCGAACGCGTCGAGGAGGAAGCCATCGTAGCGGTCGATCAGCGCGGACATCGTCGTGGCAGAAGGCACGGCGCTACCTTA
>JBBQJJ010000505.1:0-6019 GCA_038325805.1 Haliangiales bacterium
CTGCCGGGCTGGGATGATCGGGTCGCCAACCAAGCTGGACCAAGCCTGCCGATGATGCCGGCGTCGACGCCGGGGCCGTTCATGCCTCCAGGCGCGGGTCTGCCACCCGGCGCGGGTCTGCCGCCGGCGGCGCTGGCTGCACGCCCGATCCCGACGATCCTCGAGGTCACCCCGCGTGGCCTCGGGATCGGCACGGTCGCGGGGTTCTGCGAGGAGCTGATCCGGCGCAACGAGCGGCTACCCGCGACCAAACGCAAGACCTTCACCACCGCGCGCGATCGCCAGGAGATCGTCCGCATCGTCGTCTGCCAGGGTGAGTCGCGCAGGCTCGACAACAACATGGTGATCGGCGATCTCGTGCTCGCCAACCTGCCGCCGCGCCCGCGTGGCGAGACCACGATCGAGGTGACGTTCGTGATCGATGCGTCGGGGATCCTGCAGGTCAGTGCACGCGATCAGGCAACGGGTGCCGAGCAGCGGGCGTCGCTCGATCTCGTCGGTGCGGTGCCCGCACACGACGTCGCGGCCTCGCGAGAGCGTCTCCAGCAACTGAACCGTGGCGGATGACGATCGGACCGCCGAGGATCGCCCGCAGGCGCGCCCGGCACCGGTCTCCCCACAGAGGCTCGAGCGCTACGAGCTCGGCGACGAGATCGCCCGCGGAGGGATGGGGCGCGTCGTCGAGGCCACCGACACCGTGTTGCAACGCAGCGTCGCGATCAAGCAGGTGCTCGACGTCGACGACCACGCGCTGAAGCGGTTCGAACGCGAGACGCTGATCACCGCGCGCCTCGAACATCCCTCGATCGTCCCGCTGTACGACGCGGGTCGCGGTCCCGACGGGCTGCCGTTCTACGTGATGCGCAAGGTCGCCGGGCGACCGCTCGTCGAGATCATCAAGGAGACGTGGGACGAGCGCGAGCGACTCGCCTTGATCCCGCACGTGCTGTCGGCGTCGGAGGCGGTCGCGCATGCGCATCGCCGCAGCGTGATCCATCGCGACCTCAAGCCATCGAACATCCTCGTCGGCGAGCTCGGCGAGATCGTCGTGATCGATTGGGGGCTTGCGAAGGTGATCGACGAGCCCGAGGTTGTCGGGCCGAGCGAGCCCTCGCCGAACACGTCGCTGAGGACCGAGCTCGGCACGTCGATGGGCACGCCTGGCTACATGGCGCCGGAGCAGCTCGAAGGCGATCCGCAGACGCCGGCCGCCGATGTCTACGCGCTCGGTGCAACGCTGTATCACGTGGTCGCCGGCAAGCCTCCGCATCACGCGCCGAACGGCGAAGGGATGCGAGCTCGTGCGCTCGCCGGCCCACCCGCGCCGCTCCGCGCGGTCGCGCCCGGTGTTCCCGACGAGCTCGCGACGATCATCGACAAGGCGCTCGCGTACGACCGCGCGGTTCGCTACCCCGATGCGGGGGCGCTGGTCGACGATCTCCGACGGTTCCTCACCGGTCGCCTCGTCGGTGCACATCGCTACACGGTGCGAGAGCGCGTGTGGCGATTCGTGCGTCGCCATCGCGCTGCGGTGATCACGAGCCTGCTCGGGTTGGCGATCATCGCGGTGATCTCGGTGCTCGCGGTGCGCTCGATCATCGAGGCCCGCGATGAAGCCGTGCGAGAGAAGGAGACGGCGGAGCACTGGCAGCGTCGAGAAGCGGCGCGCGCCGACGAGCTCGTCCTCGAACAAGCGCGTGCGATCGCCGGAGTGAATCCGATCGGCGCGATCGGTCTGACGCGGCAGCTCCACGCGGAGTCCCCGCTGTGGCGCAAGGCGCGGGACATCGTCGCGCATGCCTCGGCGATCGGCGTGCCGTGGGCCCTGCCCGGGGCGACGGTGCCGACCAGCCTGGTGATGACCGACGACGGGAAGACGGCCTACAGCGGCGGGCTCGACGGAACGGTGTGGCAGCACGACCTGGTGGCTCGGTCTTCCAGGATGATCCTGCAGGGCGCGGATCGGATCCAGGTCGCGCTGACCGACCGCGATCGGACGCTGGTGGTTGCCGATCGCGCATCGCTGAAGCTCGTCGATCTCGGGACGCTGCAGGCCTCGAACATCGAGATCTCCGACCCGATCGTCGCGCTCGACGCCGACGCCGTTCGCGTCGCGTGGGTCGATCACGCGGGTGCGGTGTGGCTCGTGCGCCGTCCCGCGACGTCGCCGATCACGATCCCGACCCCGATCAAGCCGCTTCGCGTCACGCTGTCGCCGGGGGCACATCTCGCGGTCGCGAATCCGCAGGGCGTCGCGGTGATCGATCTCGAGACCTCTCGCGTCGTGATCCAGCACACCGGCTTCGTCAACGGCTGGGCGTGGTCGAGCGACGGCAAGCGCCTCGGTCTCGCGGGCGAGCCCGGCGGTTTCGAGCTCACGCTGTCACCGGCCGCGCCGATCCGCGAGGTCGAGGTCGGGCCGTACACCTATCGCGAGGTCGCGTATGTTGGAGACGACTTCGTGTTCGCCGACGGGGCGCTCCGCCCGTTCTTCCCCGCGCGCGATCGGCCCCGCGTCGCCGAGCAGCGAGGCCTCGAACCGGCGGCCGGCACACGTGCCCGTGATGGTGTGGCGTTCACCTCGGCGGCCGGCGAGATCCGGTTGATCAACCGCGCGGCGACCGTGACGCTCAAGGCCGCGGCAACGCCGATGCGGATCGCCGGCAGCCGCCACGGCTCGACGCTCGCAGTGGCTGTCGAGAAGCGGGTGTTGCTCTACGATCTCGACGCCCTGCTTCCCCGCTTCGTGCCGACACCCGCCGCCCGCTTCACTGCCGGACCACGCTTCCTCGACGATCATCGCGTCATCTACGTGCGCGACAAGGCGTGGTCGCTGCTCGATCTCGCGACCGGCGCGACGACGAAGCTCGCAGAGCTCGGCACGCCGCGCGGGATCACCACACCGCCCGACGGGAGCTACTTCGTCGTCGAGGAGGTCGACGGGACGGTGACGCTCGCGCGACTCGATGGCACGCGAGCGTTGATCGGAACAGGCTTCCCACTCGCCGCGGGATCGCGGGTCCTGTTCGCCACCGATCGCACGATCAGAACCTATGACCCGACGACCGCGAAGTCGTCCCTGATCATCGACGCGCCTGGTCCGCTGGTTCGCACCACGACGCGCGCGAACGAGACCTACGTCGCGTTTGCCGTGGGCACGGAGCTCACGCGCCTCGAGCTGCGCAGTGGATCCGTCGTCCATGTACCGCTCGACAAGCCCGCCGACTCGATCGTGCTGACGCCCGACGGGGTCGTCTACGTGGCGCTCGGACGCGAGGTCTGGCGCTGGGACGGCGAGCTCGCGCTTCACGCGACGGCACCTCGCCGGATCGTGTCGCTCGGCTTCGAACGCGACCACCGCCCGATCGCGATGCTCGACTCGCTATCGTGGTTCGATCTCGCCCGCGGCGAGCTGATGTTCCCGGTTCGCACCACCCGTGCGAGCTGGGGCGAGGACACCGACCTCGCGGCATTTGGCGACGGCACGTCGATCTCGCTGTTCGACCTCGAGCTCCGCATGTACTGGCCGCTCGCGACCACGGAGCACAGCTTCGCGATGTCTCCGCAGGCGACGTCGATCATCGTCTCGCTCGACGACGGCTTCGCGATCTATCGCACCGTGCTCCCGCGTGCTCGCGCGGCCTATCGGCAGTGGGCCGCGCGCCAGACCAACCTCGGCATCGGCACGACCGCCGACGCGATCGTGTGGCCCTAAACTCTGGGTTAGTTACTCGCCGCCCTGCTCCGGATCGTCCTTGACCGGCTTCGCAGGCGCCTTTCTCTTGCTGGCCTTCTCCTCCTTCGGCGCCGACGCAGCTTCGTCGTCCGCACCGCCGGGCGCCTCGCACCACGGCAGCTTGATCGACTTCTTCTCGGTGAGGTTCTTGACGTCGAGGACGGCGAGCTCGCCGAGCCGCTCACCGCGGAGCAGCACGAGCAGGTTGGTCTTGCCGGCGACGGCATCGGCACCGATCAGGTGCGCGAACGTCCTCGCCATGTGGTCCTTGCACTTCGACGGCAGCTCCCCGGTCTCGAGCCACCACGCCTCGGCCTCGGGACCTTTGCAGGTGCCGTTGGTGACCTTCCTGGCGATCTTGGTACGCTTTCCGCTCTCGACCTCGAACGTGGTGATGTTCGTGAAGCCCTTCTCGGAGATCGCGACGCGGGTGTCGTCGAGCACGATGAACGAGCCCCCGTGCGTGTTGAGCATCGTCTCCTTCTTCTCGAGTGACATCAGCGGCCCGATCGACTGCCCGTCGGACTTGAAGGCGAACACGTACGACGCCGGGCCGGCATCGCGACCCTCGATGAAGATCGAGCTCCCGACCCAGTGAACAGCGGATGGCGAGTTGGTGACGCCCTTGTCGCCGCGGATCGAGAAGCCGCTCTCGCGCGCCCGACCGGCGGCATCGAAGATGTGCGCGTCGTCGCCGGCGATCACGACGACCTTGGTGCCGTCGGGGTTGGTGGCCATGTGGACGATCTTGTCCTCGGGGAGCTTCGCGTCCTTCGGGATGCAGTAGCCCCGCGCACAACGATCGTCGAGCCTGACGGTGACGTTGCGACCCGGCAGCACCGCGGCCGGCTGGTAGATGAGCGAGCCGTCACCGATGTTGATCTTCCAGCACGCGACGGGGCCGAGCAGGCGCGACGGATCGACATCGGTCGCGCAGATCACGGCTTCCTTGCTCACCGCTGCGAGCTCGAGCTTGGGAGCGCTGACCTCCTTCAAGGAGGGCGGAAAACAGGTGCTTCCGTCGGGAACGATCGCGAGTGCAGCAGCCTTGCGCTTCGCTTCGCGGTCCTGTTCGGACTCGACGCGTGCGGGCGCGGCGGGATCAGTCTTCACGATCGGCTTCTTGACCGGCTTCTTGTCACCACCGCCACAGGCGGCAAGCATCACGAGTGGCCCCACCCAGCGTGCAATCGTCGACGACATGGGTTGTTTGTACGATCGGTGAACCACTGATACAAGGAGACGTGCCTCGCACCGCAGTGATCGAGCGGAACACCAAAGAGACGCAGATCGCGCTGGCGTTGACACTCGACGGGCGCGGAACGCGTAAGATCGAGACGCCGCTGCCGTTTCTGTCCCACATGCTCGAGGCGTTCGCGCGCCACGGGGTGTACGACGTCGAGCTGCGCGCTGCGGGCGACATCGAGATCGATGCCCACCACACCGTCGAGGACATCGGCCTGGTGCTCGGCGATGCGTTCCAGCAGGCGCTCGGGGACCGCGCCGGGATCGTCCGCTACGGGGATGCGACCCTGCCGATGGACGAGGTGATGGTCACGGTCGCCGTCGATTTCTGCGGCCGGCCCGCGTTCGTCTGGAACGTTGCCGGGCTCGACGGCAAGTGGATCGGCGAGTTCGATTGCGAGCTGGCGAAGGAGTTCTTCGCAGCGTTCGCCACCCGCGCGCAGTGCAACCTCCATGTCCTGCTCCACTACGGCGGAAACGCACACCACGTGATCGAGTGCATCTTCAAGGCGTTCGCCCGTGCCACGGATGCGGCCTCGCGAATCGACCCTCGCCTCGAAGGCGCCGTGCCGTCGACCAAAGGTACGCTGACGAAGTGATCGCGGTCGTCGACGTCTGCGGAGGCAATCTTCGCTCGGTGCAGCGCGCCCTCGAGAAGGTCGGGGCGAAGGTCACCGTCACGCGCGATCCCGAAACGGTCCGGCGCGCGGACAAGATCGTGGTGCCCGGGCAAGGTGCCTTCGGCGTGTTCATGCGCAGCCTCGAGGAGCGCGGGCTCGGCGAGGCCCTGCGCGAAGGCATCGCCAGCGGGCGCCCGTACCTCGGCATCTGCCTCGGGCTCCAGATCTTGTTCGATTCGAGCGAAGAGCAGGGTCCTGTCGCGGGGCTCGGCGTGATCCCCGGCGAGGTGGTTCGGCTGCGCCCGAGCGACCCGCGTCTCAAGGTCCCGCACATGGGGTGGAACCGTGTCGTCCGGCGCTCCGCGGAGCCGATGCTCGACGGCATCGCCGAGGATGCGAGCGTCTACTTCGTGCATTC
>JBBQJJ010000506.1:0-6010 GCA_038325805.1 Haliangiales bacterium
CCCGCGGCGACCGCAAGCTACTTCGCGTGCGAGCGCTCGGCGTATCTGATCGGTGGTGTCGTCCTGCCGGCGCATCGTGGCCGCGGCCTCTATCGCGCCCTCGTCCATGCGCGGCTCGCACACGCCCGCGCGCATGGCCTCGCCATCGCGACGTCACATGCTCGCGAATCAACCTCGGCACCGATCCTCGAGAAGCTCGGCTTCGAGACCGTTTGCCGGATGGCGATGTACTTCAGCTGAAACGAACCTGCCGGCCCACGAGCCGGCTGCTTCATCGTACGGATCATGCGGGCGGGTAACCGCTACCTTGCGGCGGATAGCCGCCGCCTTGTCCACCTTGCGGCGGATAGCCACCACCTTGTCCACCCTGCGGCGGATAGCCACCGCCACCCTGGGGCGGGTTGTAGCCACCGCCACCTTGCGGCGGAGGATAGCCACCACCTTGCGGCGGATAGCCTTGCGGGTAGTTCTGCGGCGGCTGCTGGCCGGGCATCGGCATGCGCGGCGCCGGACCGGTCCACCCCGAGCGCGCACCGAGCATCAGGATCGCGAGGAAGCCGATCGCGCCGTGAACAACTCCACCGGCGAGTCCGCCGGAGATATCACCCCACGAAGCGCTGACGAACACGCCGTTGATCACCTGCGTGACCTCGAAGATCGCCTGGATGCCGTAGGCGAAGCCGATCACGCCGAGCGCGTACCTCTCGGGCTGCTTCTGCGTGGCGTTGTTGGTCTTGCCGAGGAAGACGATGCCGAACAGCACGACCACGCCGGCACCGACGATGATCGGCGCGAGCGCGGCACGGATTCCCATGCTGCCGCCCTTGAAGCCACCGAGGGCGAACGACAGGATGCCATCGACGCCGGCGGCGGCGAGCCCGACACCCGCGATGACGAACGCCCAGATGACGAGCTTGATACCGACCTGGGTGTCGTCCTTGCTCGGGCTGTTCGCGCGGGTGCGATCGAGCGTGATGATGAAGTAGGAGGCGCCGACGAAGAGGACCGCGATCACGATCGGGATCGCCTGCATCACTATCTGGAAAATCGCACGGTCCACGGAGGCCTCCTCAGCCAGAGATCGGCCGGGGCCCGAGGGGCGCCGCCGGCGGATTGTCAGGGTCCCATATATTGGAACCCTGATACTGGCCGCTGTCCATTAACGTGAAGCCGACGAACAACGCGGCCGCGAGGAGTGCGCTAACAAAAATCACGGTATGGAACAGCTTGTCGTACTTCAAGTGCATGAAAAACAGCACCACGAGCGTCGCCTTGATCACGGCGATGAACATCGCGAGTGCGAGGTTGAGGCTCGATCCGAAGTCGACCTTGGTCGCTAGAACGGTGATGGCGGTGAGCACCAGGAGCGCTCCACCGGTGCTGAGGAGCACCTTGGCGGACGCGACGTGAGAGAGCCCGTGGCTGTGCCCATCGTCGTGATCGATGTGATGTTCGGTGGTTGCCATAGGGGTCCTCAGTGGATCAGGTACATGAGGGGGAAGAGGAAGATCCAGATTAGATCCACGATGTGCCAGTACAACGCCGCCCAGTCGACCGGGCCGAAGTACTCCGGCGTGAAGTGACCCTTGACCGCGCGGATCAACAACCAGATGAAGATGAACACGCCGACCAGCACGTGGACGCCGTGCAGACCGGTCATCGCAAAGTAGATCGTGAAGAACATGTTCGTGTGCTCGGGCGGCGGCCCGGCGTAGTGCGCATCGTGAGCGTCGTGCGCGGGCTCACTCGTACCGGCTGACTTCGCGCCGACCTCGAGGGTGCGCACCTTGTCGGCGAACACGTCGCCCTCGGGGGCCGGCTTGACCGGACCCTTGCAGCTCGCGGTGACCGCGATCGAGGCCGGCACGACGGTGTGATCGTGATGCTCGACCACGACA
Source organism: Haliangiales bacterium (assembly GCA_038325805.1). GTDB lineage: Bacteria > Myxococcota_A > Polyangia > Haliangiales > Haliangiaceae > JABFXX01. Next base: position 1,899 of record JBBQJJ010000506.1, read on the forward strand.
CCGACCTGCTCGCTGCGCACGCACTCACCCACCGTCGCGACGGTCAGCGTGGTCTCGATCGGCTTGACGCACGCTTCGAGATCAGCGCCCTTCTTGTCGGGGCACGCGGCCTTGATCTCTTCATCGCGGATCGCCTTGAGCTCCTTCTCGCGCTTGCCGCGACCGGAGTTGCAGTCGCCCTTCTCGTTGAAGCGATCGCTCACCGAGTACTGCTCGACCTTGTCGCAGCGCGACGCGACGAAGATCTCGCCCAGCCGCTTCTTCGCCTTGGTCATGGCGTCGCCCTTGACGCTGCCACTCTCGAGCGACGTCTGCAGCGCGGCGAGCTCGGCATCGAGCTTCTCCATGCCGGGGCCGCTCGTACACCGCATCGAGTAGAACCAACCCGGCCGGCACACGGCGGGCTGCTCGCTGATCTTCCAGCACGCTTCGCCGCCGTGCGCCTCACCCTCGGCGTGCTCCTCGCACTCCTTCGAGATCTGCTTGGCCGGTGCGGGGCGCTTGAACAGCGCGTTCCTGCTATCCGGGTTGACCAGCGGCTCGCCCTTGTCGTCGACGACCTTGACGAACTCGTTCTCGCTCACCGTGCATTCGGCCTGGACGCCTGTGCGGTTCGGCTTCTGATCGATCGCGAACACCGGGAAGCAGCCCGTCTCGGGTGCGGCCTTGTCAAAGTTCCACACCACCGAGCCCTTGCTACCCGGGCACTCGTTGTTCTTGGTGAGCAGCGGGCGGTTGTTGGCCGTGATGCACGGATCGAAGTAGCGACCCGGCAGCAGGTGCTCGTGGATCTTGTGCGTGTACTCGATGTACTTGATCGCGAGGAACCCCATCGCGCAGACGATCGTCACGCTGAGGCACGCGATCAGCAGCTTGCGCTGGCGCAGCTGCGCTGCACGCACGGCCCACGCTGCCGTCAGCGACGAGAAGATCAGCACCGCGGTGTTGATCGCGCCGTACTTCACGTCGAGGTACTTGTGGGCGTACGCGTAGATCTCGGGGTGGTGGGACCGATACAGGATGTACGCCACGAACAGCGCCGAGAAGAACAGCACCTCCTGCGCGAGGAACAGCCAGATGCCGAGCTTGCCGGAATCGAACTGGTGCTGCGCGTCGTCGTAGTGGTGCTGGATCCACGGGGAGTGGCTGTGGCCGTGGTCGTCGTGGTCGTCGTGCGAGGCGCTCACTTGTCACCGTCCGACTTCTTGTCGTCGACTTCCTTCTTGGGCGCTTCGGGAACTTCCGGGACGTCCCCTCCAGCGGTCAGGCCACCCTTCTTCTCCTCGACGAGCTCGACGGCCTGCGCCTGCGTCTCGATGGGCTTGTCGTCCATCTTGACCTCGGCCTTGGGCGTTTCGTCGACGACGGGCTTCACGTCCACTTGCGACGGACGCTTCGCGCGCGAGGCGGGCGAATCGGGGTTGAGCGCAGGACCCTCGACCGGACCCTTGAACGGTCCTTGCGGCAACATCACATCGTCGGGCTTGCGGCCTTCGGTGACCGGAACGACCGGCTGTGCCGCGAAATCGTGGGCATTGCCCGGCGCTTCGTGCGGCTCGACATGCTCCGGCGCGCGCCGCTCCCAGACGTCTTCTTCGACTTCGACCAGGTCGTCGTAGTTGTAGATCTCGTGAACCACCGGCGGCTTCTCGAAGTTGTAGAGAGGCGGCGGCGTCGGGCACTGCCACTCGAGCGACGTTCCACCCCACGGGTTGCGCGGCGCTCGCTTGCCGTTCTTGAGCGACGACACCAGGTTGATCACCGCGATCAGCATCGAGACGCCGAGGATGAAGGCGCCGATCGTCGAGAGCTGGTGATAGATCTGGTAGCGCGCGTCGTAGTCCCAGTAGCGACGCGGCATGCCCTGGCTGCCCATCACGAACTGGGGGAGGAACGTCAGGTTGAAGCCGATGAACACGCCGATCGCGCACAGCCGGCCGACCGTTTCGTTGTACATACGCCCCGTGAACTTCGGCCACCAATGGTGGAGTGCACCGAGGAACGCGACGAGGGTCGAGCCCATCATCACGTAGTGGAAGTGCGCGACGACGAAGTAGGTGTCGTGGAGGTGGACGTCGATCGAGAGCACACCGAGGAACAGACCGGTGAGGCCGCCGATCGTGAACAGCAGCAGGAACGAGAGCGTGTAGAGCATCGGCGTCTTCAGCCGGATGTCGCCCTTGTAGAGCGTGGAGACCCAGTTGAAGACCTTGATAGCCGCCGGGATGCCGACGGTGAACGTCAGCGCCGAGAACACCATGTTCGCGAGCCGCGACTGGCCCGACACGAACATGTGGTGACCCCAGACGAGGAACGACAGCAGCGCGAGCGACACCGACGAGTACGCGATGAAGCGGTAGCCGAAGATCGGCTTGCGCGAGTACGTGCTCAGCATCTCGCTGATCACGCCCATGGCCGGGATGATCATGATGTAGACGGCCGGGTGCGAGTAGAACCAGAAGAAGTGCTGGAACAGCACCGGGTCGCCACCCATCTGGGGATCGAAGATGCCGATGTGCGCGAACCGCTCGACGGCGAGCAGGCCGACGGTGATGCCGAGCACTGGCGTCGCGAGCACCTGCATGATCGCGGTGGCGTAGATCGCCCAGATGTTGAGAGGCATCTGGAACCACGTCATGCCCTGCGGGCGAAACTTGTGGATCGTGACGAGGAAGTTGAGGCCGGTGAAGATCGACGAGAACCCGAGCAAGAAGACGCCGATCACCGAGAGCAACACCGGCGTCGGTGATTGCAGCGAGTACGGCGTGTACAGCGTCCAACCGGTGTCGAGACCGCCGAACGGAATCGCGATCACGAGGAACAGCGCGCCACTGATCCACAGATAGAACGACGCGAGGTTGAGCTTCGGGAACGCGACGTCGGGCGCGCCCAGCTGGATCGGCATGATGATGTTGCCGAGCGCCGCAGGGATGCCCGGGATGATGACGAGGAACACCATCACCGCGCCGTGCAGCGTGAAGAACTTGTTGTAGGTGTCGGGGTCGACGATCGTCTTGCCCGTCGACCACAGCTCGGTGCGCACGAGCAGCGCGAAGGCGCCGCCGACGATCAGCGAGACCAAGATGCCCGTCAGGTACATCACGCCGATCCGCTTGTGATCGAGCGTGAGGAGCCAACCCTTCAGCCTCGTGCCGAACGGTTTGCCCTTATGGAGGCTGAGATAATCGGGCTCGTTGACCGGCCCGTCATTGCGTGAACCCTGCTTGCCAATTGGAGATGTCGCCATGGTTGTGTTCTTTCCCCGGCGTTACTGCAGTGACTTGATGTAGGCGATGAGGCCTTCGATCTCAGCTTCCTTGAGCTGACCTTCGAAGGACGGCATCGTGCCGACCGGATATCCGGCGGCGGTCTTGGCGGTCGGAGCCAGGATGGACTCCCGGATGTAGTTCTCGTCGACGACGACCTCGCCCTTGTCGGTCTGGCGCGGCCGACCGAACGAGCCCTTGAACGACGGCCCGATCCTCGCCGAGCCATCGACGGTGTGGCACGCGATGCAGCCCTTCTTCTCGTAGAGCTTCTTGCCGGTCTCCTCGGGGTTTTGCCCTTCGGTCGGGGCGACGTCGTCGAGGTACTTCTTGTAGTCCTCCATCGTCTTGTGCACGACGACGACGGCGCGGCGGTTGCATTTGCCGGAGTCCTTGTCCTGGTCCTTGCACGCCATCTGCGAGTGGTACGTGCCGCAGTACTCAGCGCACGTCAGGCGGTACGTGCCTGGCTTGGTGGGGAAGAACCACGCGTACGTGTAACGGCGCGGGATGATGTCCTGCTTGACACGCATCGCAGGTGCGTAGAACGCGTGCAGCGTGTCGGTCGACGTCATCACCAGCCGGATCGGTTGGTTCACCGGCACGTGGAGGTCGGAGTCCTCTCCGCCGTTCGGGTGGACGAAGCGCCAGTTCCACTTCGACGCGGTGACCTGGATCTCGATCGCCTTGGTAGGCGGCGTGACGACTTTGATGTACGTGCGCCAGCCGTAATAGAACAGGAACACGGAGATGATCGTGGGGATGATCGTCCACGTGATCTCCATCGCGTCGTGGTGAGCCGGTGACGGCTGCGCCTTGTGCCCCGGACGGTGGCGGTACTTCCAC
>JBBQJJ010000507.1:0-5948 GCA_038325805.1 Haliangiales bacterium
CGTGCGGTGCTCCTCGATGTTGCGAATGGCGACCTCGTCGAGCCCACCCGTCCGCTCCTTGCGGTAGCGGGCGATGAACGGCACCGTGCCGCCCTCGTCGAGCAGCGCGACGACTGCAGCGACGGCCTTGGGCGGGAGCCCAAAGTGCGAAGCGATCGCGGGCACAGGATCGAACTCCACGGGAGTGGCGGCGGTCTCGTCGGACATCAGCGCCCGAACCTACCCACGGCTCTGCCCACGAGCAAGCCAGCGCTCCTGTATGATTCGACCGAATGCGGCTGGTCTGCCTCGTCACGCTGACAGTGGGCTGCGGCCGCCTCCATTTCGAACCCGCTCCGGATGGTCGTGACGAACCGGACCCGTACCGCGACCTCGTGGTCGCCGGCACCCCGCTGGCGTACTGGCGGCTGGCCGACACCGGATCGATCGCCCTCGACGAGATGGGCAACACCGATGGCACCTACGTCGGCGATTGCGTGCAGGACGCGCCCGGTGCGTTCGGTGGCAACGCGGCGGTCGCGTTCCGCCCGAACGCCCCGCGTTGCATGGTGACGTTCGGCGCGGCCTTCGAGTTCGCCGCGCGTGCGCCCTTCAGCGTCGAAGCCTGGATCTCGCCGACCGACGCCTTTCCGTTCGGCCACATCTTCACGCGGCAGCTCCGCGATCTCGGTTCGGGCATGCCACTCGAGGGGTACGCGATTCTCGAGTCTCCGATCGGGGTCTACGGCGAGCGGGTCGTCGCCACGGCAAACTCCGCTACGTCACCTTCGGTGGTCGTCGCCAACTCGTTCTCCCACGTCGCGCTCGTCTACGATGGCGACGCGGTCACGCTCTACAGCAACGGCATCGCCGGCGTTCCCAAACCCGACCCATCCTCGGCCACCGAGTACGCCGCGACGACGATGATCGGTTGCGCGACCTTCGAGGTGGTTTGCTTCGAGGGCACGATCGACGAGGTCGCGATCTACGATCGCACGCTCTCGGCCGAGGAGATCGGCGCACATCACGCCGCGCGTTCCCCCTGACTCCGCGGTAGCGTTCGCACGATGTCCACTGCCTCGGCTGACCGCGATCACCTGATCTCTCGCTTACCGAAGGTGGAGCTCCACCTTCACATCGAGGGCACGCTCGAGCCGGAGATGATGTTCAGCCTCGCTGGCAAGCACGGCATCAAGCTGCCGTACGCATCCGTCGACGAGGTCCGCAAGGCCTACGCCTTCCACGACCTGCAATCGTTCCTCGATCTCTACTACGCCGGCTGCGACGTCCTCCGCGATCGCCGCGACTTCTACGCGCTCGCGATGGCGTACTTCACGCGTGCGCACGCGGATCGCGTCGTCCACGCCGAGCTGTTCTTCGATCCGCAGACCCACACCGTTCGCGGCATCCCGATGGAGGTCGTGATCGGTGGCCTGCGCGACGCCAGCGAGGACGCCCATCGCCGCTACGGCATGACCTCGGAGCTGATCCTGTGCTTTCTGCGCCATCTGACCGAGGAGGACGCATTGCAGACGCTCGACGCTGCCCTACCCTTTCGCTCCGACTTCGTCGGCGTCGGCCTCGACTCCGGCGAGCGCGGCAACCCGCCATCGAAGTTCGTCCGCGTGTTCGACAAGGCGCGCTCGCTCGGGCTCCGCGCGGTCGCGCACGCCGGCGAAGAGGGTCCCGCCGCCTACATCACCGAGGCTCTCGATCTGCTCAAGGTCGAGCGCATCGATCACGGCGTCCGCTGCGACGAGGATCCGGCGCTCGTCGATCGCCTCGTGCGCGACAGGATTCCGCTCACCGTGTGCCCGCTGTCGAACCTCAAGCTCTGCGTGGTCAAGGACCTCGCGCAGCACAACTTCGCGAAGCTGCTCCGCAAGGGTGTCGCGGTCACGATCAGCTCCGACGATCCGGCGTACTTCGGTGGCTACGTCGGCGAGAACTATCGCGCGACCGCGAAGGCGCTCGACCTGACCAACGCCGAGCTGGTCACCGTCGCCGAGAATGCCGCGCGCGCGTCGTTCCTACCGGCCACCGCGAAGGCGTCCCTCCTGTCGAACATCCGGGCCGAGGCCGCCCGCGCGTGAGATCGCAGTCAGGTTTCGGCGTGCGCCACGCGGTGCCAGCTCGACGTGGACACCTGAGTCCACTGATCTGCGGCAAGCTCGCGCCGTCATGACCTCCCTGATCGCCACCATCGCGTCGCCGACGGCCTCCCTCACCCTCGTCGTGTTCGACGCCTCCGCCGCGACCGAGTGGATCCCGACCAAGCCGGCCGCGAACAAGGCCCAGTTCACCGGACATCCCGCCGAGGTGATGCGTGGCCTCGCGAAGGGCGAGGAGGTGACGACCGTCGATGTCGGGCCGAGCACCGGGCTGGCGTTCGAGCTCGAAGGCAAGACCGGACGGATCGAGGCGTATCGCTCCGCCGACGCGCTCGTACTCGTCGCCCCTCCCCGCACGTGGTGGGCGGAGCACCATGCCGATCACGAGATCGAGGCGCTGTTCGCCGAGGCGCTGGCCGCCAGCGACGACGCCACCGAGGTCGGCGAGCTCGAGCTGACCTCGGGCAAGCTCCTCGCCGCATACATGTGGCTCAAGAACATGGGTGCCGCGAAGGAGCTCGCAGCGACCATGACGAGCGCGACGACGTTTGGCGACGGCTACGCTGATGGAGACGGCGCGTTGATCGTGGATCTCGGCCCCGGCCGGTATCGCCTCGCGCGTCACGAGACGACCGCGTCGTGGGACGACGACCAGGTGCTAGTGACGATGTTCGTGACGCCCGCGTGATCCCAGAGGTTCGCGCTATCGCGCTCACCCGGTCGATTGTCTTCGGGGTCCCCGGCTCGAGGACGAGCCACCCCGTTCCCCATCATTCGCCTGGTCGAAGGATCGACACAGGCGAACTCTGAGGTTAGAGACTCGTCGCGCCTCCGACGGGAATCGAACCCGCCAACTGTTGATAGACAATCAACGTGCGTCACCAGACACAGACGGAGGCAACTAACACCCGTTCCCATCATCGCCTGGTCGAAGGATCGACCCAGGCGAGCGCGGTAGGTGGAGACCGAAGGGAATCGCCCCAAGGTTTCGTACTTCTCGTTGGAATCGAACCAACAACCAGCTGGACGTGAGCCAACCACTCTTCCATTGAGTTAGAGAAGCGAACGGAGCCTCCCGTCGGAGTTGAACCGACGACACGTCACGTACGAAGCGACGGTGCGACCCCGTGTGCGGGGAGGCGAACCATGCGGAGCCTCCCGTTGGAATCGAACCAACGACCTGCTGCATACCAAGCAGCTGCTCTGGATCCACTGAGCTAGGAAGGCGTGTGCTGACCGAGAGCCTTCCGTCGGACTCGAACCGACGACCGCCCGCTTACGAAGTGGGTGCTGCTACCAGCTGAGCTAGGAAGGCGAAGAGAAAAGCCGTCGGTGAAGACGGCGAGAGCATGGAGCGGGCCGTCGGAATCGAACCGACTTTGATGGGGTGGAAGCCCAGTGCCTATGCCGATCGGCCAGGCCCGCATTCGATCTTCTTGTTCGCGTCGGTGATCACGCTCGAGGACTGAAGGAGCGATCGCGCGTCGCGATCCGACTTCTTCATCTCGAGGATCAAGCTTCAACCGCTAGTAGATTCGATCGGAGCAGGAGGGGGGAGTTGAACCCGCCGACTTCGGTGTGGCGCACCGATGTGTCACCGCAACACTTCACCTGCAAACAGACACGGAAGACAGCAGCCCGACGAGCAGCTGGGAGGATTGGTGGTCCCGCGAGGGACCGGTTGTTGTGGACCAACGTCGGCGCCGGAGCGCGTTCGAAGGCCCTGACGTGGGTCGGGAGGGAATCGAACCCTCGTCACGGCGGAGTAAGAGTCCGCTGCAAAGCCAACATTTGCTACCGACCCGTTCGGGCTCATCTCCAACGGGCGAGATGACTGTTCGTGCTGTGAAGCTCGAGGAGCGCTCGAGCTTCGCGTCGTGGGTCGAGAGGGAATCGAACCCTCGTCACGACGGAGTAAAAATCCGCTGCAAAGCCAGCGTTTGCTACCGACCCAGATCGAGCTCGGCTCGACGAGATGCGTGCGCCCCGTTGATCATGCTGTCGAGCTCGTTGCGTGGGTCGGGAGGGAATCGAACCCTCGTCACGACGGAGTAAGAGTCCGCTGCAAAGCCAGCGTTTGCTACCGACCCAGGTAGCGCTCGCTTCGACATTCGAAGCGGGCGTAGGTTCCTTCGAACCCTTCGTCCCTCCCACTGGAGTTGAACCAGAACCTCTCGGGTTTCAGCCGAGCGCGTAGACCACTTCGCCAAGGAGGGATGGGTGCCGCACGCGGTGCTCTTGCGAGCTCCGCGTGCGGCGGTTTGTTTTCGGGTGCCTGCCAGGGCACCCTCGTCATCACTCTTCGATTGTCAGAGATCTAGCCTGTGGTGCTAGGCGCACCTCGGGCCGAGATGCCCTCGCATTGCCTGCGAGCGCACCCTTCGCGAACTGATGATCTGGAATCCAGATCTCCAATACGCAGAATCAAGTTGTGTAGTCTCGGATTACCCGATTGGGGGTATTCGACCCGAGGACCGCCGTCCGGTGATCTCACCCACCGGCCCGACCTGCCCGAAATGCAGAAAGGGCCGCCTGGTTTCCCTGGCGGCCCTTGCGACATCTAGACGGTGTGAGCGTCAGACGTTTCTGGGTCCTCCGGGGGCTCGGAACTGCTGTCCCGAGACGAGGGTGATATCGCTGTTTTCAAAGACTTCCGGCTTGTTACCGGCACAGAGACCGATGGACATGCCTTTGGCCGCGGTACCGAGGCGATACGACCGCACGCGCCATGCTGGCGTGTGCAGACGGGCGGCCTTGGTGGCTGGCGTCGAGGTATGTAGGGTCGGGTTCACCGTTGGCTCACTTTGCCGGTCGAACGAAGTCGTTCAACCGATGCTTGATACGGATAACAGCGCTTCGGCTCCCTGTCAAAGCCTTTTTCGACGAGAAAATTTCGAGATCGCTAATCAGAAGCTAATTAGCTGACGACGTTGGCGTTCCATCATCACGGATCTTTCGCCAAGGTCGCGAGTGTCGCGGGTCGTCCCAGGGCGATCTCGACTGTCGTACGGCGTCCCAGCAACTCGCCACCTGCCTCGATCGCGGTCTCGGCGTCGACGTCGATCCGCACGCGATCACACAGGAAATCGCGGACATTCTCGGAGAAGTAGTCACCTCTCCAGGCAGCAGGCACGCTGCGAAGGGCCTCGACCAAGCCGACATCGGCACAGCGCAGGTGAAACGTTCCGGGCTTCGTGTTCGAGAACGCGAACATCTTCAATCCGAAGCCGAAGAAGGGAATCGTTGCCGCTGCGACCAGCGTGACTCCGCCTTTCCACATCACGACATTGTTCGGAATCGCGCGCCCGCTCGGACCCAGCTTCGTCATCTCGATCGCCGGCGATCCGAGGTTCGTGACCGTCGCTGTCGGTCGAGCGCCCGTCGCGAATCGCGGGATCGATCGCAGCGCGACCGACAACGCGTAGCGAGCCGCGCCACCGACGAAGCGACCACCGGGAACGCGGTCGACCGCGCGACCGAGCGACTGATTGTCCTCGAGCATCAGCGCGTCGAGCCCCATGCCGACGAAGGGCGCGCGCACGCCGACCACTTCGATCAGCGGCAGCTGCTTCCACCTCGCGCGGCCCGCGAACAAGTCCGTGAGATCCGCGACTGGATCGTTGGTCGCGCCGACGGTGTCTGCGATCGCGTTGCCCGAGCCCATCCGCAACACGCCGACCGCAGGCTCCGGTCTACCGGTACCTCGACACGCTTCGCCGATCAGCGTCAGTCCCATCACCACGGTGCCATCGCCACCGCCAAGCGCGATCAGGTCGACACCCACCGCGATCTGCTGGCGGATCAGCGCGCGCGCCTCATCGAGCGATTCCGTGAACCACACGCGGCCTGGCGCGACCC
>JBBQJJ010000508.1:0-5930 GCA_038325805.1 Haliangiales bacterium
GTTCTTGCCGAAGCCGTGCGAGCCACTCGAGCTCGTGCACGCGATCGGACGGCTGGTCAGCGATCACCGCCCCGTGCAGGTGTTCGACGACGAGCCCACCGGCGCCACTCGTCAGTACAGCTAAGAGGAGTCCACGATTGCGGGCGGGTTGGTTGGGGCGAGCGCACGCAGGCTAGGCTCGCTACTCGCCGATCATCGCGTAGCGATAGTGACGATTTCCGCGTTGCGCGGTGAGTCGCGCCTGCGGGAGCACGCGACCGAGCGATTCGAGTGACTGGTCATCGAGGAGCTGCTTCGACAGATCGAGCTCGCGCAGGTGTCGGTACGCATCGGAGTGCGCGATCACGTGCGGCGCACCGTTCGACGACAAGCATCCCATCGCGAGTGACAGCCCTGCGAGCTGTGGCAGCACCTTCGCGCGATCCAGCTCCGCGCACAGCTCGTCGGTGAACTCGGCGTTCATCAGCCCGAGCCACGTCAGGTTCGGGAACGCGGTGCCATCGAGGATCGGACGCAGGTCCGGCACGTCGATGTCGGCGCCGTATCGCTCGCGACCGAACCACAGCTCGAGCCGATCGATCGATGGCCACGGGCGATCGAGCAGCGCCGCGAGCCGACTCCGACGCAGACCTCCGGTGCGGATCGCGAGCGATCGCAGGCGAGGTAGCTCGAGCTCCTCGAGGTCGAGGAAGTCACCCGCATAGAGTGTGAGCTCGGCGAGGTCCGGTGCACCGCGCGACAGCGAGCCCATCCCGGCGACCGTGTACCAGGAGATGTCGAAGCAGCTCGGCTTGTCGCCGGTGGCGTGCGTGCTCCAGCGATCGTTGATCGTGAGCGAGCGCAGCCGATACGGACGGTAGCGCTCGATCAGCGCGAGCTCCCTGACACCGACGGCACTGGGATCGTTATCGTTCGACGACCAGCCACTTGCGCGATCGGTGGCGAGCACGAGGCTCTCGAGCAGCAGGGACGAGGGATGCCCCAGCAGGAGCTCGAGCGCTTCGGTGATCGAGAAGTCGTGATCGATCGTCCGGCTGTCCTGGGCGAGTCCGCAGTCATCGACGCGCGCGGAGCAGATGAAGCCGTTGTGCCACGCGATGCCGTCGTGAAACACGCTGCGCATGTCGAACCCCCACAGCGCGTCGTGGTCCTCGAGGATCTCGAGCTCGCGGGCACGGAGCTCGGCGCGTTGCGTGTCGTCGAGCAGGTGGTTGGCGAGGGCGTGCTGGATCGTGATCAGCTCGCCGCGCGGATCGCCGGCGAGGCTCGCGGCATCCGCGTAGACCAGGTAGTCGTCGTCGGTGGGCCGGTCCATCAGCTCGAGGAGCAGATCGTCGGCCCGACTCATCAGTCCACGATGTACATGCGAACACCGCGCGGCGGCACGGCGATCTGCGCACGCCCGTTGGTCGGGACGATGCCCTCCGACGTGAACGGTTCGCGCAACCGCGTGCTCGGCGGGACGAGCAACATGACAATACGAGCGACCGCGGCATCCGACAGGACGAACACGGCGCGCACGGTCCCCTGCTCGTCGGCGAAGGCATGTGCGCGGACATCGTCGGCGCGCTCGATCTGCCAGACGTCGGAGGATTCGGCGAGCGCGCCGAGATCCTCGGCGAGGCTGGGCAGATCGTCGAGCGAGCCGGCCTTGAGGCGACCGACCCGCTTCGGTGCCGGATCCGCGAGCGGCTGATCGAGCTCGTCGCGCGTGGGTGTCCCCGGGCCGATCACGACGATCGTCTTCGACAGCGAGCGCAGCGTGGCCCACAGCGTGCGGTCGACGCGATCGAGCGTGGGTGCGATGACGGCGCGATAGCGCGCGAGCTGCTCGGCGGTGGCGGACTCGGAGACGATCTCGTACTTGACCTGCGCGAGCTCGAGGGCAGAGAGAATCGCGGTCTGCCAGCGACGAGCCGAGATCGCTGCGGCATCGGTCCCGAGCTCCGCGGCCCCACCGGGGCCGAAGTCGAGGACCTCGGCGAGCACGGGCGTCAACGGATCGGCGAGCGAGGTGGCGAGGCCGAACCGCGCATCCGCGCGCGTGTCGACGAGCGCGATCGAGCAGGTCCGGCGCAGCGACGGCCAGTCGACCTCGTCGAGTGCGCGGATCAAGGGCTTGATCCATGCCACCTCGGGCACCCCGGCCGACGAGATCGCCGCGCCATACCAGCGCTCGCGCTCGACGGCCATGTACAGGTTGAACCCGCGGGCCCCGGCGGCGAGCAGCGTGAGCAGCTGATCGCGCTCGAGCGTGGGATCATCCTTCGCGAGCGGTGGGAACCACGGGAAGAAGCCGCAGCCGACCTCGAGCACCAGTGGGATCGGCGAGGCCTGCGCCGTCAGCGCGAGCCCGCGGCGACGCAGGTCACGCAGGCCCGTGCGCGGCGTGTACGCGTCGATGCCGACGGGACCGGCGATCGCCTTCTGGATCGCCGGCAGATCGTAGAGGCCATGATGCCCGGGTGGCAGGTTGTGGAACCGCGCGACGCCCCCCAGCCCGACGTCGTCGAGAGACTTCGCGAATTCGCCGAGCGCACGCGCGAGGTAGACGTCCTTGAACCGCACCCACGCGATGCAGCGCGCCGCGTCTGCCGCCGACCACTCCGTCGGGGCTTCCTGGCCGAACCACGCGATCGCGTCGGGGTGATAGTCGTGATCGAACGCGCCGAGCCGGAAGAACATCTGCGCTTCGTTGTCGACGCCGATCGCGACGATCGGCCCATCGGGTGCGAGCAGCGGCGAGATCTGCGCCGCGACCTGCGCGTACCAGCGCTTCACGCGCTCGTGAAACGCAGTGCTCGCGTACGACGGCACCGGCCACGCGCGCGGCGGCGACGGCATCCACACCGGCGTTCCCCTCGACGATTTTGCCTGACATGCCGGATCGGCGATCACGTGATCCGGGATCCCGAAGGCCGTCAACTCGGCGTTGCAGTGCGGCCCGGGGCGAAGCGCGACGGCGAGCCCCGCAGCGCCTGCAGCCTCGACGAACCGTCTCAGATCATGCGCGCCCGTCCAGCGCTCCACACCTGCCTCGGGCTCGTGCTCGCGCCACGGCACGTAGCTCTCGACGACGGTGAAGCCCAGCGCGTGCATCGCGCGCAGACACGCCTTCCACTTCGCCGGGTCGACGCGCCAGTAGTGCATCGCCCCCGCATAAAACGGGAGGGTGCGGTCGATCGACTCCGCATCACCGTCGGCGCTGCTGCGCATCCGCCCTTCGGCGGACTTGCAGACCGCTACACCGCCGGCGACGAGCTCGGTCCGACGTGCTTCCACGTCTGATCCTCCATGACGAAGCGACTCGGCCCGAGGGCCCACGACGGACGATACGACAACGGCATCGCCTCCCCCGTCCCACCCTCGTTGTACTCGGGATCCCACGGCAGCAACAAACACGGTCCCGAGCGCATCGCGTCGGGCCGCTGATCGAGCCGCGGCATGATCGGATGCGGCTCTTCGGCACGCACACGAGCAGCCGCCATCACCTCGGCGATCGACGATAGCTCCGACAGCTCCCAGCACGTCCGCACCTGTGGCGGTGGCAACGCGAGCTCGCGGGCGCGTGCGATCGCTTCCTTCGGCGTGACCCAGACTTGATCGACGGTCTCGACATCGTCGAACTGCGGCGCTTGCCCCGCCGGTAGCTCGCAGACGAAGAACCGCGCCGAGAACCGCTTGGGCTCGATCGACGGCGTGATCCAGTGCGACCACGGCTCGAGCACCTCGGTGCTCCACACCAACCCCGCGCGCGCGAGGATCGCGACCGATTCGCCACCGCCGTCGTTCACCTTCTTGCGAAGCACCGGCAGGCTGGTCAGCGGGATGGTGTCGGACTGTGCGCCGGAATCGCGCGCGAGCAGCACCCCGGCTTCCTCGAACAGCTCGCGCACCGCGGTGGTTCGCGCGTCTTCGCCGGGCTCGGCCACTCCACCCGGGAACACGAACGCCGACGCCATGAACGATGCGCCCTTGCGACGGCGCAGGAAGTAGACCTCGAACCCCGCCTCGCTCGTCGCGGCGCGGGGAGCGATCCCGCGGAGCAAGATCACACTCGACGCCTCTCGCAGCTGCGCACTCACGTCGTCGTGAGTACCACGCCTAGTCCCAGAGGCGCAGCTCGCCGCGAACCGGACCGGTGTCGAGGCCGAGCCAATCCTCGATGGTGCGCTCGACGAACCGCGCGACCTTCGGCTCGTTGGTCTCGATCAACAGCTGATCCGCGCGACCGCGACGACGCGCGAACACGCCGAACCATGTCAGGAAGCCGAAGCGTGGTGGGCGCTCGACGACGAACAGCGTGTCGATCGTGCCGGCACCGAGGACGAAGCCCGCATCGCCCTGCACCTCGACGGCGAGATCGTCGATGTCGATCACCACCTCGTACGGTTGTTGCTTGCGCGGCGCGATCTGCACGCGAATGCGCAGCGTGTCCTTGCCGGTCTCGATCCCGCGATACGGCGTGCGCAAGCGCAGCTCCGGTCGCACGGTTTGCGTCGAGACCTGAGCCGGTATGGCGCGCGGCATCCGCCTCCAGTGTAGCGCTAACGCTCGTCGTTCTGGAGCGGGTTCGTGCCGTCGGCCTCGACCTCGCTCGAGTGCCACTCCCAGCTGTAGTGACCCGCGAGCGTACGAAATACCCGGGTGAAGCGGCCGTCGATGTGCGTCCACTCGATATACGAGACCGTATCGGTCGCGAGCAGGCTGCGCAGGTCCAGCATCCGTGCGCGGTCGACGGGGTCTTCCTCGTCGGCGTCGGTGTCGTCGGGATCGTTGGCTTTCTCGACCAGCTTGTCCTCGAGCTGCTGGTGGAGGACCACGAGCTTGATGAACTCAGGTGTCGGGGCGCGGATCGCCTGACGCGATGCGAGGATGGTCTCGAGCTTGCCACTTCGTGCAGCTGTCACCGCCCGAGGTGCATCGCAGATCGGGCCCTTGTCTTCGTCGGTGTACGTTTTGGTCTTGACGGTCGCACGAACCAGCGAGTCCTTGTGCAGCAGCATGTGGAGCCACGGCGTGTCACCGGAGGCCGCGATCGTCTGCCGCTTCTTCGGCCAGTGGCAGTTCGCGGCCGTCCAGCCCTTGTCGCCTTTGACGAGCAAGGCGCCGGTCGGGTCCCACACGCGGTCATCCGTCGCGAAGCCGCTGTCCTCGACGTAGACGATCTCGGCGCCGAGCGTGAACTTCTCGAGCCGATGCTGGCGGGCTTCGACCGGGTTCGTCGGATCGAGGAACGTGTTGACCTGCTCGGTGACGCCGCGCTGGTCGGCGGTGATCTCGATCGTGGCAACACCCTTCGCCGACGATGTCCTCGCGAGCAGCTTGCCGTCAGGATCGAAGTGCTGCCAGACGCCGACGACGGCACCACTGGCCGCGAACACACCGCGTGCCATCGCCGTCTTGCTCGGCGTGTCGTAGTAGAAGCTCCACTCGCCGGTGCGCATGCCGTTCGTCATCCGGCCGACCGCCGCGACGTTGCCGCTCGGGTGGAACAACGTCCACGCGCCGTGCGCCTTGCTGTTCGCGTACTCGCCCGTCGCCAGCACGCGCTTGCCGTCGTTGTAGAAGCTCTTCCACGTGCCGCGACCGCGATCGAGCTTGCCGATACCGATCACGGTGCTCGTCTCGGCGTCCTTCACGCTCCACTCGCCGTGCAGCGACTTCTTGAGGACCGTCCCGGCGACCTTGCGAGGCGAGCCCCATCCCGACATCTCCACCTCGATCGCGCCGTCCTTCGGCGAGTGCTTCGCGAGATCCCAGGTTCGCCAGGTCTCGATGTTCGGGCTCGAGTACGCGGGTTGGATCGACGCGAGCTCGTCGAGCGTGAACCCCGAGCTCGCCACCCACGCGCGAACCTCCGGCATCGCCCGGGCGATGTCCTCGAGGAACTCGAAGCGATGCTCCTTCGCGATCCGCTCCGGCAACGC
>JBBQJJ010000509.1:0-5910 GCA_038325805.1 Haliangiales bacterium
GGGGGGGAAGCCGGCACCTCGCCGCTGCTGATACACCGGGTGACGCGCTGCGCGAGTGAACGCGCGGATCCCGCCGATCCGGCATCGACCTCGAGCTCGAGCTGGTTGGATCCGATCTCGAGCAGCAGCCGGCGCCGTGGGCGCGTGTAGCGCCGGACGAGCAGGGCGAGGGCGATCCCGAACGCGACCGCGCCGACGAGGAAGCCCTCGCCGACGATCCACACCGCGCCGAGCGCGATGAAGCCGACGCCGGGCCAGCTGATGCGTTGCGATCTCCAGCTCGCCAACCGGATGTCGTGCACCGTCGTGACGATGTTCTCGGCGGCATCGGGCTTGGCGCGCCACATCACCGTATCGCCCGTGACCTCGATGCTCGCGGGGCGCCCGTACGCGGTTCCCGTGATCTTCGCGGTCGTCATCCCGAGTCGATCGGCAGGATAGCGATCCGCCGCGAGCTAGTAAACGTCGCCGTGATCACCGAGGCTACGAAGGCATGGCAGCGATCGGCATCGACTTCGGCACCACGAACTCGGCAGTCGCGATCGCGCAAGCCTCCGGCCCCGTCGAGCTCTTGCCCCTCGAAGGCGCGCCGTACTGGCGCACGGTGCTGTTCTTCGAGCCGGGTGGGAAGGTCTCCGCTGGTGCACCCGCGATCGCGCGCTACATCGAAAGCGGAGGTGAGGGGCGCCTGGTGCAGTCGATCAAGTCGCACCTCGCGAGCGAGTCGTTCGCGCGGACGATGATCTTCAACCGCCGGTACGCACTCGACGACATGATCGCGGCGTACCTCCGGCAGATCCGTGCTGCCGTGCCGATCGAGCTCGGCAACCGCTGCGTGATCGGTCGCCCGGTGCGCTACTGGGGCGCGGAGTCCGAGGAGGACGACACGCGTGCCCTGACGCGCATGCGCGAGGCGTTGACCAAGGCCGGCTTCGACGACGTGGTGTTCGAGTACGAGCCGGTCGGCGCTGCGTTCTCGTACGCAGCACGGCTCGATCATCCAGAGGTGATCGTGGTCGCCGACTTTGGCGGTGGCACGACCGACTTCTCGGTGATGTCGGTGCCTGCAGGTGGTGGTGATGGGATGAAGATCCTGTCGACC
This sequence comes from Haliangiales bacterium, assembly GCA_038325805.1. Lineage (GTDB taxonomy): Bacteria > Myxococcota_A > Polyangia > Haliangiales > Haliangiaceae > JABFXX01. Next base: position 1,103 of record JBBQJJ010000509.1, read on the forward strand.
GGCGGGATCGGGATCTCCGGAGATGCGTTCGATGCGCGGATCATCGACGCCGTCGTGGCACCCGCGTTCGGTAAGGGCACGGCCTACACCGTCGACGGTTTCGGCGGCGAAGCTCCGATTCCGGCGTGGCTGTACAGTCACCTGCGGCGCTGGCACTACCTGTCGTTCCTCAAGGAGGAGTCGACGGTGAAGCTGCTCGATCGCGTCTCACAGGGAGCGCGCGAGCCCGTGAAGTTCGAGCGTCTGGTACGCGTCGTCGAGGAAGATCTGGGCCTGCCCCTCCACCGCGCGATCGAGGGTGCGAAGACGCGGCTGTCGTCGGAGTCCTCCGATCGCGTGACGCTGCGCGATCTCGATCTCGATCTGCCGATCACGCGCGCGGGGTTCGAGAGCTGGATCGTCGAGGATCTCGACGTGATCGACGGTGTGCTCGACAAGGTGCTGGCGAAGGCCAACATCCAGGCGAAGGACATCGATCGCGTGTTCGCGACCGGCGGCACGTCGCTGGTGCCGAGTGTGCGTGCCAGGCTCGCGGCGAAGTTCGGCGAAGACAAGGTGGTCGGCGGTGAGGAACTGACGAGCGTGGCGTGGGGCCTCGCGGCACGCGCCCGCCAGGTCTTTGGCTAGTTAGTTATTCGTTGGCTGGATACTTGGCGAGGAACTTGTCGAGCTCGCGGTGGTACGCGTCGGGATCGTCGTACATCAGGAAGTGCTTGGTGCCCTTGAGCACGATCAACTCGTGCTTCGGGATGTCCTTGACCTGGCCGGTGATCCGCTTCTGAAACATCCCGTCGGCGGCGAGGATCAACACCGGACTCTTGATGTCGACCACCTGCGCCGTCAGATCGGTGCTCACCATCTCGAAGATCGCGTCGGCGAACGCGCGGCGATCGGACTTCGCCACCAGTGCGAGCACGTCCTCCATCCGCTTCGGTTGCCTCGTCATGCTCGCGTAGACCGCGCGGGTCGTGGCCTGGAACTCTTCGTCGGTCGCGTTCTTCCAGCGCGTGCGCAGCTCCTTCGCTTCGTCGAGATCGCCCGACAGCGCAGGACCTGCATCCACGACGATCACCGGTCCGGTGAGGTCTGGGTGATACGAGGCGAGCCAGTACGCGATGAACCCACCCATGCTGTGGCCGATGATGATCGGACGCTCGAGCTTGCGCGATCGGATGTAGCGCGCGAGGTCGCGCCGCACGGCCGCCGACAACGGCTCCTTGATCGCCGGGCGTCCCGCGAACCCGGAGAGCGTCAACACGTGCGTCTCGTAGCCCTCGCCGAGATGCTCGACCGTGCCGTTCCAGATCTCGCCCGGACAACCCAGCCCCGGGATCAGCACCACCGGGCGCCCTTTCCCCCGGACCTCGACGCCGAACGCGACCGGCTTGAAGTTCGCGCCGCGTGCGAACGGACCGGAATCGTCGTCGGCAGACGGCTCGTTCACCACCGGCGACCCGCTGCCGCAGGCCACGATCAGGAGGAGCACGAGCGAGCGCACGGCACGGAAGGTACCGCGAGTGACGAGACTGTCACGACTTCGAGTGGACTCCGCCACGCGTTGTTGGTTCGATAGGGTGCTTTGCAACGCTCTCTCCTTATCGTCGCCTTGCTGGGTGGCGTCGCAGTCGCACAACCTGCACCCGATGCACCTGCGGAGCCACCCGCGGATCTGCCGCCGCCGACCACGCCACCGGATCCCGCGCCGCCTCAACCCACGCCCATCGCCGCACCCGTCGTCGTCGTCCCGCAGCCAGCACCGCCGGAGCCCAAGCTCACCGAAGCCGAGAAGATCGAGCGCGCGAACTACGCGTCGTCGTCAGTCCGGTTCGGCGGCTTCATCCAGACGCAGTATCGTCTACGCGAGGATTCGGGGTTCGGCAGCGACACCGACGGATTTCGCGCGCGCGCGATCCGCGTGCTGACGCGTGGCGATACCCGCGCCGGCAACCTCGAGCTCTCGGCGTTCCTCGAGACCGAGCTCCAGCCGCAGTTTGACCTGCTCGATGGCTACGGCTCGGTCGCGCGGTCGCTGCCCGACCACGGGAGGTTCTCGATCGAGCTCGGCCAGATGCGCGTGCCGGTCTCGCGCCAGAGCATGCTGGCGGACTGGGAGCTGTCGTTCCCCGACAAGGCGCAGATCGCGAGCATCTCGCCGATCCGCGATCTCGGAATGCGCGTGACGCTGGACCTGCCTCGCCCCGATGCGAAGCGCCGTCGCCGAGGAACCTCGTTCCGGATCCCCAAGGTCCGGCTGATCGGTGGCGTGTTCAACGGTGAAGGCACCAACGTCATCGAGAATATCAACCAGAAGTACATGTGGACGGGCCGCGCCGAGGTCACCGTGTTCGGCGAGGAGCGCCGGCTCGCCGAGTCGGTGTTCCAAGGAGAATTCCTGACGCTCGCCGGCTCGTACGCCCGCAACAAGCGCAACGAGGGTCAGCGCCTCGACAAGCAGACCACCCTCGGGTTCGACATCTCCGGGGCATACAAGGGCTTCTCGGGCTCGTTCGAGTACCTCCAGGTCCGCCACATCCAGACCTCGCTCGACGAGGAGATGGACGATCCGAACAGCTTCGACTTCCTCGCCAACGGGTTCAACGCGCAGCTCTGCTACATGCTGCCGTTCGATCTGGCACCGTGGAAGCAGGCGCGGCTCGAGCTCGGCGCCCGGCTCGAAGAGATCGACCGAAACGACACGATTCCGATCGCGACCCCGAACGACCCCAACCAGTCCGTGCGGGGGATCACAGCCATCGCCACCTATTACCTGCGAATGCATAGCTTCAAGCTCCAGCTCGCGTACACGCACTTCAAAGAGCTAGAGAATCAGACGGCCGGTGGCGCAGATGCGCGCTTCAAGAACGACCAGCTCCTGCTACAAGCCACCTATCGATTGGAGTAACCATGCGCCTACTACTCGCCACCTTGTTGCTCGGCGCTTGCGTCAAGGGAAATCCAGTCGCCAGCGATCCGCAGTTCCTCGATACCGGTGGATCGGTCGAGGTCCCCGGTTGCGGGTACTCGCTGACCACCCGCGAGGGCGCGGAGGTGCCGCGGCTGACGACCGCGATCGGCGCGATGGGCAGCGATCCGACGCCGCGCCTCGTTCACCTCGGCTACATGGGCGATCCGAAGACCTCGATCGTCGCGCAGTGGCGGACCGTCGACGAGGAGACCGCAGTGTCTCGCATCCGCTTCGCCGTCGGCGAGAACCTGACCGCCGACCAGCTCACCGAGGAGCGCGACGGCATCGAGTTCCGCTACAAAGCGACAGGCAAGGACACGTTTCGCCAGCATCAGGCGCACCTCTGCGATCTGACGCCCGGCACCTCGTACAGCTATCAGGTGGGCTCGCCCGGCAACTTCTCGCCGGTCTACACGTTCCACACGGCGCCCGATCTCGTCGCTAGCCCGGATACCGAGACGCTGTTCGGGGTGATCGGCGATTCGCGCGACGGTTACGATATCTGGGAGCAGCTCGTGGCGAACCTGATCGAGCGCGCGCCCGATCTGATCCTGTTCACCGGCGACGCGGTGACGATCGGTCTGACCCAGCCCGAGTGGGAAGAGTTCTTCGGCCGCGCCGAGCCGCTGTTCGCGACGACGCCGCTGGTCTTCGCGCACGGCAACCACGAGGTCAACGCCGCGCCGTTCTACTCGCAGGTCGCGCAACCCGGCGACCAGGAGAACTTCGGCTTCGACTACGGCTACGTCCACGTCACCGTCGCGAACGACACGCCGACGGACATCAGCGCGATCCCCGGGGCGTCTCGCACGGCGCTGGTCGACGACTTCGAGCGCAGCAAGAATTCGACCTGGCGCGTGATGATGCACCACCAGCCGATCTGGTCGTCGGCCACGGCGCACGGCTCGTCGACGTTCCTCCAGGAGCACTGGATGCCGGTGATCGATCAGTACGGGATCGATCTCGTGCTCGCCGGTCACGATCACGACTTCGAAGTGTCGGAGCCGCTCCGCGCGAGTGCGGTGCAGGGCACCAACGCGACCGGTACCGTGTACGCCGTCGTCGGTGGTGCAGGTGCCGAGCTCTATGGCATCGACGACGACCTGTTCCACTCCGCGTACGCCGAGTCGACGTACTCGGCATCGACGCTGCGCGCCACCAAGAATCTGCTCGAGCTCGAAGCGTTCCGCCCCGACGGCTCGGCGATCGCCGATACCGATCCGCGCGCGCGGTTCACCAAGACGAAGTGATCCGCGTCGTCGTCGCGTTATGCGTGCTCGCGGCGGCTGCCCACGCAGCTCCCGAGGATGACTACCAGGCGGCGTCGAAGCTCGCAGGCTCGCCGGCGACCGTGCGGCAGGCGATCGCCGCGTTCGAGAAGCTCGGTGCAGCGCCGGACTCGCGATGGACCGACAACGCGTGGTCCGAAGCGGGACGGTTGGCGGAGCGGATCGGCGAGCTCGATCGCGCGCGTCACGCGTACGAGCGCGTCCTCGCGACCACCAGCGATCGAGCGCTTCGCGATCGTGCGCGGGGCGGCCTCGAGCGGCTCGGCGGTGCGCGCTGGGATGAGGTCAAGCGCGAGCACACCAAGTGGCTCGCCGAGAGTCTCAGCGGCAATCCGCAGGAGGCGCTCGGCCGGCTCGAGCGCCTCGCGGCCGAGCACCCGGACTACCCGGAGCGCGCGAACATCCAGCTCGCGATCGCGCATGGCCGGGAGCTCGAGGGCGAGTCCGCGCGTGGGATCGAGATCCTGCGCGAGGCGTTCACGGCTGCGGAGGTTCAGGATCGCTCGAGGCTCGGCTTCGCCTTCGTGCGGATGGCCACTCGTCGCGGATTCCTC
>JBBQJJ010000510.1:0-5890 GCA_038325805.1 Haliangiales bacterium
CGTGCTGGAGGAGATCGGCGAGCACGGCGCGCACGCCGTCATCCTCGGGACGCGCGACCACCTCGCGCAGCAGAGCGGCCACCTCGTCGCTCATCACATCTCGATCGCGCGGACCAGGAACGGCAGGCTCTCGTCGTAGCGGTACGGGATGTTCATATGCCCGTCGTCGAACTCCTCGTGGCGGACGGCGATGCCATAGCCGCGGATCTTGTTGACCAGCGCGCGCGCACCCCAGTGGAGCGCGAACTCGTCGGTGGTGCCGCAGTCGACATAGATCGCGCGCAGTCGCCGGAGGTTCGCGGCGTGGTCGTCGACCATGTGGACCGGATCCCACGCGCGCCAGCGCTCCCAGATCTCGGGGCGAAACTCACCGGTCTCGAGGTCGTAGGGCCAATCGAGATGGAGGTCCTTCGCGGGCGCCTCGCGGTTGGGCGAGTAGTGCGAGGTCATGCCGATCATGTCGAGCGGCTTGTACTGCGAGGCGCGCCGCTTGTTCGGAGCTTTCCAGTACGCCTCGAGCCACGCCGCCGGACCGCCGGCGGCGCGATATGCGTCGAGCGCCGCAGGCCAATCGGCGGCGTAGCAGAGCTCGAAGTTGGCATCGCCGGAGTGGTCCGCGATCGCACAGAACACGTCGGGCCGATGCATGCCGAGCACGATCGAGCCGTAGCCACCCGAGGACTTGCCGAACACGCCCCAGTTGCCGCTGGGGATCGTCTTGTAGTGCTGATCGACGAACGGGATGATCTCGTCGGTGAGGTAATCCTCGTAGCGGCCGGTGCCGGCGCTGTTGATGTACTGGTTGCCGCCGACCCGGGTGAAGCAGTCCGGCGCGGCGATGATCACGGGCGCGCAGGCACCGCTCGCGATCATGCGGTCGAGCTTGACGTCGAGCGGCTCGACGAGCGGATCGACATTGAACAGAGAACCGCCGGTGCCGGTGAAGCCGACGATCGCGAGCACCGCGGGATAGCGCCGAGAGGCGTCGTAGCCAGGTGGGACGTAGACGTAGAGGTCGCGCTCGACGGGATCGCCGAGCGGATTTCCGGCGAGGACCGCGCTGGTGTGACGGTGGCGATGAACCGGCATCCGCCGACTACATCACGTTATTGGTCGCCGTACTCGACCGGCCCCGGCTTGACGCCGACGGGAGTCCTCAGCGATGCGCGTGCCGCGATGTCGTCGTCGATGGTCTGCAGCGAGCGATTGATCTCCTCGAGAAGGCCGCGCTTGCGCGTGTAGTCGATCGCGGGCGTGTACTTGGTGTGGTCGAGCGCGTTGAACGAACCCGAGAACTCGCGCGACTCGCGCAGCTTGCGATCGACCATGGTCTGGAGGTCGAGGTGATCCTTGACGATGTACGGCGTCATCATCACGAGGAGCTTGGACTTGCGCTTCTCCTTCTTCGTGTACTTGAACAGGTGGCCGAGCAGCGGCACGTCGCCGAGCAGCGGCACCTTCTGAGCCGAGTAGATCTCGCGCTCCTGCGTCATGCCACCGACCACGACGGTCTGTTGATCGCGGACGATGACGCGGGTCTCGATGTTGCGGTTGGTCCAGATCGGTTGCTTCAACGCGTCGGTGCCGCCGAGATCCTCGGAGTCGAGCTTGAGCTCGATCAGCACCTGATCGTCGACGAACACGTGCGGCTTGATCCAGAGCTTGAGCTCGAGAGGTTTTCTCTCGATGTTCTGCGTGGTGACGACGCCGCCGTTCTGGAACGACGAAGACCCGCGCTCGTAGCTGATGTTCTGCCCCGAGCGATGGTTGGTCTCCTCGTTGTCGATGCCGATGATGCTCGGCGCGGTGACGATGCGGGTGCGGTCGTTGTTCGCGAGCGCCTGGAACAGCACGCCGTACGACGGGATGCTCTTGCCGAACAGGGACTGCGAGCCCGCGAGCTCCTTGCCGATCAACGCGCCGGCGAGACCGCTGGGGACGCCGGCGGTGCCGGTGCCGAGCGCGAGCGAGCTCAGCGACGGTAGCTGCACGCCACCGAGGAGCAACCCGCCGAGGCCCGGGATGCCGCCGTGCGAGCTGGTGCCGAGATCGAGGCTGGATCCCTCGGCGACCTCGAGGATGACGGTCTCGATGTAGACCTGGCGGCGCGGCACGTCGATCTGGCGAATGATCTCCTTGATCGCGAGGTAGTCGCGACCGCTCGAGACGACGAGCAGCGAGTTGGTCAGCTTGTCGGGGACCACCTTCACCTGACCCTCCAGCGTGGCACCCGCTTGTTCGATCGGCGCGGCTGTCACCGCCGGCGTTGCCGCGCCGGGCTTCGGTGCCGGTTGTTGCGCACGTGAACCGAGGGCGGACTCGAGCGTCTTCGCCACTTCTTCCGCGACGCTGCTGCCGAGCCGGTAGACGTGCACCGAGGCGCCGCCCTCGATCTCGAGCTGGATATCGATGCCCTGCACCAGCGACTTGACGCGCTCGTACGCCATCGAGCTCGCGGCGATGATCAGCGTGTTGGTGCGTTCGTCGACGAGGATCTTCGATGGTACGGCGTTCGTGACGGTCTGCGGCGCCTTCGGATCGCCGGGCCGCGGCGGCGCAGCGGCGGTGCTCGCCTGGATGCCCATCAGCGTGTTGAGCTTGTCGACCAGCTTGGTGGCGTCGGCATACTTGACCGGCAGCAGGTAGAGGCCGTCGCTGCCCTTCGGCACATCGATCAACTTGCCGAGCCCGAGCATCTGCTGGACGTTGCTACCGTAGTCGGTGAGGAGCAGCATGCCGCCGATCTGCTGGACGTCGCCGTCGATGCTCTTGATCTGCGTGAACGCCTGGAGCAACGCATCGGTCTGCGCGTAGTTCGGGCGATAGACGTAGCGGGTGAACTGCGCGTTGCCGTCGACGGAGCGCGCGATCGGCATCGCCTCGTTCTTCGCGTACTTCGAATCGACGACCTTGATCACGTTGCCCTGCGGCACCAGCGTGTAGCCGATCGTCGACAGCGCGACGAGGAACACGCGGTATGCCTCCTGCGCACTCATCTTGTTCGGCGCGACGATCGTGACGCGGCGGCTGGTGGCGACGATCCGTGGATCGAGGACGAAGTTCTTGCACGTGAAGCCCATCACCCAGGCGAGCAGCTCCTTGACCTCCATCTCGGGCTTGAACTGCACCGCGACCTCGCCCGAGCGGTTCTTGCAGCTGTAGAGCTGGTCGTCCTCGCCGACGGCGGGAGCCTCCTTGCCGGTGCGGGTCTCGCCGGTTGCATCGGCGTCGGCGACGCGTGGAAGAAGGAGAGAGAGTAGGGCGATCGCAGCAACGCGGTGCATGGCGAGCGTCCTACTCAAGTCGCGCGCCAACGGCGGAACCCACGCTAAGTGGCCGAGTCGTCACGAGCGCGTGTGGCGGTTCGTGTCAGCGAGTCACGGAGACGAGATCGCGGCGCGGTCAGTTCGTCAGCGGATCACGTGATCGTGATCGTCAGCAGGTTGCCGGGTGCGTCGAACGTGTTCGTGAACTTCTTGAGGGCTGCCTGTGTCGTCGAGCCGCCGGCCCCGATGATCAGCGTGCCGTCCGCCATGTACTTCGAGCCGTGGCACGGGCACTGGATCTGGTCCATCGCGACCTTCCACGCCACCGTGCACCCGGTGTGCGTGCAGATGGAGGTGACCGTCGAGAACACGGTCTCAGTGGTCCGGATGATGGTGATCTTCTTCGTGCCCGACACGATATTGCGGGTGCCGCCGATGTCGAGCAGCTTGACGTTCTGAGGGTGCGTGAGGTCGACGCACACCTCCGCTCCGCAGAGCTCGAACCCGGTGCCGGGCACACCATCGGTGGGCGCATCGGTCGGTCCGGCGGCATCGCTCGTGGCACCCGGATCATCGATTCGACAGCCTGCGACCAACGCTCCGATCGCGAGACCTCCGAGGACCGTCCGGCGGTCGCAACCGCAGGATTCAGCGACATCGGTGACGACGGGGAGCTTGCCTACTGCGTTTCGCATCACGGCGATGGTATCCCGGCGAAACAGCCCATGTCGCGCTTACGAGCCGACGTCAAGATCGGATCTGTGTGGCGGCTCACGTCGCGCCGCGAGGCCTCGTCGACGGAGAGCACCGCACGTTCGCGGCCGCGGAATGGATAGCGTCATCGCTGGGTTAGGAGAACGCATACGATTGTTTGTCAGGTCTACCCGGTACCAGAGCACTCACCCTTCGACATGGGACATTCGATCGCCGCGAAGCTGACCACCGATGCCGAGCTCCTCGAAGCGAGCCGGCGCGGTGAGCATGCTGCGTTCGGCGAGCTCGTCGGACGTTACCAACACGTCGTCTCGGCGGTGTCGTACAGCAGGACGCGCGATCACGCGCTCGGAGAAGATGTCGCGCAGGAGACGTTCCTCGCGGCATGGCGTCAGCTGGATCAGCTGCGCGAACCGGGTCGCTTGCGCGCGTGGCTGTGTGGCATCGCGCGCAACCTCGCCGGCAAGGCGAAGAAGCGGACGCGTGAGGTAACGATCGACGGCGACATTGAAATGACCGCGCAGGGCAATCCCTTCGAGGCGGTGTGCTCGGCCGAGGCCGAACGCGTCGTCGGTGAAGCGCTCGCTCGCGTGCCCGAGACCTATCGCGACGTGCTGGTGCTCTATTACCAGGAGAACCTGAGCGTCCGTGAAGTCTCCGAGGCGCTTGGCATCTCCGAGGCAGCCGCATTGCAACGGCTGTCTCGAGGGCGCCAGCACCTCGCGAATGGGGTGACCTCGCTCGTCGAAAAATCGCTACGGCGCCGGCCGCGTCGCGATCTCGTCGCTGCCGTGGTTGCTGCGCTACCGATGATCGGAGTGTCCCGTGCCGACGCTGCCACCCACGCACGCTCTCACGGAGGATCTATGTTGAAGCTCGCAGCTGTCGCCGCACTCATCGCGGCCGGCACCACCACCGCAGTCATCGTTCACAAGTCATCGGACTCCGAGGCCACCGCCGCGGTGATCACGCAGCCCACGTTCCCCCCGCCGACGAAGGGCTCGGCGGCGAAGCAGGTCGCCCCCGCGCCGACGATGCCGACGATTCGTGCGCAGCGTCCCGGGTTGCCCCCCGGGTTGCCGCCCGGCGCGATCGCGGCGCCGGAACCCGACGTCGATCCTTCGATCGATGCGCAGACCTACAAGCGGCTCAAGCTCGACCAGGGTCCGAGCCGCGGACCGGTCAAGGCGCCGGTGACGATCGTGATGTTCACCGATCTGAAGTGCCCGTACTGCAGCAAGGTCTACGGCACGATCGATCAGCTATTCGACGAGTACCCGGGCAAGCTCCGGTTGGTGATCAAGCAGATGCCGGTGCACACGTCGGCGGAGCTCGCGGCCGAGGCCGCGCTCGCTGCCGAAGCGCAGGGCAAGTTCTGGGAGCTCGACGAGCTGATGATCGCGAACCCGGATGACCTGTCGAAGGACGCGATCCTCGCGCTCGCCGGACAAGGTGGTCTCGATGTCGTGCGGCTGCGCAAAGATCTCGAGCAGCACTCGTTCGCGGCGGCGCTCGAGGCCGACAAGGCTGTGGCTGCCGAACTGGAGATCCGGGGCACGCCGTCGTTCGTGATCAACGGACGCAAGGTGATCGGGGCGTTGCCGATCGAAGAGATCCGCAAGACGATCGAAGCGTCGCTCAAGGACTGACGTCCGGTGTCCGGTCGAGAACCGGACGCGGTGTCCGGTCGGCGGACAACCGAGGGTGCAAGCTGCGAAGATCGCGTGAGCGTTCAGGTGGCGCGGATGTTGATGCATGGGCTCGCATGCCGAGACCTAGTCATCCACTCGAGAACCACCCCGCGTTTCGCGCCGTGATCGAAGCAGCGCCTCCGCTCGCGGAGCTCGGGCTCGTGCTTCGCGAGACCGACCTTGTCAGCCAGCTCGCCACCGCCTGCGGTGACCTCGCCG
>JBBQJJ010000511.1:0-5865 GCA_038325805.1 Haliangiales bacterium
TGTTGTTGTCGGTGTCGTTGCCGTCGAACGGCCTGCGCGCGATCACGAACGTTGCGTCCAGCTGCATCGTGGTCGCGGTCTCGGTGAACGGATTGCCGTTGACGTTGCCGTAGGTGACCGAGTCGACGAGGAGGCCGGTGGTCGTGGGCCCGTCGCGCAGGCCAAGCCCACCGTTGTTCGCCTGCATGACGCCGTTGCCCCACGTCGCCGTCAGCGGCTCGGGCACCATGTCACCGCCGAACAGGCGGAGCTCTCCGGGTTGCATCGTGCCTGCGAGCTGGACGAGAGCGTTGCGATCGGGCTGCGCGATGCCGTCATTGGCGGCGCGGTAGTTGAGGGTGAACGTGCTGACGTCGATCGCGACGCTACACGGGTTGTAGATCTCCGCCCATTCATCCTCGGCGGAGGCAGCACTGCCGGCCTGGACCTCGTTGATGATCGGCCGGCACCGGATGACCCCGACGTTGGCGATCAGCGTTCCCGGTGTCACGCTGGGCAGGCTCGCAGAGATCGTCGTCGCACCCATCACCAGCTGCGCGTCGACGCGGCCGCCCGTGACCGTGGCGATCGCCGAGTCGCTGCTCTCCCACGTGACGCTGTCGGTGCCCTCGGCGGTCGCGCCGTCGCTGAACACGATCGTCGCGCGCACCTGGACGCGCTGCTGTTGCCGCAGCGTCAGGTTGCCGAGCGACAATGTGATGTGATCGGGCGCCGCGGTGCTCACGGTGGCGTCGACCGTGTCGGTGAACGCGCCGACGAGCGCGCTGATCGTGGCGGGCCCTTCGGTCAACGCCTTGACCTCGCCGCCGGCCGTGACCGTCATCGACGATCCCGACACCAGCGCGAACGTGGCCTGCGCCGTCAGATCTTCGACGGTTCCGTCGGTGAAGTGACCGCGCGCCTCGAGTTGCTTGGTGAGCCCGAGCGGCACGACCAGCGGGTCTGGCTCGATCGTGATCGACTCGAGCATGCGCGGACCGGCATCGGCACCGTCGACGGGGCCGGCATCACCCGGATTGTTGTCGGCGACAGGATCGCTGATCCCGAGGAGCGACGTGCAACCGCTCGAGATAACCACGAGCGCGACCAACACCCTCACGCGCGCAACCCGAGTCAACACGGTCAGTTCTTCACGGCCTTGCCGTTGTCGATCTTCCACTTCTGGCCGTCCTCCATCTTCTTTACCGGGAACGACAGGTTTCCGCCAACGATGTCGCACTCCTTGCTCGAGGAGTGGAACGTGTACGACGTGGTCGTCGATCCCCTGATCTCGATCGAGGTCGACGAGCCGCTGCACTTGAGCTCGACCTTGTAGGTCTTCGAGTCGTGGTTCTCGACGCGGATGGTGCCGGCAATGGCCGTCGATGTCAGGAGGGCGGTTGCCAGGGCGGTAAGAGCAAGTTTCTTCATTTTGAGGTCAGGACGACACCCGATCCCACGAGTCGCATCACGACCACCCACATCAAGAGGTTCGCTGTGATGCCGATCACGACGAACTCCGACCCACAGAGCAGTACTCGCGAAGATCAATCGCGATTGTTTTCGACGGCGAGACCGACGCTTCCCCCGACGAAAAAGCTGAACCCGATGGTGCCGAGCAGCACGGCGAGCAGGTTCCCGTAGCCGCAGCCTTCGCCGTCGCAGTCCTCCTTGTAAATGACCTTCGCGCCCACCAATGCGCCACCGCCGGCGAGCATCGAACCGACCGCGACCGGAGTCGAACACGCAGAGCTTGTCACGGCCGCGAGGAGCACCACAGCAGCCGCATATCGCGCTCGGTCATGGCATCACGATACCTCTCCGGCAACGCGGCCGAGTCGTCGAAGTTCAATGTAGCCGTGCGATAGTGGTGGGCATGAGGCTGCTGCGGATGATGGTCGTGTCCGTGATGATGGTGACGACGGCAGGCGCTGCGCGCGCCGAGAACCTCCACGTCGAACAGCTCGTGGCGACCGCACCACCGCCGGTCAAGCTCCCGGTGAAAGGCACGCGGCTCGTGCAGCTATGGCGGTGGAAGGCGGCCGATGGAGTCGCGAACTACGTCGCGTTGTCGACGACGAGCTCGAAGACAAAGCGCGGTGAGAGCCGCGCGCTGTTCGCCCAGATCTTCACGGGCCCCAAGCTTCGCGAGCTTCGCCTGGTTCGGGATGCGGTCGAGAGCTGCAAGCTCGATCTGGTCGCCAGCTTCGTCGCAGGATCGTTGTCGATCACCGACGAAGATGCCGACGGAGTGCCCGAGATCGCGTTCGGCTACGACCTCGATTGCGATGCCACCGCGAAGCCGACGCCCCGCAAGCTGATCGTCGTCGAAGGCCCCGACAAGCACGCGCTCCGCGGACGGGCGATCGGCGCGGACCCCGACGGCAAGCCGCTCGGCGGGGACTACAAGGCCGAGTTCAAGAACGCACCGAAGCTGCAGCAGTGGGCCGAGGCTCGGTGGAAGAAGCTGCTGACCGTGCAGCCGGTCAGTGTCGACCCGTAACTCGGCTCACCGACGAACCTGACCGAGCCATGACAGCGGGGGCGAGTAGGCGGCGGGCGGGTGCTGCATGCTCTCGAGGAGCATGGTCCACGCGATGTCGAGCCCGAGACCCCGCCTCCGAGGCGTCTCGCATCGTGTCGCGTTCTTCGTGGTGCTGGTACTCGGGCCGGGCCTCGTCGCGCTGTCACGCGATCGAGTGGCGATGGTGGCGACCGCTATCTATGCGACGACGCTAGCCGGCATGTTCGGCGTCAGCGCCGCGCTGCACCGCCGCGATTGGGGGCCACGCGCCTTCAATTGGTTGCGGCGCGCCGACCACGCGATGATCTTTGCGTGCATCGCGGGGACGTACACCGCGTTCACGCTGCTTGGCCTTCCCGATGAGGTCGGCAGACGTCTCCTGATCCTCGCCTGGGCAGCCGCTGGGCTCGGGATCGTGCGCGCGGCGTGCTGGCCCCACGCGCCGCGTGCGGTCACGTCCGCGCTGTTCGTGCTCGTGGGCTGGGTCGTCATCGCGTACCTCCCCGAGGTCCATGCGGGACTGGATCCGATCTCGTTCGCGCTCCTGATCTCGGGAGGTGCCTTGTTTACCGTCGGCGCTGTCGTGTACCTGGTGAAGCGGCCTGACCCGTGGCCGACCGTGTTCGGCTATCACGAGGTGTTCCACGTGATGGTCGTGCTCGGCTGCGCGTGCCACTTCGCCGCGATCGCCTTCCTCGCGATCAGGCCCTGACCCGGCCCTCGCATGTATCATCGTCGGCAATGCCGAGCTTGGAGGTCCGCGCGCTGTGGGAGCTGATCGAGCAGCGGATCGCCGGCGCTGACCACACGACGATCGACGACGAGATCTGGCGACGGTTCGGCGGCGACTGGGCGGTGATGCTGACCGACCTCGCGGGGTTCTCGCGGCAGGTCGCGCGGTTCGGCATCGTTCACTTCCTGCAGACGATCCATCAACAGACGCGCGCGCTGGCTCCGATCATCCAGCAGCACGGCGGTGCGCTGGTGAAGACCGAAGCCGACAGCATGTTGATCCTGTTTCCCACCGCAACCGCCGCGGTCGAGAGCGGCATCGCGATGCAGCGCGCGTGTCAGGCGCTCAGCGCCACCAGTCGCCCCGAGGACAAGGTGCTGCTCTGCGTCGGTATCGGCTTCGGCAGACTCCTCAAGATCGGCGACGACGAGGTCTTCGGTCAAGAGGTCAACATGGCGAGCAAGCTCGGCGAGGACATCGCCGTCGCCGACGAGATCCTGGTGACACCGTCGGCGCACGCGGCATGCGCTCGCATCGAGGGCCTCGAATGGGAGCAGCAACAAACCGCGTATGCCGGCGAGACGACGTGCTGGCGGGCGCGCTACGGGTAATCGCTGGCGCGTGTTGAAGATCGCGAGGTCGGCGGTAGCATCGATGGATGGTGCGTCGTGACGACGACGGAAGTCCCACCGGGCAACCGGCTGGCAACCTGTCGTCAAGCTGTGATGATCCAGCGGGTGTAAGTCCCGTCTCGGTAAGCGCCAGAGCGCCGAGTAGCAGGCCCGCAGCAGAGGAAGAGATTCCGACGGCTGAAGCCGGGCGTCAAAAGCGAGCGAGTCAGCGCGAGCTGATCAGCGAGGAGCGAGTACGCGAGCCGCAACGTCATGTGAAGCCTGCAGCCTCGACAGATGAACAATCGGAGGGCCGAGCCGCTCATTTCACGGGCAAGGCAACATCGCCATCGGGAGCACTGGAGCTCGACGACGACCTTCGCGGGGTAGAGGGAGCAGCGCGCGTACAAGGATTATTACGGAACACGAGAGGTCCGTCTGCGCAGCCATCGTCATGGCTGGGTGACGCCAACAGGCCGAGAGCCAAGGGCGTCATCGCGCAGCGGAAGTCCGACGGGGTCATAGTACCGACGAGGACGGCGCTGCATAACGCCGTCGGAGGGAAGGGCCACGAGAGAGGGCGCGTCGTCGACGAGGGTAAGCGCGAGGACATGGCCGGAAGGCCCAATCAGCCCGACCTCCGTAGGGAGGTCGACAAAGTGCGACAACTTCAACGACGACTGTGTGCAGCGGCCAAGCAGTCACCGGAGCGACGATTCCATGCGCTGTACGATCGCATGTGGAGGAGTGACGTCCTCGACGAAGCATGGAAACGCGTGAAGCGGAACCGTGGGTCGGCTGGGCTCGATAGCCAGACGATCGCGGAGGTGGAGCAGTACGGCGCCGAACGCTTCCTCGCGGAGCTACGGACCGCGCTGCAGACGGGCGAGTACCGACCGAGCGCGATCTTGCGCCGGTACATTCCGAAGGCAGATGGAAAGCAGAGACCGTTGGGCATTCCGACGGTCCGAGACCGAGTAGTGCAGATGGCGGCGAAGCTGGTGCTGGAGCCAATCTTCGAGGCAGATTTCCTGCCTTCGTCGTACGGTTTCCGTCCCAAGCGGAGCCAGTTGATGGCGCTGGAGACCGTGCGCAAGCTCGGCTACCAGCATCATCACGTGTTCGACGCCGACATCCGCGACTACTTTGGAAGCATCGATCACGACAAGCTGATGAAGCTCGTCGCGCGGCGCGTCTCGGATCGGCGGGTGCTGAAGCTGATCAGGCAGTGGCTCGAAGCAGGCGTGATGGAAGACGGCGAGCTCCGGTCGACGATGACCGGTGTCCCGCAAGGAGGGGTGATCTCGCCGCTCCTGTCGAACATCTACCTGCATGTGCTCGACCTGCTGTGGAGTCGACACAGCTCCCATCTCGGAGAGCTGGTGCGCTACGCCGACGACTTCGTCGTGGTGTGCAAGACGAAGCGACAGTGCGAGGACGCCGAGCGCGACGTGAGGAAGTACCTCGCTCGGCTCGGGCTCGAGCTACACCCCGAGAAGACGAAGCGCGTCGTGCTCTACGACGGCGAACAAGGCTTCGACTTTCTCGGCTGTCATCTCCGCAAACGCTTGAGCGGGGCGATCCTGGAACGTGAAGGGAAGCGCGTCTACTTCCTGCAACGACAGCCGTCGCGCCGAGCGATGAAGCGGATCCGACAGAAGGTGCGCGACAAGACGTCTCGTGGTCGATGCCACGCGGACATCAAGCAGGTGGTCGAAGATCTGAACCCGATCCTCCGGGGCTGGGGCCAGTACTTCTGCACCGGCAACGCGGCACGCAGCTTCAACCAGGTGGACTCGTACGTGTATCAGCGGCTGCGCGGTCTGCACATCAAACGTGCTGGTCGCAACGCCAACGCACGCAAGACGAGGACCTGGACACGGGACTACTTCTGGAACCTCGGCCTGCACCGCCTCTACGGCACCGTCGAATATCCGGAGACTGCCCAGTACCGCTGGAACGAGAGCCCTCCCGCAAGCCGTGTGCGGGAAATCCGCACGCACGGTTTCCACGGGGGT
>JBBQJJ010000512.1:0-5859 GCA_038325805.1 Haliangiales bacterium
TCGGGTGGGCCGTCGGAGGGGTCGTCGGGTCCATCGGGCGTCGGCGTCAGGGTCTTGGGGCCACACGCGACGAGGAGGATCGGCAACAACCAGCGCATCAGTCGGGCACTCGACCACGTCGCCGACCGCCACGTCCACTGGGATCGACCGTTCGGGTTCGCCCGAGGTGGGTCTGTGATCTGCGGCGCGGCGGTTCGCATGGGTCGAAGGTCTCGACGCAGGGATCCGTTCGAATCGTCGGCCTCGACCTGGCCGGCTACCACCAAATCTTCGATCCTCGGTCTCACCCGATCAACGCGTGATCTCGATGCGTCGCAGCCGTCACCCACCTCCCCATTCGGCGTGGAAGTCCCAGCGTGCCGAACCACGAGCAGTACGGTCGGCCACAGGAAAGCACTGATCGGTCGCACACCCGAGCGCAGCCGCACGCGTGAATCCCGTAACTGCGTGCGCCTGGTCGACGCAACGTGGCATCGCCTTCGCAATCCCCCCAGACATGACTGACACGACCACGAAGGTGAACGACAAGATCGACCAGGCCGCCGACAAGATCAAAGACGGCGTCGAGAAGCTCGGGAAGAAGATGGAAGAGACCCGCGAGAAGCGCGACGAAGCACGCGATCGTACGGGCGAGAAGATCAAGGACCTCGGCGAGCGCGCCGGCGAGAAGATCCAGGATGCCGGCAAGAAGATCGGCGAAGTCGTCGAGAGCGCCGGCAAGAAGCTCCACGACAAGATCGACTGAAAGCCCTCCTCCCAACCCACCGCCGTGCAGATCCCCGTCTGCGCGGCGGTTTTTCGTTTCGGACCCGTCCCTCGATCAAGCCAAGCTCGACGTCTCTCAACGAGCCCTCGCTTCTCGACCTGCTCGACTAGAGCGGGAACTCGGCGACGCACGGCACCGGGTTGCTCCAGCGATCGAGCCACTCGCCCTCGGTGCACTGGTACCAGAGGCTGTCGAACTTGCTCTCGACGCAGGTGTTCTCCGGAACCTCGCGTTCGAGCGTTCCCGAGAAGCAGGTCGCGCCTTCGTTCGGCGTGCTCGTGTCGGGCGTCGTGGGGTTGGTGCTCTGCCCGCCGTAGTCGCGCAACGCTTGGTTCGCGTACTGGATGCGCTTGGTCTGCGCGCAGGTTCCGCACTTCTCGAACTTGTTCTGGAACGCGGTCACCGCCTGCTGGATCGTAGTCGCGGCGCGGATCTCGGTGAGACCGTAGCCGCCGACCACCGAGAGCTCGTGCCAGATGAAATCGAGCTGCGTCTGCAGTGCCCAGCGATCCGTGCCGCGCGCACTCGCGAACCGAGTGACGTTGTTCGTCCCGGTGTTCCAGCGCCCACCGATCGACCACTGCGCGATGCCGCGACCGGGGCCACCACCGTACTCCACCGCAGTGGGTCGAATGCTCGACTCCTGCATGAGGTTGCCGATGATCCCCGCGGCCTGAACATCCGTGAAGCCTTTCGCCTTGAAGAAGTTGAAGGACGTGCGCGCGTTGTTGCCGAGGGCTGCTTCGGACCGCGGCAACGGCAGATCGTCTTCCGTCGGAAGATCCTCCCCGACGACGCAGGCGGCGACTGAAGTGGCCAGTAACAACATCAGAAGCTTCATGCCTTTATCCTTCATCACGAGGCGTGCCCACCCACGTGTGCAGCTACGTGCGCGATAGATCGGTAGACAACAGGTTGCAGTGCTGACTCCCAGGCGAGCCCCTTCGCCACGCAACGCGTTAACGGCGTACGCTCGTGGCTGAATGTTTGGCCGCCTCGTGCGCTGGCTCGGCCAGAAGATGGCCGCGAGTGCACATCCTTTCCGTGATCGCATCGACGAGACGAAGCGTGACGAGCTGCGATCCACGCCGTTCCCCGACGCGTACTACCGGCACGTCTCCGAGATCGCACAGACCGCGGGTCTGACCGCGGAGCAGCGCGCGAAGCTGCACGGCGACATCCTGATCTTCCTCCACGAGAAGCAGTTCGTCGGCGTCGATCTCGAGCTCGATGACCGCCACCGCGTGGTCGTCGCGACCAGCGCCGCGATCCTCGTCCTCGGTCGCGACATCTCGCAGTTCGATCACGTACGCGAGATCCGGATCTACGCCAGCGATCCCGTGCCCGAGGTCGGTGGTCGCTATCTCGGAAAGCGCGACATGATCGGCGACGAGATCGTCAGTGTCTCCGGCATTGTCGAGCTCGGCTGGAGCTCGGTCGTCGAGGGCTTGCTCCGCCCCGAAGGCCAGCAGACCGCCTATCACGAGCTCGCGCACGCCTTCGATCACGCCGACGGCAGGTTCGATGCGTTGCGCACGCACGAGCACTTCGAGCAGTGGTCGGCACGGCTGCACAAGATGCCGCTGCACCAGACGGTGATCGGCGATCGGATCCGCACGGAACGGATCGCGGATGCCGAGGGGCCCGAGCTGTTCGCGGTGGCGAGCGAGCTGTTCTTCGAGTGCCCGCGCAAGCTGGCCAAGCTCGAGCCGACGCTGTTCGATGCGCTCGTCGAGGTCTACGGCCTCGACCCGCGCTCGCTCACGGAGCGGTGACCGGCCAGCGGTGACCGGCCGCCTGTCGACGTTGATCCATGCCCGACAACGCACTCACGCTGCAGCTCCACCACGTGATAGACGAACGCGATGCGGCTCGATCACGTTCGTAGAGCACTCGCGATCGGCGCACACCCCGATGATGTCGAGGTCGGGGCGGGGGGTCTCGTCGCGAAGCTCGCTGCCGCCGGTGCGGCGGTCACGCTCCAGGTCGCATCGATCCCCAACCGCTTCGAGATCCGGAGAGGGGAAGCCACGCGTGGGGCAACACACCTCGGCGTCGAGCTCGTGCTGCCTCCCGAGGAACGCGATACGCGAGTCGAAGAACTACCGATGCACGCGCTGGTCGCGCGCTTCGAAGCAGAGCTCGCACGCGTCGATCCTGATCTCTTGATCGTTCACGGCTCTCACGATCTGCATCACGATCATCAACTCGTTCACCGCGCCGCGCTGGCCGCAGTCCGCCGCAGCCGCTGCGATATCCTCGCATTCTCCACGCGGCTGCCCGCCGGCGCGGCACCACCGCCACCCACGTGCGTCGTCGAGATCTCCTCGTCGATCGATCGCAAGATCGCCGCGATCGCCGAGCACGCTTCGCAGTTCCCGCCGACGTTCTCCGAAATGCGCCGAGATGTCGCTCGTACACTCGGCCACACGTACGGAGTTTCATATGCTGAGGTCTTTGAAGTTCTCCGCATCACCGTGAACTAGTAAGCTGACGCGCGATGCGCGATCTGAACTTCGAGCGAATCGTCGAGCTCGGCATGGGTGATCTGGATTTGATCAAGGCAGTGGCAGTGGTCGATCGCGAAGGCGAAGTCGTCGCTCTCGCCGGGGATCTACTCGAGCAAGAGGCCCTGCCGCTGGTGGCGTCGCTGATGGATCGCATGAAGGACCACTCCGACCGGTTGTTCGCCGGCGAGATCCTCAACCTCTCCGAACAGCGCGAGATCGTCGTCGCGGTGGCGAGGCGCCAGCTCTACCTCGTCGCGATCACGCGCAACGCGAGTGACGAAGCGCTCGAGCAAGTGCGCGAGCTCCGCGATCACGCTGCCGAGACCCTCGCTCACTCACCGCTCAAAGAGGACCCTGTCGTGATCTGGAATCCCGGTGGTGACGGATCGGGGCTCGGTCCGGCGAACCTGCCGCTGATCGAGTACAGCTTCGACGCCGTTCGCCCTCGCGCGAAAGCCTAGTCGAAGCGCTCGGTCCGCATTCGCAGGCGAACGCCGCGCGTACGTCACCTCGGCAGCCGACTTCGACCCAGCCGCCTTCGCGTTCGTCGACTTCGTCACGGCCGGCCTTCGCCAAGTCTTCGACTTGGCCATCGCGGCCAATCCTCACACTCACTCGAGATGATCGTGCAACCCGATGCGCAAGTCGGTCCTGCGTTGCACGTTGTCGACTGCCTGACGGATCGAGTTGCCACGTCCATGACTCGCGAAATCGCGAACCTGCGACGGCAAAGGTCTTGCTCATCGCCGCCGCCATGACCCAGACCGGTGAATCGCCCGTCGTCCCCGTCTCCGACCGCGACCTCGACGAGGTCCTCCGCAGCCTCGAAGTCGAGATGTTGTTTCCGGACCTTGCCCTGCCGCGTCAGAACACCGCCCCGACCGACCGGTCGACCACCGCGCCCACCGCCTAAGAAATCCCCTTCGACCTCGAAGCACGCGTGGTAGCGTCCCGATCGATGGTGGTCCGTGTCGTTCCGGCGTTGCTGCTCGTGGCGTGCGCGAGTGCTGGTAATGGCGAGATCACTCCGTCGGACTCCAAGCCACCTTCCGATTCGCCGATCCCGCTGCCGCAGGATTCGCCGCCACCAGCGGATTCGCAGGGGCCCGACGGCCCCGCGCAGAACCTGTGTGCGAGCGCAGCCACCTGCCAGACCGCGATCGCCCTCGGTGCCGTCAGCGGCGATACCAGCAACATCAAGCTCAACGTCTCCGGGCATCAATCGGCGTGGTTTCGCGTCCGCGTCACCGAGGACGATGACAACTTCCCCGGCCTCACGCTCCGCTTCGGCGCGAAGCTGACGTCGCCGTCCACCAACGACTACGACGTGTTCGTCTACGTCAACGCCGGCAGCGATCTTGTCGAGTGTTCCACCACGGTCGGTACGACCTCGACGAACGGCACGATCAACGAGAACCTCGCCGAGTGGGGCGAAGGCACGATCCCGAACGGCAGCAGCGATAGCCGCGATGTCTCCGTCGAGATTCGCCCGGTCGGTGCGACCTGCGCAGCCGCGAACCCGTGGTCACTCGAAGTCCAAGGGAACTGGCTGTAACTAACCCCATCATTCGCCTGGTCGAAGGATCGACACAGGCGACCTCTGGGGTTAGAGGGCGAAGCACTCCTTGCCGAGGTGGCGACACGCGTACGAGTCGCATCGGTCCTGCTCCTCCCCGCACGGGATCTTGGTGCTGCGTCCGAACGACGTGAACTCGGCGTCGCACGTCGCCTTGGTCGGGTAGCAGCGCTGGCCATTCTCGTCGAGGTGCACCCACGAGAAGCAGAAACACGGCTCCGGCTTTCCAGTCGGAGCTCCAGCATCCTTCGTCACGACAAGCGCCTCGCCGACGTCGATCTCTGCAACGGCGGCATCTGGCTGCTGGACGCCCACGGCAGGTGCGACCGGCTTGCTCCCCGACTCCCGGCGCGTATCAGCACCGCAGGCCGCAACGACGCAGATCACCCACCAGCTTCGTCCCATCACATACCCCGACGACAGTCACCCCGCTCCGTCGCGTAGACACGTGCCCCGATCGGCCCGCACAAGCCGCAGGAATAGCGCGCGCGTCCTGCCGGTCAAGCACGCATGCGCTGGATCGTCGTCGCCGCCGCCCTCGGACTGCGGGCGATCGTGGTGATCGCGAAGTTCGAACCACCGCCGACAGACGCCTACCGGTGGGGCATCGTGAAGCGCCTCGTGACGTTCGGCAACATCCACTACCTGCGCATCGTCGCCGCCAATGAATCGCTCGACATCGTCTACACCGGCGAGCTCACCGACCGGATCTGCGTCGGGCAGGACGCGATCGCCGAAGGATTCACCGACGGTAGCAACGGCTTCATCACCACCCACCTCACCATCGGCGGCTGTTTCTTCAAGGGCAACGAGTGCCGTCGGTACGCGTGCTACCCCAAGGACAAGCGCCCGGCAAAGTGCATGTGAACCTAGCGCAGGATCATCGAGTTGATGACGATCGCCGGCTCGCTCGCGATCACGTAGAAGCCCGGCAGATCCGGCGTCTCGAACGTGCCGCGCGGATTGTTCCGCACGAGTGAATCGCGAATCGTGATCGTGCCGCTCAT
>JBBQJJ010000513.1:0-5850 GCA_038325805.1 Haliangiales bacterium
CGCAGCGCGTGTGACGGTGCACGAGAAGGAAGGCAGCACCCAGCCTCGGTAGCAGTAGATCAGCTGGAACTTGATCGCGTGCCAGTGCACGTAGTCGTTGACCGGACCGCCCTGCGGGATCCTGATGTGCGAGGCGATGAACCGACCGCCGTAGCGATTCGGGATCAGATCTCGGTACTCCATGCCGGCGCGCCCGAGCCCCCACTCACCGGAGCGCGCGATCACGAGATCCGGACGATTCGGCGGGAGCTCCACGGCTGGCTGCGCCTCGACCAACTCGACGCGGATCCCACCGGCCTCGAACTGCCAGCGCGCCGGGACCTGATCGCACGCGATCCGGATCAGCCCAGATGGTCCATCACCGACGACGAGGCGAACGCGCAGCCCGTGCCCGGAGACCACCGCGAGCTGCGGAGCGTCCGCGGGCATGATCATCTCGACGACGAACTGGAGCGTCTCGAGCAAGCTCAGCGCCTGCGGAAGATCTCGACACGCGAGCTCGACCTCGGCGCTGCGGAAGTTGCCGACGAGCATGCTGGGCATCACGGCCGCGAGCGTAGCGTTTCTGCTAGCGTCCGGACATGGTTCGCATCGCTGTTCTCGCCTCTCTGCTCGTCGCCTGTAGTGCCTGTGGCGACGATGGCGACACGCCGTCGGATGCGACGCCGGTCGTCGATATCGACAACGGCTCGTGTGGCAGTCAGCTGCGGTTCACCGGCGAATACGTCGACTGGGATAACGACGAGACGTTCTGCGGGATCTTCGAGGCGTTGTTCCAGGTGCAAGGCGATGGCGCGATGGACACCACCGCACCGAACGGCCGCTTCGACATGTGCATCGATGGCGACGCGTTCGTCGACATCACGGTGAGCGCCGACAACTCGCCGTGTACCACTCCACCCTCTCCGTACTCGCTCGGCGGGATCGCGGTGGCGAACGCGGCCATGCTCCGCGCCGGCGGCTTCTTCAGTGCGCGCAACTTCACCGCGGCACGCCAGGCCACGGTCGGCTTCGCGCCAGATGCCGCGAAGGGCCACGTGTTCGTCCACGTCGACGGCGCCAACCGCACCGTCGCGATCACCGGCAACCACGGCGCCGCGCAGGCGAACGCGACCACGACGTGGGCCGCGGGAGACACGGGTCACGAGGTGATCTTCCCGAACGTCGATCCGGGGATGGTCACCGTCAGTGCGACCGGCGGCAACGTCGTCGGCACCGGGCAGGTGCCCGTCGAGGCAGGCAAGATCACGTACGTGTCGTTGAAGGCCCTGTGAGAGCCGCGATCTTCGTCGCCCTGATCGCCTGCGGCAAGAGCGAGCAACCCGAGAAACCCGACAAGCCGGAGGCGAACAAGCCCGAGCCGCACACGCCCGAGCCGAACACGCCGAACCAGGCCGTGGCGAGCTCCGCGCAGCCCGAGCTCACCGCGTCGATGGACGGCAAGCCGATCACGGTGCGGAGCGTGATCGCCGTCCGCGACAGCGACGATCAGATCAAGCTCCTGGTCACCAACTTCGAGCAGGGCTGTGAGGTGCCGACCAGCGGATCGTCGTCGCGGAGCTCCGAGCCTACGGACCTCGATCTCACCCTGCGGATCGGCCGCTTCCTGCACGCCGACGGCACGCTCGGCTGGGCGGTGCGAGGCAAGTACTGGCATCCGTCGCGCGAGAAGGGCTCGTGGACCAAGCAGATCGAGTCCGAGAGCGGCGGCGAACCACTGCCGAAGGAGCTCGTGCTCGACGCCGCGGCCGGCAAATCGTTCGAGCTTCCGCTCGCGATCGAGCTGGACATGGACGACGAGGACCTCAAGAAGAAGCGCACGCTCAGCATCAAGGGCACCGCGAAGGTGACCGGGTGCGGCGACTACAAGCTCAAGCGCGATCTCGTCCTGCCACCACCACAGGCCGGCGCCACGATCAAGATCGCGACCCAGGAGCTACCGATCCGCGGCGCCGCGCTGGCCATCAAGAAGACGGGCGAGCGCGAGCTCACCGTGGCGACGGGCGAGGTGATCTGCGTCGAGGGCACCGACTACGCGTCTGCGAAATGGCCCGACCTCGGCATCCACCTGACCTGGGGTCCGGACGGCAAGGCATGGTCCGCGTCACACGATGGTGGCTGGGTCGCGTGGGCAGGCAACGCGAAGTTCGGCACGCTGAGCGTCACGCCGAATCGTCCACCCAGTGGGGCGAAGGAGATGTCGATCACGCTGGCCGGTGCGACGACGATCGGTGGCTACCCGGTCGAGCTGAAGGGCAAGATCAAGGCGCTGGTCTGCCAGCCGCCACCGTAGCGTTGCAGCGTCGCACCGTCGCAGCTGTCCGAGGCGATGTGCCTCGGCTTCGAAGCGTGAATCTGATGGACTCGCACAGCGCGTTGGCTATGTTCCGCGCATGCAACGTCGGACGTTCCTTGCTTCGTCGGCCGCCTCGGCCGTGCTCGTGATGTTTCGCAATCAGCTCGCGTTCGCGAAGGATCCGGACTGGATGAAGAACCCTCTGCTCGCGCCGTTCAAGGGTCCGTATGGCGGCGTGCCGCCGTGGGACAAGATCAAGAAGGAGAACATCAAGCCGGCGCTGCTGCTCGGCATGGATCTGCATCGCGCGGAGCTCAAGGCGATCGCGGAGAGCAAGGAGCCGGCCACGTTCGCGAACACGATCGCGGCGTATGAAGACGCCGGCCGTCCGTTCGGTCGCGCCGCGAACTTGATGGGCACGCTGACCGGCACGATGAACGACAAGGACATGCAGGCGCTCGAGACCGAGACCGCGCCACTCCTCGCCGCGTATGGCGATGAGGTGATCCAGAACGAGGCGCTGTTCGCGCGGATCAAGGCGGTCTACGACGGCAAGCCGAAGCTCGAGGCCGATCAGGCGCGCCTGCTCGAGATCCACTACCGCTCGTTCGCTCGCCGCGGTGCCGCGCTCGGCAAGAAGGACAAGGAGCGCGTCAAGGCGATCAACGGGAAGCTCGCCGCGCTCTACACCACGTTCAGCCAGAACGTGCTGGCCGACGAGGAGGCGCAGATGGTCGTGATCGACAAGGAAGCGGACCTCGCCGGGCTACCCGACGGCCTCAAGTCGGCCGCCGCCGCGAACGGCGAGGCGACCAAGCAGAAGGGCAAGTGGGTCATCCGCAACACCCGCTCGTCGGTGGATCCGTTCCTCACGTACAGCACGAACCGCGACCTCCGTAAGAAGGTCTGGCAGATGTTCGTCGGCCGCGGCGAGACCGGCAAGACCGCGAACCAGGCGACGATCACGCAGATCCTGTCGCTCCGCGCGGAGCGCGCGAAGCTGTTCGGCTTTCCATCGCACGCGCACTGGATCGTCGACGACAACATGGCGAAGACCCCAGCGGCGGCCATCGCGCTGATGATGAAGGTCTGGCCGGCGGCGATCGCGCGCGTCAAAGAGGAAGTCGCCGACATGCAGAAGCTCGCCGACGGTGAGAAGGCAGGCATCAAGATCGAGCCGTTTGACTACCGGTTCTATGCAGAGAAGGTCCGCAAGGCGAAGTACGACCTCGATCAGAACGAGGTGAAGGGTTACCTGCAGCTCGAGAACATGCGCGAGGCGATGTTCTGGGCCGCCGGTCAGCTCTACGGTCTCAAGTTCACGCAGGTCAAGGGCGTGCCCGTCTACCACCCCGACATGCGCGTCTACGAAGTCACGCGCGGCGGCAAGCGCGTCGGCCTCTGGTACTTCGATCCGTACGCGCGCGACGGCAAGCGCTCGGGCGCGTGGATGAGCGAGTACCGCACGCAGGAGGGCTTCAAGGGCGTGCTCACGCCGATCGTGTCCAACAACTGCAACTACGTGAAGGGCAAGCCCGGCGAACCGGTGCTGATCAGCTGGGACGACGCGGAGACCTTGTTCCACGAGTTCGGCCACGCGCTGCACGGCCTCCTCTCGAACATCCGCTACCCGACCTTGGCCGGCACCAACACGCTGCGCGACTTCGTCGAGTTCCCGTCGCAGATCAACGAGCACTGGCTGTCGACGCCCGAGGTCCTCAACAAGTTCGCGATCCACTTCAAGACCAAGAAGCCGATCCCGGCCGACCTGGTCGCGAAGATCCAGAAGGCGAAGAACTTCAACCAGGGCTTCAGCACCGTCGAGTACTTGATGTCCGCGATCTACGACATGCGGATCCACACGGCGCCGGTGGGCACGGGGATCAACCCGTCCGAGTTCGAGAAGTCGATCTTCAAGGAGATCGGCGCGCCGAAGGAGATCGTGATGCGTCACCGCCCGACGCAGTTCCTCCACATCTTCGCTGATGACGGCTACTCGGCCGGCTACTACTCGTACCTGTGGGCCGACACGCTGACCGCCGACGCGGCCGAGGCGTTCAAGGAGGCGGGCAGCCTCTACGACAAGCCGACGGCGAAGAAGTTCGAGACGATGATCCTCAGCATCGGCAACTCGATCCCGCCGGACGAGGCGTTCCGCAAGTTCCGCGGCCGCGATGTCGATACCAACGCGTTGATGCGCGACCGAGGTTTCCCGGTAGGCAAGTAGTTACAATGCCGGCATGAGTCCGAAGGATGATGGGGAGCAGACGCCGAACCCCTTCGAGACGCCGCCCGACACGCTGGTGACGCCACCCACCGGCGTGCCGCAGCTCGGCAGCCGTCGAACCACGCCGCGCGCCGCGACGAATCCACCGTCGACGACCAGCCCGCAGATTCGCGTGCGGTCGTCGGGGAATCTGTTCGAGGGCAGCGATCACGACGACACCAACCCGCGGCCACCCTCCCGCGCGTCGACGCCACCGGCCGGGACGCGGCCCAAGACGCCGACGGTTCCGCCGTCGCGGGCAGCAACCCCGCCGGCCGGCACGCGCCCGAAACCCACCACCACGCCCCCGCGCCGCCCGTCCTTCGCGGAACCCGCGCGCACCGGATCGATCATCGCCGACGACCCGACGACGATGTCGGGCAAGTACGTGTTCGGCGAGGCGCTCGGCCGCGGCGGCATGGGTGAAGTGATGCTCGCGCACGATCGCCAGATCGGTCGCGACGTCGCGGTCAAGCGGCTGCGGACCGGCTCGCCCACCGAGGACGAGACCTCGCGGTTTCTGCGCGAAGCGCGGATCCAGGCGCGCCTCGATCACCCCGCGATCGTGCCGGTCTACGAGCTGTCGAAGGACGAGCTCGGGCGCCCGTACTTCTCGATGAAGCGCGTCGCCGGTCGGACGCTGACGCAGGTGCTCGAGGTCGGCACGCGACAGCGGCTACTGCGTGCCTTCGCCGATGTCTGTCGCGCCATCGACTTCGCGCACTCGCGCGGCATCGTCCATCGCGATCTCAAGCCCGCGAACATCGTGCTCGGCGAGTTCGGCGAGGTCTACGTGCTCGATTGGGGCGTCGCGCGCGTCCTCGAAGACGCCGGGTTCGTCGTCGGTGACATCGATACGATGGAAGGGTCGGCACCGGCGGATTCAACCCTCGGCACGCCTGGCTACATGGCACCAGAGCAGCTCGACGACCCGGATGTGACTCGCGCGGCCGACATCTACTCGCTCGGCACGCTCCTGTTCGAGATCCTCTCCGGAGAGCCCTTTCATCCAGCTGCGCAGGCAATCGAGAGCACGCGGTCGTCGACGCTGTCGACCTCGCCCGCAGCGCGCCGCCCCGATCGCGCGATCGCCCCGGAGCTCGACGCCCTATGTAGCGTGATGCTGTCGAGGAAGCCGGGCGTGCGACCGACCGCGCGGTGGTCCGCGGATCGGATCGAGGAGTATCTCGACGGTGATCGCGACACCGCGAGCCGCCGCGCGATGGCCAACGAGATGGTGTGGACAGCACGAGCAGCGTTCGACTCCGGTCGCCGCCCCGAGGCGATG
>JBBQJJ010000514.1:0-5830 GCA_038325805.1 Haliangiales bacterium
CGTCGACTGCCCGGCCAGCCCTTGAGGGTGCGCTCTGCCGCGCTCGTCGCCCGGGGAAAGATCAGCGTCGAGTACAGCGTCTCGGTGACCTGCTCGGCGAACCGCTGGTCATCGATCTCGAGCTTGAGCGCGGCATCCACCGCCGTGTTCGCCGTCTTGCCGGTCGCGGAGTCGAGCTCCGCGAGCGCGAGGTAGGTGAACCCGACCTGCACGAGCGAGACGCCGCGCGGCTGGTCGTTGATCGGCTTGCTGCCCTCCGCGATGATCTTCTCGAGCTGGGTGCGCAACTCCGTCGCTTTCGTCCCGGTCGTCTGCCCGGTGGCCACGGCGAGCCGCACCCGCTGGGCCACCACGCTCGGGTGCTCGTCGACGAGCGACGTCAACTGGATGCCGCTGTCCTTGAGCTCGAAGGCGGTGTCGGCCTCGAGCCCCTCGTACCAGGCCTTGAGCGTCGCCGGATCGACCGCGCGCGCAGCCTCCTTCCAGTCGGAGCTCTCGAAGTACGCACGCGACAGCGCGACGCGGTAGAGCGGCCTGCCCTCCTTGTCGACGGCGGCTTGCAGCTGCTTGATCGCTGCAGCCACGTCGCCGGCGAGGAGCTCGGCTTGACCCAGGACGTAGAGCGCGGCCGGATCATCGGCGGAGACCTTGATCGCGCGATTCGCTGCCTCGAGGGCGTTCTTCGAATCATTGACCGCGAGCGCGTAGTACGCGGCCGCGATCTCGGCATCGAGCCCGCCCTGCCCACCGAGACCATCGATCGCCGTCTTGGCCTCGGGCACCCCGTCGCCGAACTCGAACGCGATCAGCGCGCGGATCCGCGCGAGCGCGGCCATGTTGTCGGCGGTCGGCGAGGCCTGGGCGATGCCGGCGATCCGATCGCGCGACCGAACCATCGCCTTCCACGTATCGGCCTTCGCGAGGCCGTTCGCGATGTTCTGGCTATCCGCGATCTTCTTGTCGAGCCGCATCGTGCGGAACTTGAAGCCGACGATCACGCCACCCGCGATCACGAGCGCGCCGATCACGAGCCAGATCGCGACCTGAAGCTTCGAGCGCCCCTTCCGCATGCCCGTCTTGAGGACGCGCACGCTCGACTGGCTCGGCTCGAGCGGCATCGACACCGCATCGAGCATCGCCGCGAGCTGCGGATCGATCGGCGGCGGCTGCTGCGTCGGCTGCTCGGCGTGCTGGTGCTGCTGGTACGCCGGGTTGGGTTGCGCAGCGACGGTACGCTGGGCCCACGGTTGCTGAGCCGCATCGACACCAGCGGCGTTGATCGCGAGCGTGGGACGCGCCGCGGCGGGCATGCCCGGCAAATTGCCGTACGTGGGGGGCGTGCCGTAGGGTGACGGCGGTTGTACCGCGGCCATGGTCGGCAGGGCTGCCGCGATCGGTCCGGCAGCCTGCCCGCGCATCGTCGAGCTCGGCTGCGGGCGCGCGACGTCCATGACGTGCGGCGCATTCGCGATCATCTGTGCGAGATGCGGAGGCGGCACGACCACGTCCGCCACGGCGGTGGGACGGTTCGCAGCGGGGTTGCTGTTGCTGATATCGAGCGGACCCGACGGAAAATTGACCGCGTTGCGTACGCGGGTGCCACCGGCCCTACGCAGGTCGACGGGCGGTAAGGTCTCGCTGCTGCCGAGGCTGTCCTCGCCGCTCAGGCTGTCGTCGACCTCGACGAGATCGTCGTCGACCAGCTCGACGCTCGAGACCTCTCCTCGATTCTGCTTCTTC
Source organism: Haliangiales bacterium (assembly GCA_038325805.1). Taxonomy (GTDB): domain Bacteria; phylum Myxococcota_A; class Polyangia; order Haliangiales; family Haliangiaceae; genus JABFXX01. Next base: position 1,741 of record JBBQJJ010000514.1, read on the forward strand.
ACGGGCGCCCGATCCAACCCCGGCGTGGGCAGCGCGCCGCCTCGCCTCGACGAGCTCACTTGACCTCGCTCGAGCTGCACCTTCTGTTGCTTCGCGCGAGGCGGCGAGGCGATGTCGCCGAAGTCGTCCTGCTCCTCGAGCTCGATCCCCTCGAGCTCGGGATCGACCTCGACGGTGCCGGTCTTGTCGCCGACCGCGACCCTCGGAGAAGCGGGCAGTCGCCCTCGAACGGGGCCGCGCGGTGGGGCCGATGGCAGGTGTTCGCTGGTGGGTCGCTGCGAGTCGCGAGGTTGCGCCGTGACCTTCTCGCCCGACTTCTTCTTCGAGCTCGGGCCCGCGATCGCGGTGGGCTGATCGAAGCTGCCACCGGTGGTCTCCTCGTCGGCCTCGCCGAACGCGTGGTTCGGATAGTGGCGCGTGTTCTCGTCGAGCTGCTTGCCCGAGTCGGGACCGTGTCCCGCACCCTTGCCGACGTAGTTCACCGACGGATGGCTCGCGCTGGCCACCGGCCGGCCGAGCTTGATCTCGCACTCGGCGAGCAGCTCGTCGACCGAGCCCGGCACCTGCTGCTGCAGCTTGCGCAGCACGTCGAGTGCCGCGTGCGGGTCGCCCTTGAGGAGCAGCGCCTCGGCCCGCAGGCGCTGGGCGGTGAACGAGTGATGGTCGAGCTCGAGCGCGACGCGCATCTCGGCGAGCACTTCGTCGTAGCGCTTGAGCGCGAGGAGTGCCTGGCCGAGCACGACTCGGCCCTCGACGGTCGTCGGCCGTCCCAGCAGTCCCAGACGGCAGACATTGACGGCCTCCTGGTACTGCCCGGAGTTGACCAACGTCTGGCCCTTGGCCACGAAGTCGCTCTGCGACACCTCGGGCGAAATGGTACCCCGTCCTTGACGCTAACGCCGCGATTCCTGTGCGGGTTCCTTCTTCGCGATCGGCTCGGGCAAACCAGGCATTTCCTTACCGCGCACGCGAACTTCCTCGACCATGAGCCACAGCTTGCCCTGGCGCTCCCAGGTCTGGATGGCGTGGGTCTCGTGGACGGTGCCCTCCCGGTCGTCGTACCAGGCGATCTTGATGCGGACCTTGGCCTCGCGGTCGGTCTTCGCGTTGACGTCGACGATGTCGTAGTCGGTGATCTTGATGTTCTCGGCGCGCTCGTCCATCTCGGAGATGAACTCGGCACGCTCCTTCGGCGGTACCTTCGACGCGGCGACGGTGTAGCGGCCCCACCGGACCCCGTCGTTGTAGCCGCGGATCGAGTCCCCGAGGGTATCGGTGTTCTGCGGCACGCCACCGCACGCGTAGAGGAACAAGAGGATTCCAAGTCGCTTCATGCTTCACCTCCTCCGGCGGCCCGCTTCGCGCGGACGGCCTTGATCGCCTCGAGATCTCGCTTCCCGAGCTCTTTTGTCGCGACGAGCACGACGAGAAACGAGATCCCGACGATGGCTGCTTCGGCCAGCGTCATCAGCTTGCCGTGAAAGGGCACCACGCGACCGACTGCGAGAGCGACGCCGGTCGCGACCGCGATCCTGACGACCGACAGCCACGGGACGAACGCGCCGAGCCTCCGGCGCAGGACCTCGCCCGAGAGGATCGCGCCGATCACCATCGCGCCGCCGCTCACGCTGGCAGCCACCTCGAGCGTGCGCCCGTAGGGTGCCGCGAGTGGGATCGCGACATAGTTCCCGACGAACGCCACGACGAGGGTGACCGCGGCGACGCCGATCGCCGGTCGGGTCAGCCCCGCGCCGTTGAGGATCGTGCCGTTGATCGCGAGCACGCAGAACGCGACGGTTCCGAGCGAGAGTGGCACCAGCGCGGTTGCACCGAGCTCGACGTAGTCGGCGGCGTAGACCAGGCCGAGGACGTCCGCAGGGTTCGCCGCCATCACGACGGCGATCGCCATCGCAAAGATCATCGAGTACCGCGAGGTCACGCGGATATAGCCGCGCGTGGTCTCTTTGTCGTCGGAGAATGTCGACTTGCTGATCAGCGGGAACACGACGAACGTGGCGGCGATGATCGCCTGGTAGCTGAGCCGTGCGAGGTTCTGGACCGCGGCGTAGTACGCGTTCTGGACGTCCGCGAGCAGGCTCGAGTCGAAGTGATATCCACTCGCCCGCTTGGCCCATGGCACCGCGTCGAGTGCTGTCGCGAGCTGCGCCGCGTTGTCCTCGAAGTAGATCGTGGTGAACCGCTTGATCAAGATGCTGTCGACGAACAGCAGCGCGTTGAACAACGTCAGGTAGACCGCGACGCCGAGGAAGTACTTCACCAGCGGCTTGACCGGGAGCTTCTCGGTGGACTTGGGCACGCCGACCCAGACGACCGCGGCGCACAGGATGAGGGCGACCGCGACCACCCAGCCGCCGATCACGCCGATCACGCCGAGGCCCGCCATCGCCATGCCGATCAACCCGGCCACGCGCAGCGTCGCGAACGTGACGTCGAGCCCCGCCTGCTTGTTGAACTGCCGCAGCCCGTTCGCGGTGCCGACGAACACCGCATAGAACGAGTAGCCCGCGACGATCAGGCCCGCGAGCATCAGAGGCGCGGTCTTGCTGGCGTCGAGCAGGACGAACTCGGAGACCACCGGTGACAGCGCGACGAAGCCGAGCGCGATCGGCAGCCCGAGCCGGACGTGCATCCGCAGGCCAGCCGCCTGCACCGCCCTCGCCTTGTCCGGCTCCTGCGCGGCAAACTTGCTGACCGTCTGGATCGTGCCGGTGACGACGACGTTGTTGATGAAGCTCGCGATGCCGGCGACCAGCGAGTAGCTACCGAACGCCGAGCGCGACAGGATGCCGGGCAGCCGGATCTGGACGAACAGGCCGGCCACCATGAAGTAGAGCTTCGCGGCTGCGATGTAGAGGACGCCGCGTCCGGCGCCGGTAGCCTTTGCGTCGCTCACGGCAGTCTTCCGGGTAACACCCGCTCGGAAACTCGGCAACTTACTGACGACTTCGCTAACTGGTTCGGGATGCTCGAGAGGACATGGTCGATCGTGTTGTGCGGGATTGCGCGGTCGAGCCCTGGCGCACAGAAATCCTGTATCGGTAAGCTAGGTTCGGCTTTGGTATTCAACTCTTCGCGGTCTACGAATTGCGCTGGGGTGCGTGCGCGCTGGCGTCTCCCCATGAACGCAGCCCTCCTCACCGTCTTCTTGGTTGGCTGCATCGGCGCGGTTCGCGAGTGGCGGGAACCCAACCCACACCCGCTCCTGACCGGCCCGTACGTGATGGTGATCGGGGACGAGGCGTTGATCGCGTTTCGCTCCTACCGCGTTGAGCAAGCAGTGATCGAGTGGGTCTCGGATGCGCAGAACGGCCGCGTCACCGTCTCGCGGAACGGGGATCTGTGCTCGGCGACGCTGAAGAACCTGCCGCGCGACGAGCTGATCAACTACAAGGTCTTCCTCGACGGCAAGGAGGCCGCCGGGGGCTCGTTCCGTAACGGCATCACCGCTGGCGATTCGTTTCGGTTCGCGGTGTTCGGTGACACGCGCACCAATCATCAGTTGCACCGCTCGGTGATCGAGGCCGTCGCGAAGGAGAACATCGACTTCTACCTTCACACCGGCGACATGGTCGAGCGTGGCGGCATCGCCGACCAGTGGGTGACGTACTTCCAGATCGAGCGACCGCTGATGATGAAGGCGCCGATCATGCCGTCGATCGGAAACCACGATCTCGGCAACCGCGGCTACTACTCGCGGTTCTTCTTCCTCGATAAATGGACGGGCTCGAACAACTTCTTCTACACCGACTGGGGCAACGTGCGGCTGATCGCGATGGACGTGACGATCATCTGCGAGAAGCGATGCCGGCAGTATCACTTCGTACGCGCCGCGCTCGATGAAGCCGCGAAGCAGGGGAAGCTGATCGTGATGTTCATGCACAACCCGCCGTACTCGTCGGGTGGTCACGGATCTGATCTCCAGCTGCGCAGCGTCGTCGGCGAGCTCGCGAAGCGCTACGGCGTCGAGCTCGTGGTCACCGGCCACGATCACAACTACGAACGCACCAAGCCGATGGCCGGCACGACGTACATCGTCAGCGGCTCCGCGGGCGCTCCGATCCGGCCGGTG
>JBBQJJ010000515.1:0-5810 GCA_038325805.1 Haliangiales bacterium
CCTGCTCGGCTTCGAGGGCCCGTTGCTCGACGAGGCGATGCGTCGCGCGGTGCGGCTCGGCAATCGCGACGTCGAGAACTTCGCGGAGAAGTTCCAGCTCCGCGTCACCCTCAACATCGGTGGCAAGGACAAGGCGATCGACAAGAAGGTCACCGCTGCGGCGTTCATGGACCCGCAGGTCGACACCTAACCCCGCTCCACCCGTCGAGCCTGTGCGCCGATGTGCTACCAGCGCGGGCCTGGGAGAGGTCGGTGGCGCGACTTCTATATGGGTGGCGCCACGAGCACATCATGGCTCCGGGTTTTCCCTGCGAGGCGCCCGAGCGAGAGTACGGTCTGAAGGCCATACCCGATGCGAATTGGGTATGATTCCTCACGCATGGCGTTGGGCCTGGAGGCACTGCAAGCCGCCGTCGCGGCGATGGCGGATGGCGCTCTCGTCGCCGACACGCGCAGCGGTGCCGTGTTCGTCAATCGCGCCGCTCGCGAGATGCTCGGCATCCCGCTCGATCTCGAGATCGATACCACCTACCTGAAGGACGTCGTCGGATTCTATCCGTTCGACCTCGCCGCGACGTCGGCCGAGAACCAACCGGTGCGCGAGGAAGTCCGGATCGGTGAACGCGTGCTGCACTCGGTGGTGACGCCGCTGTTCGACGACACCAAGCCGAGCGGCGCCGTCGTCGTGTTGCGCGACCTCGGTGACACCGCAGACATCGCGCGCCGGCGGGCCGAGTTCGCGCAGGTGATGTCGCACGAGCTCCGCACACCGCTGACCTCGATCGCGGGTGCCCTCGACATCGTGCTGTCGGGCTATGCCGGCACGCTCTCCGAGCGCCAGCTCCGCTACGTTGACATGGCGCGGCAGGCGGCGACGCGCATGAACCAGCTCGTCGATCAGCTCCTCGATCTCGCCCGCGCGCAGGCCGGCACGATCACCATGACGACCGCGCCGGTGCAGCTCGATCGGCTCGCCCGTGAGGTCATCGATCGCTACCGCGCGGCGGCGGCGACCAAGCAGCTCACGATCATGCTCGGCGCCTCCGCCGATGACATCGGGATCCTCGGCGATCCCGAGCGCCTCTCGCAGGTGCTCGGCAACCTGATCACCAACGCGATCCGGTTCGCGCCGACGGGCGGCGTGATCGACGTCCAGGTGTTCGGCCCGCCGCTCTCCGAGGACGCGGTCGGCGTCTCGGTACACAACACCGGCGATCCGATCCTCCCCGAGGATCACGAGAAGGTGTTCGAGCCGTTCTCGGCATCGTCACGCCGCGTCGGCGGTACCGCACTCGGTCTCTCGATCTCGCGCACGATCATCGAGGCGCACGGCGGCCGGATCTGGGTCGAGTCCGGGCTCGCCGGCACCAAGTTCGTGTTCACGCTGCCGGTGTCCGCGAAGAACGCGGATGTCACGCCGCCTCCGCAGGATGACAAGCTGCGCCGCCGCGGTCTTGGCGAGGGTGCGTGCGCGCTGGTCGTCGACGAGGATCCGCGCCGCGCGCTGCTGCTCAAGGGCCTGTTGATGGCGCTCACCGATCGCGTGCTGGTCGCACACGATGTCGACAGCGCGCTCGCCATGGCCCGCGCCGAGCACCCTGCCCTCGCCGTCGTCGCCGGTGCGATGCCCGACGCGCTCGCCTTGCTCGCCATCCTCGAGCACGATCCAGATACGCAGCGTACCGCCGTGATGGTGGTCGGGGAGCCGGAGCGCCGCGCGGATCTCCTGGCCGCCGGCGCCGACGATCTGCTCGAGTTCCCGATCCAACCCGCGAACTTCCGCGACGCCTGCTTGCGCCTGGTCGACAGCGGGCGACGCGAAGCCCCACGCGTGTTGATCGTCGACGACGATTCGTCGATCCGCATGATCTGCCGCGAAGTGCTCGAGCTCGGTGGCTATCAAGTCCGCGATGCCGGCTCCGCCAACGCCGCGCTCGCCGAGGCCCGCCGGTTTCGCCCGGACATGATCGTGCTCGACGTGTTGATGCCCGGCATCGACGGGTATCGCTGCGCCGAGATGATTCGCGCCGACCCCGCGATCGGCATGGCGCCGATCATGTTCCTGTCCGCACGCGGCGACACCGCCGACAAGGTCCGCGCGTTCCGCTCCGGCGCCGAGGACTACATGGTCAAGCCGTTCGACGCCGCAGAGTTGCTCGCACGCGTCGGCAAGGCGCTCGATCGCCAGGCGCGCGAGCTCGGTGCTTCGCCCACCACGCAGCTCCCCGGTGCCGACGCGATCCAGGCAGAGATCGAGCGCCGGCTGCGCCAGGGCGATCCGAACGCGGTCGCCTGTTACCTCGACCTCGACAACCTCAAGGCCTTCAACGACTACTACGGCTACGCGAAGGCGAACGCCGTGATCCGTCAGACCGGCGACGTGATCCGTCACGTGGTGACCAACCAGGGCTGCGTCGGTGACTTCATCGGCCACATCGCCGGCGACGACTTCGTGTTCGTGACGTCCGCCGATCGCGTCGATGCCGTGTGCCGCGGCATCTGCGAGCGCTTCGATCACCTGATCCGCCTCTACTACGATCCGCACGATCGTGGCACCGGCTACATCGAGACCAAGGATCGGTTCGGCGTGATGCGCCGGTTCCCGATCATGAGTGTGTCGATCGCCGCGATCTCGCTGATCGGTGCGAAGACCTACGCTGGGCTCGCCGAGCTGGCAGCCACCGGCAAGCGCACCGCAAAAGCGATCAGCGGATCGACGTACGTGCGCGATGGCCGGACCGTGCTCGCCGCGGTTGGCTGATCGCATCGTTTAAAAGCGCCACGGGATCCAGTAGCGTCCCGGCGATGCGAAGCCTGGGCTTACTGATGATCGCATCCCTCGCGGGTTGTGGAAGCAAGAGCAGCGAACCGCCGAAACCGGAGCTGACGAACGCAGGCTCCTCGAAGCCCGAGCCCGCGAAGGGATCCGCGGCGAAGGCCAAGCCTGCGAAGCCCGATCAGAAGCTGACCAAGGATCAGCTCGCCGAGCTCCGGAAGCGGATGAAGGCTGGCTGGGCGCTGCAGAAGGCGAGCAAGTGGGCCGAGGCCGTGCCGGAGTTCGAGGCCGCGCTGGTCGCCGCGCCGAGCGATCAACGCGCGCTCACCGAGCTCGGCTGGTCCGCGCTGCAGGCCGGCGACTTCTCGAAGGCGAAGAAGGCGACCGAGCAGGCCGTCAAGGTCGCGATCGACAAGAAGGTCAAGGCGGCCGCGCTGTTCAACCTCGGGCTCGTCCACGAGAAGACCGGCGACAAGGACGGCGCGCTCAAGGCGTTCATCGCGTCGCTCGCGCTGCGCCCGAACGCGATCGTCGAAAAGGCCGTCGGCAAGCTCGGCGCGTCGCCCGACAAGGAGATCGCGTTCTGCGCCACCGGCAAGGACCTGTGCGACTGCGTGCTGCACGACGCCTTCGACGAGATCCAGCTCGATCAGGCGAAGTGCGAACGGGTCGCGCCGCAGGGCGCCCCTGGCGGATTCAAGGCCGCTCACGTCACCTCCGATGCGTTCTACGGCTCGGAGTACACGTACTGGGTCGACGCGAGCAACCAGCTGATTGGCGTGGTCGGCGGCAAGAACGACCGCGGTCGATACATGGAGAGCACCGAGCTGGTGAAGGCCGAGACCAAGACGATCGGCGACCACAAGGTGCTCTGGCTCGAGACCAAGCTGACGGCGGAGGGGATGTACGCGTCGTTCGACGACGAGGGCACCGTGAAGACGTCGACCGACGAGACCGTCTACGTCACGCTGTGCGTGCTCGGCGATGGCAAGACGGCGACCCGGTGCCCGTTGCGGGCCGTGCCGATCAAGCACACCGCGCAGATGGCGACCGACGACAAGCCCGAGCCCAAGACCGAGACGGTCGTCGAGCTGACGATCGCCGATGACGGGACCGCGACCGTGAAGCTGGTCAAGGGCGCCAGCGACGAGCAGCTCGCGAAGCTCGTCGGCCCGCACAAGCTCTGGTAACTCGGCTTCAATCCGCGACCGCGACGAGCGATCCAGCCACTACTGCCCGTTTCTCGAGGAAGCGGCGCGTTCCCTCCCCGATCGCTCGTCCCCTGACTACGCGGGAGGCCGCGCGCGCTTCCACTTGGTGCGCGTGTATGCGACCGCGAAGCCAATGCGCTCCGCGTTGCGCTGCGACTGCGAGCCGACCGACGACACGATCATCGCCAGCTCGCACCCGCGCGCTCGCGCATCGACGAGCCGGCGCGCGAGCAACACGCTCTGGGCGCCGCGACCACGCGCCGACGGGATCGTGCTCGCACCGGCGAGCAGCGCGACGCCGTCGTGGACGCCGAGGGAACCGGTCGAGATCGGCACACCCTCGTGCTCGACGAGATAGTGCGTCATCGCGTGGTTCCGGGTGTTGACGACGAGGAGCTCGCGGATGAAGTCCCCGACGCCGGGCTCGGAACCCCAGCCGGCCAGCGAGGTCGCAACCCAGACATCCCCGTCACGGATCGGATCGATCACACGGACCTCGAACTGCAGGGGCGACGTCGGGACCACGAGCTCCGGGATCGACTGCACCAACACCGTGCTGAGCTCGATCGGGACGTACCCGCGCGCAACCAGCCGCGCTGTCACCTCGATCCCGGCGAACGGGCTGACCTCGTGTTGCGTGTCGGCCTTGCGCTCGAAGAAGAAGCGCTCGACCCCGGCGAGCGCTTCTTCGTCGGCGGCGCCGAACAGGCCGAGGCCGAAGGTCTGGGAGAACGGCGACTCGGCACCGTCGTAGATCGCGATGGTTCCGTCGAACACCCGCGCCTCCGCCGCGGCCTGCGACACGGCGTTGCGCGCCTCGACGAACGAGCTCCCGACCATGCCCTCGGTGCGCTCGAGCCGCCGCGACAGCTCCAGGTCCGAGAACCTGCGCGGTGCCTTGGTGCTGGGTGCAACCAGGTCGGCCATTGGTAGCGCTAGTTTCTCTCTTCTACGACCCCCGGAGAACCGTGCTTGCGGATTTCCGCGCACGGCATGCCGATGGCTTCAGGGACGGATCGCCACCTTCATCACCCCGTCGCGCTGATTCGCGAACAGCTCGTAGGCCATCTCGATGTCGTCGAGCGAGAACGAATGCGTGACCAGGGAACCGAACGGGAACGCCTTGCCGCGCACGACATTCATCAACCGTCGCATCCGCTCCTTCCCGCCTGGGCACAGCGTCGTCACGATGGATTGATCGGCGAGACCCGCACCGAACGCGTCGTATGGCACCTGAAGGTGTCCCGCGTAGACGCCGAGACTCGACAGCACACCACCCGGGCGCAGCGAACGGAGTGCGTTCTCGAACGTGGGCTGCGTCCCGAGCGCCTCGATGGTGACGTCCGCACCGCCTCCCGTCAGCTTCTTGATCTCGGCGACGACATCCTGCTGGGAGTAGTCGAGCACGACGTCAGCGCCCATCTGCTTCGCGAGCTCGAGGCGCCGCGGGATGTGATCGACCGCGATCACGAGTGACGCACCGGATAGCTTGGCACCCGCGGTCGCACACAGGCCGATCGGTCCCTGCGCGAACACCGCGACCGCATCACCGATCCGGACATGTCCGCGCTCGGCCGCCGAGAATCCGGTCGACATGATGTCGGGGCAGAGCACGACGTCCTCGTCCGAGAGCTCGTCTGGGATCTTCGCGAGGTTTGCCTGGGCGTTCGGCACCAGCAGGTATTCCGCCTGGCAGCCGTCGATCGTATTGCCGAATTGCCAGCCGCCCATCGCCTTCCAGCCGTGTTTGCTGTCGGCCCCATCCTGCGAGCCGCGGCCGCACTGGCAGGCATTGCTGTGGCCGCTGGGGGTGATCGCACCGG
>JBBQJJ010000516.1:0-5785 GCA_038325805.1 Haliangiales bacterium
CCGACGAGCCTGCTCCCCAAGATCGCCGATGCCGCCGGCATCTCGTTCGGCGAGCTCTGCGAGGCGATGCTCTATGGTGCCGCGCTCGCAGGCGCGGGCGGTCGGATGAAAGAGCGCCGGATCCTCCAGCGTGCGTACGTCGGTGACGAGCGCCGCGATGCCCTGGCCGAACACCACTGATGAGATTTCGTAGCGAGCACCGCACGCTGCTGTGCACCGCGATTCTTGCGATCGGCGCGCCGGTGGGTGCGGCGTCCTGGATCTCGTCGCGCACCCACGATCTCGCCGGCCAGCTCGGCGAAGCCGGCGGGGTCCCCGCGTCGATCGGGACCGTCGACGCCGACCTGTCGGGCGCGGTCCGGCTCTCCAACGTGGCCTTCGGCGACATCCTCCATGCGGATGCCATCGAGGCCTCGGTCGGCATGGGATCGCTGCTCGACGGTCAGCTGCGCGCCGACGAGATCCGCGTCGAGGGGCCGCACGTCGCGATCTCCGTCGACGCCGACGGCGATTCCGATCTCGCACGGCTCGCGCGCCGGCTGCGCGGTCACAAGAGCAGTCGTCCAGGAACGAGCGTCGGGCATCCGATCCGCCGGATCGTCGTCGCGGACGGCACGTTGGTCACCAAGATCGCCGGCATCGGCGAGCTCACCGCCGATGGCGTCGAGCTCCTCCCCGATGAAGGCGGCATTCGCGTGGTCACCGGGCCGCTGCGCGTTCGCGGCGGCGACGACACGCGCGATCTCCACTTCGACGTGGTGTTCGATCGCAGTGCCGCCGAGGTCTCGCACCAGATGAAGATCGGCCGCGTGCTCGCCGTCGGCGGCTCGGGTACCGCCTCGGCCGGCAACGGCGCCACCCTCGCCCTCCGCGATCTCGCCGCCGGTCGGCGGGGCGCGCATCGACCGCTCGAGGTCCTCGCCGTCGTCGACGATAACGGTGCACCGCGCACGGCCTCGATCGAGGCCGAGCACTCGCGCATCACGATCCGCGGCGATCGCTTCCCCTTGCGCGCATTCGCGTCACTCGCGCCCGCCGGCTTCGATCTCAGCGATACCCGCGCGACTGGCGTCCTCACCGTCGAGAAGAGGTCGGCAGGCCTGCACGTCGCCGGTGCTGGTTCGTTCGACCATCTCGTGATCGCGGATCCGCGGCTGTCGGCCGATCCGGTCCCGCTGTCGTTCTCGATGGACGCCGAGGTCGATCTGAGCGCCGACGCGATCACCGTGCCTCGCGTACGCTTGCAGCTCCCCCCTGGCGCGACCGCGATCCCCAAGGGCGAGGCTCCACGCCTCGTCGAGCTCGGCCTCTCAGGCTGGGTGCGCCGCGCCAAACCGGTCTCCGGTCAACTCGAGCTCTCGGTGTCTCCGGCGCCCTGCACGACGTTGCTCGCCGCCCTCCCCGCGCCGATCCGCGGCCCGCTCGACGGCATGGCGATCACGGGTACCGGTGGCGGCAGGGCGCGGCTGCTCGTCGATCTCGTCGCTCCCGAAGGCACCGGGGTCACGCTCACCGGCGCGCTCGAGGGTGGCTGTACGGTGACCACCGAACCGCCGCTCGCCGATGTCACCTCGCTCGCGAAGGACATCGATCAACAGCTCGCCGATGGTTCGCGGATCCATACCGGGCCGAACGAGGCGAACTGGACCAACCTCAAGTCGCTGCCCTGGTACGTGATGGGGGCGTTCGTCTCCGCCGAGGATGGCCGGTTCTGGGAGCACCACGGCTTCGACGTCGAACAGATCGCACGCAGCCTCGAGATCGATCTCCGCGAGCACCGGCTCGCGCGAGGTGGCTCGACGATGAGCCAGCAGCTGGTCAAGAACGCGTTCCTGTCGCAGCGCCGATCGTTCGATCGCAAGCTCCAGGAGGCGATCCTGACGTGGCGGCTCGAGACCCGCCTCGACAAGAAGCAGATCCTCGAGCGCTACCTCAACATCATCGAGCTCGGCCCGCGGATCTTCGGGCTGCGCGCCGCCGCGAAGTACTGGTTCAACCTGTCGCCGCGCGAGCTGGGCGTGAAGCAGGCCGCGTTCCTCGCCGCGTTGACGTCACAGCCCACCTCGATGAGCCGGCGCGTGCGGCGTGCCGGTGGTGTCGATCCGGAGACCAACGAGCGTGTGATGATCATCCTCGCGGCGATGCGGCGCGACGGTGTCCTCGACGAGTCGACGTGGCTCGACGCCCGGTTGCAGAAGCTGTGGTTCGCGCCGACGGCGGTGCCGCAGGACAGGTAGTCGCCTGCCGCTAATGCGCGACGCGCCACGCGGGACCAGACACACAGGGGTTGCGGAGCAGGCAGAGGTCTCCTGGAGCTTCGCGGATCGCGCTGCTGGAACGCAACGCGTAGCGCGATAGCTGGAGCGCAGCGCTCGCGCGCTATGGTTGGAGAGCTGTACTGCAGCTCGACAAGAGCCACGGTGCCGAAGCGCTAGACGCCCAGGAACAGCCGGTTCCCGAAGTTTCTCTCGAGATCCGCCGCGAAGATCTTCTGCGCCGCCGCGTCGATGTCGTACGCGACACGCTTGAACTCGAACACGCGCTCGTCGGTGTCGTAGACCGTGTAGCTCGCGCGGTTATCGTAGTCGCGCGGCTGGCCGACCGATCCGACCGAGATGATGTAGCGGTGCTCGGGCCGGATCACGAACTTGGTCGCCACCACCTCGAACACCTCTTCCCGCGTCAGCGCGAAGGACTTGCAGAGGTGCGAGTGACCGATGAACGTGACGGTCCCGAGATCGTCCCAGATGTCGATGCAGCGTGTGGCCTGCTCGACCGAGAAGATGTACTCGAACTCTTCGAGGTTGATCGGCGAGCCGTGGCAGAAGGTGACGTCACCTTCGCGGACCTCGTACGGCAGGTTCTTGAGCCACGCCATGTTCTCCGCGGTCAGCTGGCGCGCGTGGAGATCGAGCGCCTGGCGAGCGGCGTCGTAGTAGTAGGAGTAGTCCATCCTGCCGGCGACCGCGGCGTCGTGATTGCCGAGGATCGTGTAGGAGGAGAGTTTCCGAATGATATCGCAGCATTCGTTCGGGGACGCACCGTACCCGACGACGTCACCGATGCAGACGTACTTATCAATACGCTCGTGTTTGAACGCATCGACAACCGCGGTTAGCGCTTCGATGTTCGCGTGGACGTCGGAAAAGATGCCGATCCTCATGAACAGCTGACCGATACTAGCCTAACGCAGTTCATGCGTGTGCTCGCACGCACGAGAAAGCTCCGCCTTACGTCTGGATTAGGTCGGACTCGTCGAGATCGACCTCGTCGTCGTCCTCGATCAGGTCGGATTCATCGAGCATTTCCATCGGCTGCGATGCCTCGAGGTCAACGAGCCCGGCATGGCCGGCTTCGGGGACCCCAGCCTCGAGGGCCTCGAAGAAGCGCCGCGAGAACGCGCGATTGACCGTGACATCGCGCCCGGCCTGCGAACCGTTCGCCCCAGGACGGACCCGTACTTGATCGTTCGCCGCCGAGGCGTGGAACGTCAGCGCCTGCTTGGCGACGGGAGCGACGATGCTCTGCCCGCCTGCCATGGTCTCGACCGCGGCTTTGCCACCACGGACGGCGACGTGAGCCATCGCCCAGGCGACGCGCTCGGCGAGTGGAGGCGTCGCGTTCTCCCCGAGCCGGCCGTATGTCGACGCGAGCGGCAGCAGCGCAACGGGACCGACCTGCCCGATCGCGCGTGCGACCTCGCGCCAGATCTCGGTGGGCTCGCTCATCAGCAAGTCGATGACGGCTTGCGTCCCGTCCTCGGTGCGCAGCATCGCGAGGGCGAGCGCGCAGCCATGGCGAAGGAAGCCCTTGCTGGCGGCGAGCCCGGTCATCAACGGCAGCTTCGCGGACTCCCCGAACTTTACCGACATGCCGAGCACGCGGACAGCTTCGGCACGCGACATCTTGGTCGTCGCCTCGATCACCGGGGCGGCGAACGCGGCCTCGGCGCGATCGCAGAGCTCGAGCGCGGCGGCGAGCCGCTTGGTCTTGTCCTCGAGCTGAACCACGAGCTCCTGTGACGGCTTCGGGCGGCTGACCCCGTGGGCCGGGGTGCCGCCGATCGAGCCGGAGACTTGCGAGACCTCGTCGGACGCGATCGTCTTGCCGAGCGGGCCCAGGCCATTGAGCTTGGGCATCTGGTGCGACGGCCGCGAGCGGCGGTCGAGATCGACCCCCAGCGCCCTCGCCTCCTCGGTGAGCGCCTTCTGGTTGTCGTCGGCAGCTTCCTCGTCGATGTCGAACGCGGCGGGGTTCGCCTTGAGCACCTCGAAGCCGCGGTCGAGCTTGACGATCAGATCGCGGCGCGAGCGCGCGAGCCCCTCGCTGACAGCGACCTGTGCGAGCTCGGGACCCATCCACAATCCCCACGCCACGCCGCTCTCGAGCACGTGGCGGCGCAGCTCTCGCCACCGCGGCAGCGGGAAGCCGCGGGTGCAGACCAGGTAGTCCTCACGCGACGGCCGCGCGAACCGACGCGCCATCGCGATCGCGCGCCGCAGCTGCTGCGCGGTCTGGAGCTGCGCGAGCTTGTCGTCGCGGAACTCGCTCGTGTCGGGGTGGTTGGTGCCGAGCAGGTCGTAGCCCGCGCCACGCACCAGCTCGACCGCGCGAGAGTACGACGCCTCGCTCTCGGCGCCCGACGACGACATCAGCCCGCGGAGATGGTCTTCGGCGGCGCGGATGATGAACCCGATGTTCTCGGACAACGGCGCGATCAGCTTCGCGCGGCGTACGCGCTTGCCTCGCACGATCAACTCGAGCGCGATCTCGAACCGCTTCGCGAGCGCGGCCAGCACCTGGCGATCGCCGTCGGCTGCGATGTCGAGCGTCAGGATCGCGAGCTGCGTCGGGCTCGGCACGCGGAGCGCCGCGGGTGGCCCGAGCACGAGCGAGATCACCGGATACGTGGGCGCGCGATGCAGCAACACGCGGACGTCGATGATCCCGCCGAGGCCGCGTGCGATCTGATCACCAGCGACCAGCGCCAGCCGGACGTTGCCACCGGTCACGGTGAAGGTCGACGCTCCGCTGGCGGCCGCTCGATCGAGCCAGCCATCCGGGCCAGGCTCGATGTCGAGCGGAATGGTCTCCGAGGTCAACGGATCCGAGCCCTGCGGAATGATCGAGGCGCCGGTGGTGTGCTCCTCGTCGAAGTCGTGGCTGGCCGGAGACGCGTCGATCTCGACATCCACGTCCGCAGACTCGCTCTCGCTCTCGCTCGACGCGTTCGCGCGGATCTCCGAGGCGTCGGAGACCCCGGTCGCACCCTCGAAGCCTTCGCTGGCGGCCCGAGGCAGGTCGTGGTGCTCGACGAGGTTCTGGAGAGCCGTCTCGATGCCGCCCGATTCCTCGAGGTCGAGATCGACCTTCGGCACCGGACTGGTCTCGGCCGTGGGCTCGCGCATCGCTCGTGGGGCCACGCGCGGCACATCACCGACCGCCGTGGTCTCGTCGGCCGAGGGCTCGTCGGCCGAGGCCTCGTTGGTCGGAGAGGTCGCGGTCTGCACGGCCGCGATCACACGGTTGCGTGCCTCGCTGCGGAGCTTCTCGATCTCGGCGCGATCGCGCGCCAGCTCGGCCCGCATCTTCTCGATCTCGACGATGCGATTCGCGATCTCGGTGTTCGCGGCATCGAGCTCGAAGGACTTGCGATCGAGCTCGCCGGAGCGGCGCTCGACTTCACCACCGCGACGCTCGAGCTCGCGGACTCGCTTGTCGACTTCGAGCCGACCACGCTCGACCTCGACGGCCGCGGCTGCACGACGCTCGAGGTAGTCGCGGA
>JBBQJJ010000517.1:0-5752 GCA_038325805.1 Haliangiales bacterium
CTCTACGACAAGGCCGACAAGTCGCGGCACGTCCGACTCGTCCGAGCGCGGGGTGGCAAGTACGACGTGCTGGTGCAGAAATCGGCCGACTCGGACGCGATCACCGTCCCGAAGTGCAAGACCGAGGCGGCGATCGAGAAGACCGGCACGAACGTCAACTTCCACGACGAGCTGCGTGGGACGGCCAAGGTCACGTGCGCAAACCTGAGTGGCTCGGCGACGTTCCCGTCCTGTTACTGACGGTAAGCTCGCAGCACGATGAGGCGCGCGTTCGAGTTGCTGCCGATCCCGCGGTCGATCGTGTGGCTCGATGGTGAGGTCGTGCATGCCGGCGAGGTTGCGACCGCGGTCGATCCAGCATTGCCGACCCAAGGGTATCGGCTGTCGGTTCGACCGAGCGGCGTGTCGATCATCGGCGGAGATCAAGCGGGCCTGTTCTATGGCGGACGCACCCTCGCACAACTCGTCGAGGTGTATGGCGCGCGCATCCCGTGCGTCGAGATCGAGGACCATCCGGAGCTCTTGGTTCGCGGCGTGATGCTCGACGTCAGCCGCGACAAGGTTCCGACCATGGCGACGCTCCGCGAGCTGGTCGACATGCTCGCGAGCTGGAAGATCAATCAGCTCCAGCTCTACGTCGAGCACACGTTCGCGTACCAGGCGCATCGCGAGGTCTGGGCGTCGGCATCGCCGCTGACCGCCGAGGAGATCGTGGAGCTCGACGCGTACTGCCGCGAGCGGTTCGTCGAGCTGGTGCCGAATCAGAACAGCTTCGGTCACCTCGAGCGATGGTTCACTCACGATCGGTACCGCCACCTCGCAGAGACCGCCGCCGGTGTCGAGTTACCCTGGGGCGAGGTCACGAAGCATCCATTCACGCTCGCACCGTCACCCGAGGCGCTCGACTTCCTCGATGGACTCTATCGCGAGCTGCTGCCGAACTTCACGAGTCCGCGGCTCAACGTCGGCTGCGACGAGACGTATGACCTCGGGCTCGGCAGGTCGCGCGCACGAGTAGAGCAGGTTGGCCGACCGCGCGTGTGGCTCGAGTTCGTGCGCGACGTTCGCACCCTCGCTGCGCGTCACGGACGAACGATCCAGGTGTGGGGCGATACCGTGCGGCGGCATCCCGAGCTGTTCGCGGATCTCCCGCGCGACATCACGATCCTCGATTGGGGATACGACCGCGAGCGGAGTCTGGCCGCGACAGCGGAGCGTCTCGCGAGTGCCGGGCAGCCGTTCTATCTGTGTCCCGGCACGTCGAGCTGGACCTCGTTGACCGGGCGGACCGACAACGCGATCGCGAACATCCTCGATGCTGTCGAGGTCGCGCATCGGTACGGCGCAGGCGGAGTGCTCGTCACCGACTGGGGTGATGGCGGCCACTGGCAGCCGTTATCGATCAGTTATCTCGGCTTCGCGTGGACTGCTGCGCTGTCGTGGTCGCTGGCGGCTAATCGCGATCTCGATCTGCCGCGTGCCCTCGATCGATTTGCGTTTCGCACGCCCGGCCTTGGCCAGATCGCGTGGGATCTCGGGAACACGTATCTGAAGCCGGGCTTTCGTCGCGGCAACAGCAGCATTCTCTACTGGCTCTACACCACGACGCTCGACGAGATGCGTCGCTCGTGGGTGAAGTTCGTCAAGTACGGCACCGACGTGTTCCTCGACGACGCCGCGGTCCAGCGCAACATGCAGGCTACCGTCGAGTGGGTCGACGCGACGCTCGCGCCGCTACCGCGTGTCGACAACGAGCTGCTGCGCCGTGAATTCGCGCATGCGGGTGCGATGGCGCGGCATGCAGCCCGCCGCGTCTTGCGAGCGGACGGTCTGGAGGAGGAGCTCACCGCGCTCACGGACGAGCTCGTCGCGTTGTGGCCGCGGCGCAACCGCACGGGCGGTATGGAGGACAGCGCTTCAAAGCTGCGACTGTCTCGAGCGTTCTTGTAGCGACTACTCGAGCGACCGATTCACCTAGCTGCAGAGCTGTTCGAGCCCAACAACGCCGACTACTGGATGACGTCGATGTAGCGGACCGCCGCGCCGGGATTCATGAAGAACTGCGGGAACACCGGATATGCCGGAGCAGATGGGAACGACGTGGTCGTGGCACCGCCCACGATCGTGCAGATGGACGTATCGATGCCGAGAGCGCCGTTGGAGCTCAACCGGAGGACCACGGGTGCTTCCGTCGACGTGTCCACCTGGGGACCTCCGCCGGAGAGCTTCCAGACACCGCCGATCGCGATCAACGAACAGGAGCTCAACGAGCCGAGGGCGGTTTCGGCGACCGGACGGACACCCACGATCCTCCCGTCCGGGGCGGGTGGCGGTAGCTCGAGGCCCACTTCGAAGGACCACGGAGTCTCGGCCTGGATCCCGATTCCGAAGCGGGTCAGGCGGACGACGTCGGTGCGCGCGGGATCGGGCGCGGCGGCATCACCGATGATCTGCCAGTCCGCTGGAGGGAGCCAGTTCTCGAGCGTGCTGAAGCCCCAGAACAGCCGGCGATGTTGTTGCGTCGAAGCATCTGGATCGCACGCGTCGCCGAGATCGTCACCGTCGACATTGTCCTGCAGCTCGTTCGCGCTCGCAGGACAGTTGTCGCAACCGTCCACCACGTGGTCGCCGTCCTCGTCATGTAGCGGAGCCACATCACACGCCAGGCAGTGATCGCAGCCGTCGCAGGCATCGCCGATCCCATCGTCATCGCGGTCGCTCTGATCGGGGTTGCTGGCATCGGGACAGTTGTCGAGATCGTTCGCGAAGCCATCGTCGTCGTCGTCGTCGAGCGCGCCATCCACGGGAGCTGGCGCGGGGTTGGTGAGTGGGAACACCAGCTGGCATCCGGAGAGGCCGAGAAGGAACCCCGCTAGCAACTTCGGATGTCGACGCTGCCGCATTCCGGACGGCTCCAGCGTAGCAGGGTCGGTCGCTCGCGCTCAACGACATCGAAAGTAGACGCCGCTGCCTCGCTCGGGACAGCAGCCAGCGTCTATGTGGGCCGATTCGCATGGAGCTTCGACGCCCCGCGACCTTGGGTCCTACTAAGCTACAGGGATGCGATTCAACGTTCCGGCGCTGGCGGTGCTCGGCACCGTCCTGGTCGGGTTTCCCACGGAGGGCTTTACGAGCGGTGGCGCAGAAATTTCGATCATCCACGACGAGGTCCATCTGTCGATCGCCGGTCCGCGCAAGCGACCGATGCCCGGGGACGAAGCCGAGTACAACAAGTCGGTCGTCGAATGGGAGACGGCCAATACGCCCCTGGCAGCGAAGGCGATCGCGGCGATCGAGACGATCGTGCCGCGCTATCGCAAGAAGCTGACGCTGCTCGCGAAGCGCTTCAGTACCTACGGACTTCGCGACCTCACCAGCGAGGGAACCGCCCGTGACGGTGGCGGCGACGGCAACGGTGCGTGGCTCCTGACCGTCGAGCTCGACCTCTATCCCGGTGGCAACATCTCGAGCCAGGCGCAGTTCGTGTTCGACAAGCGACCGAGCAAGGCCGACGTTCGAGCGTTCAGCCGCGATGTTCAGGCGGCCGCGCTGAAGTCCGTCGGACGCACGTTGCCGCCGCCACCGACGTATCTCGCGTACTGGCTGACCGACGGGACGACACCGCCGAGCCTCCTGCTCACCACGGTGCCCCTCGCGAAGCTGACCGACACGCTCGCGAAGGCGCCATGGTCGACGATGGGCTGGGTGACGTTTCGCCGCGCGCCCGCGCTGCTGCTGACCACCGATGCAAAGCAGCGGGTCGTCCGCAACTCGGCGGGCTTCCTCGTCGCCAACCCCACCGCGGCCAAGCTCACCGGGGACTCGCTCGCGCTGCAGGTCAACGGCACCTACCTGCCCGCGATGACGGCGAAGCAGGCGACGCGCGCCGAGGCCGTGAAGCTGATCAGCAATGCGGTCGATCCCGACCAACGCAAGGCGGCCGAGGATGACGTCGAGTTCCTCTCGACGCTCGTGCCCGCGATCGCGAAGTAACTACTGCGTGCGTTCGAAGCTCAGGAACCGACCCTCGAGCTCCCACTGCATCGCGGCCCGCTCGCTGCTCTCGAGGAACTGCCGGCAGGTAGCGTTGGGGAGTCCGCCGACCGCCACGGTGGCCGTGGGCGCGCATGCCGCGACCGGCTGCGTCTCGTTGATCGACGTCCACAGGCTCGGGCCCGGAAGGAACGCGTGCTCGAGGCTGGTCCTGCCGATCGTCTTGAGCTGGTGATAGTCGAGGTGTTGATCGAGCGCGGCGCGCAGGTACTCGCCCGCCATGCTCGAGCGCGACACGCCCTGATCGTCAGTCGCAAGCGCCACCGGCACGCCGGCCTCGAGATACTTCGCGAGCGGATGCGCAGTGCCTTTGACCTCGAGGATCTGATCGTTGCTGCTGAGGCAGACCTCGACCATCACGCCGCGATCGCGCATGGTGGCGAGCAGCCCGGCGGAGTCCGTCTCCGACAAGATGTCGAGGCCGTGGCCGATTCGCTCCGCGCGGCCGATCTCGACGGCGCTGCGGATGTGGAACGTGTTGTGGTTGCTCCCCGGCGGCAAGAACTCCGGCGTGACCTCGCCGGCATGGAGCGTGATGCGGAGCGGGCTCGTTCCTGCGTACTTGGTGTGCAGGAAGTCGAGCATCGCCATGTGGAGGTTGTAGTTGGAGAGCGACCTCGAATCGTCCTCGGGTGACGACAGGTTCGCGCCGACGATCATCGGGGTGCGGGACGCCATCTCGTACGCGCTGACGAGCTGACCGAACACCTGGTCCGGATCGCCGGTCCGCGCGACCTGCGCGATGAAGCGCACGCCGACGTCACACCCGGCGGACGAGCCCATCTCGTCGCACGCGAGCTCGGTGCGATAGCCGGTGCTGGCGTCGAGCACGACGTTGGTATCGTTGGTGACGGCCTGAGCAAAGCCCGCGTTGGCGATCAGCGAGTCGTAGAGCGCCGGAAGATCCGCCGCCGTGAGCGTGCCGGTCGAGAGCTGACCCGACAGCGTGCCGACATTCTTGCCGAGGTTGAACATCGTCTCGATGTAGAGCTGGTTCTCGTCGGCGGCGCGGTTCAGTACGTCGGCGATGCTCTCGTCGCGGTGGAGTCCGGAGACCGTGCCGAACTTGCCGAACGTCGCGAAGAAGTGATCGCGACCCGTTTGTGCGCCAGGAACGAAGTCCTTCATCGACCACGCGCGCACGATCTGATCGTAGAACGTGCCCGAGGTCGGCACCGGCTGGGTCCCACCCGAGCACGAGCTCACCGCGGCGAAGCTCGAGCTGTTGATGCAGTCGCCATCCTCCTTCGCCCACTCGAGCACCGTCTCGGCGTAGATCGCGCCGTTGAGGTGGTTGTGAAGGTCGCCACCCTTGGGCATCGACTTGAGGAACGAGGCCAGCATGTCGGGTTGGCTCAGCAGCGCATCGAAGCGATCCGATGCGCGTTGCTCCGCCACCGTCGCGCACTCGGTCGGCGTGCCGGTACACGGCCCGGGTTGGTCTGGAGCGTCGACCGCCGCGTCGGTATTTGGATCGGCAGGGGAAGAGGTTCCGCAGCCAACTCCGAGGAGCG
The DNA here is from genome assembly GCA_038325805.1 of Haliangiales bacterium. Lineage (GTDB taxonomy): Bacteria > Myxococcota_A > Polyangia > Haliangiales > Haliangiaceae > JABFXX01. The sequence goes on from JBBQJJ010000517.1 coordinate 5,568, forward strand.
CAAGGACCGCCAGACGCGTAGCGAGCATGCGCGAACCTACACAGCCGGGTCGGGCGCTGTCACTCAGCTTTGTCGAGCTGATGTGAGCCTCGATACCGAAACCACAGGCTCACAGCGAGAGATCGAGCCGCGTGAGCGGGTTGCGCCAGGTTCCGTTGCCGTTCGAGAGGTACCAGAACGAGCCG
>JBBQJJ010000518.1:0-5743 GCA_038325805.1 Haliangiales bacterium
CAAGCTGCTCGAGTATCTGCCCGAAGAAGTGGTCATGAAGCTGACCTTCGCGGCAGCCGGTCGCAACGCCTCGATGCTCAGCGTGCCGGGCATGAAGCTCGACGACATCGCCGAGGGCGCGATCATCATTCGCGCACGCACGGGCCGTCACGGCCCGCCGGATCTATCGCTCGACGCCGAGGAGTACGCGCCACTCGTCCACATGCCCGACATCTACGCGCCCGCCGGTGCGATCGTCGAGCCGCCGCTGCGCCGAGAGCGCCTGCGATCGATCCTCGGGATCGAGCAGGGCCAGGTGGTCTGGCTCGCGCCGTCGAACCAGCGTGCCCCCGGCGAGCCGATCCGTGGCCCGTTCCGCGTCGAGCGGATCCTCGATAGCGCGTTCGCTCCCTTGTCCGAGTGGGCCGATTACGTGATCCACGCGAGCGCGCCGCAGCTGGTGCCGTGGCAGCGCGCGGTGGTGTTCGACTTCGCGCCGTTCGTGTCGACCGGTCTCGAGTGGGCGTCGGAGCGCCCCAAGGACGGGCCCGAGCGGCAGGACGAAAACGATCGCCGCGATCGCAAGGCCAAGCCCGCACGCGGTCGCCCTGCCCCGGCACCCGCCGTGGTCGCAGCGGTTCCTCCTCCGCCGCCGACGAAGGCGCCCAAAAAAGACATCCAGATGACCGAGCGCGAGGAGGTGTCGATCGACGCCGAGCTCGCGAAGCTCGAGGCCGACTTCGTCGCCCTCGACGCACCCGCCGATGCACCGGAGCGACTCGAATTGCTCGAGCGCCTCGGTCGCGCGTATGCCCGCCTCGGTCGCCGTCGCGATGCGGGTCTGTGCTTCGCGCGCGCCGCGTGGGAAGCCCAAGGCGCCGATGCGAACGAGCGCATCGACATGTGGCTCGCCGCGGATCTGGGCAAGCAGGATGCGGCGAAGGCGTTGGGGCATCTGCTCGATAACAAGCAGCCCAGTCAAGATGATGTTCGGCTCGTCGCGGCGATCGCGGCGCGTGGCGATGCCATCAAGAAAGAGCAGCACCGCGTCGTCCGCTGGCTCGACGATCACGACATGGAGCTCGATGCGCGCACGCTGTGGTTGGCGCGCGCCGGCCTCGCCAAGCTCGCGGGCGGCGACACCCTCGCGCTCGCGAGTGCACGCGATCGGATCCTGTCTCGGCTCGCGGGTGGACTTCCCGTCGAGCGCGAGCTGCCGTCGTTCCTCCGGTTCGCGGGGCGCAGCGGTGCCCTCGGCAACGCGAGCGGCGAGCACCTCAGCAAGGCGCTCAACGCCCTCGCCGACAAGATCGGCTCGACGCGACGCAAGCCGTCGCCCGTCGAGGCGCCGAAGCACCTCACGCAGGCGTACGTCAGCTTCCAGCTCGGCCACGGCTACGCCCGGATCGGTCAGCATGCGCGTGCGCGCGCGCTGGTCAACGAGGCGCGCCAGGCGCTGGCCGCCGTCGCCACCGACACCGTGCACGCGTATCTGATGGCCGCGTTCACCGCGCGCGTCGAGCAGGCGATCCAGGGCCTGCCGCCCGAGACCGCCCTCCCCGAGCCGCTCGGCTCGCAGCTCGCGGCGCTCGATCGCGTCGCGCGCTACAAGGTGGACCGGCTGCGCGAAGCGTCGCGGATCCTCGAGCCGCTCGAGCGACCGGATGCGATCGGCGCGTTCTCGAAGCGGCAGCATGATTCGCGCGGGCCCGAGTTCGCGGCACTCCGCGGCATCCCCGATGCGGCCGCGCGAGCGAAGGAGATCAGCCGGCTCGTCGACGTCGCCGGGGCCTCGAACGAGGCCGAGATGAACCGCCTGCTCGATGGCGTGTTCGACGTGCTCCTCGAGCTCCCCGAGAACGGCGCGATGCCGATCCTCAACCGCGCGTGGCCGATGATCGCGAAGCTGCCCGCCCCGCGGCACGCGATGCTGTACGGCGATGCGCTCGTCGTCGCCGGTCACTTCGGTCGGACCGAGCTGGTGCCGCAGCTGCTCGAGCAGCTCGGCGAAGCCGTCAACGCGGTCCCCGGGCCGGAGCTCGGACGCGTGCTCGATCAGTCGCTGCGCGCGCTTCGTCGCATCGGTCTGCGGCGCGAGATCGCGGAGCTGCTTGCCGAGGTCGAGACGGCGCTCGCCGCCGGTACCGCGAACATCTTCGCGCGTCTCGCACTCGCGGCCGGCCTCGCCTACCTCGGCGAGACCACGCGCGCGCTGCCGATCCTCGAGGCTGCGCGCAAGGCGCTCAACGATCCGATGACGCTGACGCAGCGGTTGGACCTCACCCGCGCACTCGCGCAGGCATACGCGCAGGCCCCGATCAACGACGCGCTCGCCGCGATCGGCGATCTGTCGAGCCAGCTGCGGGATATCACCGACAGCTTTGGCACCAACAGCCACTACTGCCTGTCGGTGCTGCACTTTGTCGAATCGCTGGTGCTCGGCATCGCGTCCGACGACCTCGCGCTCGGTGAAGCGGGTCGCCGCTTCGTCGAGGATGACGAGCACTTGATCCGCCGCCGTTTGCACCGTGATCTCGGAGGAGCAGCATGAGTACCGCCACCGCCCCAGTCTTGGATTCCGTCGACAAAGCCACCCAGATGTCGGCGGACGAGCTCGCGCGCGAGGCCTCCCACCTGCGCGACCGGATCAACCGGTTCCGGCTCGCGCTCGGTCGGTTCTTCGTCGCAAAACAGCCGCTGATCGACCTGATGTGCGTCGCTGCCGTGGCTCAGGAACCGCTGCTGCTATGCGGCCCGCCGGGCACCGCGAAGTCGGACCTGGTGATCAAGTTCAAGGACGCGCTCAAGATCCCCGACGGCGAGTACTTCGAGTACCTGCTGACACGGTTCACCGAGCCGTCCGAGGTGTTCGGCCCGATCGATATCGCGAAGCTTCGCGAGGGCCGCTACATCCGCCGCGATCAGGGCAAGCTGCCGACGGCGCGCCTGGTGTTCCTCGACGAGATCTTCAAGGCGAACTCCGCGATCTTGAACTCGCTGCTCACCGTGATCAACGAGCGCAAGTTCTATCAGGACGGCCAGCCGGTCCCGGTCAAGCTGCGGATCCTCCTCGCGGCGACGAACGAGTTGCCCGAGAACGCCGAGCTTGCAGCGCTGAAGGATCGCTTCTGTTTGAAGGCGGCGTGCCGCTCGGTCCAGGACGAGCACTTCGTCGAGTTGATCGACGCCGGCCTCGACGGCTTCACGCATCGCGAGCTCAACCAGAAGCCATGGATCGAGGGTCACGCGACGCTCGAGGACTTCGTCAAGGCGAACCGCTGGCTCACCCACGTGCTCGCGCGCCGCACGATCGGTCACGACGGCAAGGAGCTGCGCGATCGGGAGCTGTACTTCTCCGACGAGCTGCTCCGCGAGCTGCGCCGCGTGCTCAAGACGTTGGTCCGCGAGGACGGCGTGTTTGTCTCGGATCGCAAGGTGGTCAAGCTGTACCGCTTGCTGCGCACCCACGCCTGGATCATCCACGGCGGTGCCGTCGAGCGCGCGGATCTCAAGCTGCTGTCGTACCTGGGTGAGACTCGCGACGAGATCGATCTCCTGGAGGAGAAAGTCCCGCGCCTGTTGGGTCTCGCGTAGCTCGAAACGCTCCCTGTTCCGCGACCCGCCATGAGCGCCAGCAAGATCAACCAGGGCCTCGCCCGACCCATTCGGGTTTGCGTCTGCGTTTGCGGGTAATGGCCAGGACCGAGCTCCGCACGCAACAGGAGGTCGCGAGCTGGGTCGCGGCCGGCCTTTGCTTGCGTCGCGTTCCCTCGACGGATCCCGAGGCCGAGGAAGCGACGATCGGCCAGGCCATCCTCACCTGCGCCTCGGAGCTCGGCGCGCTGCCACCTCCGGGCGTGATCGCCGACATCGCCGTCCTCCTCAACGGTGCGCGGTTGCCGCAGGCGTCGGCGGTGCTCGGCGACGATCACCTCAAGGCCGCCGTGCGCGCCTACGAGGACGACGTGTTGACCCGTCTCGCGTCGACGCCGCGGTTCGACGACGTGCTCGCCGCCTACGCACACCTCGGCGCGTCCCTCAGGCCGACCGCGATCGCACTCGTCGTCAATGCCGTGTGCGAACGCTCGAGCTTCGCAGGCCTCTCGGTCAGCCCGGCCACGCTGCGACGCGCCCTCGCCCGCCCCAAGGAAGAGCGCGATACCGCTGGCAAGATCGAGCTACGCGACTCGACGACGGTCGCCGACCGGATCGCCGACGCATACCTCCAGCTCGCCCGCGGGGCGCGGCAATCGCGTGCGCTCGTCGACGATCGCGAATGGTTCTCGATCGATCACCTCGAGGTGCTCGGCAGCATGAGCCGCCGGCTCGCCGCCGATCACATCAACGCCGCGGCGGGTGCGATCACCGGACGGCTGCCCCGTCGACTCCCTGCGAAACGCGAGCAGCGCGGCGTCAAGGACACGCAGCTCGCCGACGACACGCTGTATCCCGCCGGTGGCTTCACCGCGATCACGCCGAGCTCGTCGGCGAACATCGAGAACCTGGTGAGCTCCGAGCTGATGTTCATGGAGGACGGCGAAGACGTCGTCGACCTGTTCACGCTGCGCTATGTCGAGGGCGAGCTGCTGTTCTACACGCGCGACGACAGCGTGTTCCGCCGCCACAAGCACGTCATCGTGTTCGCCCTCGGGGCGGACCTCGCCGACGCACGCGTCAAGGACCCCGAGGTCCCGTGGCAACGCCTGGTGCTCGCACTCGGCATGCTGGTCGCCGCGATCCGCTGGCTGACCGAGCAGCTCGGCCACGAAGCCCTCACCGTCCACCTCGCGTTCCCTCCGCGGATCCTGGCCTCCGAGCGCGAGCTCGTCGAGTTGCTGCTCGAGGGCGAGGTCAAGTCAGGGACGGTCGTGGTCAGCGAAAAAACCGCCGACGAGGCCGTGGCGATCGCCCAGGCCGCCAAGAGCGCGATCAGCGACCTGGTCGTGGTCTCGATGGGGCACGTCCCGGCACTCCCGAAGGGGCAACGCACCCGTCACGTCTCGCTGGCGAGCATGTCGCCGCAGTCCTACGAGCTCGCTCCTCGCCGATCTGACCCGCCGGAACCGGATGCTGACCCGTGGACCGAGTGGTGCGATGACTGCGAGGATTTGCTGCGCTGGCTCGTGTAAGCGCCCTCGACGCTGCTTAGAATGGTCGCCTTACCTACCGGGGGACCATGCCGCGTTACGAATTCTCAGAGGGCAGCTCGAACAAGTTCTGGCAGATCGATCTGTCGGGAAAATCTTTCTCCACCACCTACGGCAAGATCGGCACGTCCGGTCAGACGACGGTGAAGTCGTTCGGCGATGCCGCCGCGGCCAAGAAGGAATACGACAAGCTGATCGCCGAAAAGGTGAAGAAGGGCTACGAGCCCGCCGAAGGCGGCGGCGACGACGATGACGAAGAAGAGGCGCCGGCGAAGAAGGTCGCCGCGAAGGCTCCGGCAAAGGCGGCTCCCGCGAAGGCGGCTGCCAAGCCCGCCGCGAAGGCGCCGGCGAAAGCAGCTGCCAAGCCCGCGAAGAGCGGCGGATCGTCGCCGCGTCGCTTCGAGTTCTCCGAGGGCTCGTCGAACAAGTTCTGGACGGTCTGGCTCGAAGGCACACAGCTGATGACCAAGTACGGGAAGATCGGTGCGTCGGGCTCGCAGACGGTCAAGGACTTCGGCACTGCCGAGAAGGTGCAGAAGGAGTACGACAAGATCGTCGCCGAGAAGACCAAGAAGGGTTACGAAGAAGTCGACAACGTCGACGACGACGAGTAGCCG
>JBBQJJ010000519.1:0-5731 GCA_038325805.1 Haliangiales bacterium
TCATGGGCGCACTATAGCGGCGATTTCTCAGGAAACCGGGGCCCAGGTGGTGCTGTCCTAGGGCCATGCGAATTGGGGTCGTCCTCGCCATCGGTCTGCTCGCGTCGGTCGCTCGCGCGGATGTCTCGCAGGACAAGCTGACGCTGAAGCTGACCGCCGAGCAGCTCGAGAAGGACGCGCACGCGACCAAGGCCGACGACAAGTACGTGCAGTGTGGAGGGGCGTACACCGATCTGTTCAACTTCGATCCGAAGGCGGCCGGCGCCGAGGGCTGGCTCTACAACGCCGGCGTCTGCTTCCAGGAAGGGCGCAGCTTCGGCGCGGCGATCCCGATGTACGAGCGGCTCGACAAGGACTTCCCGAGCTCCCGGCTGCGCTCGAAGGCGATCGCGCGTCTCGCGAATCTCTACGACCGCCTCGCGATGTTCCCGCAGGCGGCGGTCCTGCTCGAACGCTACGCGAAGCAGTACGCCGGCGAGAAGGATGCGAAAGACGCGCTCTCGGAGGCGGTCGCGATCCGCAAGGCGTACGGCGACGACGCGAAGACCATCGAGGACACGCGTTACTTCCTCAAGCTGTACGGCGCGAAGGATCCGAAGACCGCCGCCGAAGCGATGTACGGGATGACCGAGGTCTACCGGCGCAAGAGCGCCGCGGAGCTCGAGGCACACCTGCGCGAGTTTCTCCGCCAGTTCCCGCGCGCCGAGCGCGACCTGCGCGTGCGGGCAACGCTCGAGCTCGCCGAATCGGTGTGGAAGCGATCGTGCGCCGTTCCCGGCAGCGATGGCTTGTGCCTCAAGTTCGAGCGCGGTCGCGTGCTGCCGATCGCGCAGAAGCCGCCGAAGGCCACGCCGATGTCCACGCGCTGCGGCCCGCCGACCAGCCTCACGCTCGCGGTGCTGCCGCGCGACAACAAGCTCGTCGACGAGGCGACAAAGCTCCTGCACCAGACCGTCAAGCTCGTCGAGCAATCCCCGGCCGCGACCACGCAGTACTTCCACGCGCGCGCGAAGCTGCTGCTCGCTGATCAGACGCTCGAGGCGTACGCCGCGGTACGGTTCCCGACGGGTCTCGACTTCTCTCCCGAGCGCACGCGGGCGAAGGAAGCGAGCCTGAAGAAGTTCAACGACTTCGTGCAGACGCGCACGAAGCTCGGCGCCGACGCGCAGCGGGAGTACACGGCGATCCTGTCGCTCAAGGATGCGTCCACCGCGATCGCGGCGACCCAGCGCCTCGGCTTCCTGCCGCACTCGTTCGCGACCGAGCTCGAGCATGGCGAGATCCCGAAGGACGTCCGCACCGGTGAATTTGCCAAGGAGAAGGTCGAGGCGTTCTGCGACAAGCTGCTCGAGACGGCCGAGCCGCTCTTCAAGCAGGCGATCACGGGCTACGACGTCTGCCTCGCGAAGTCGTCACAGCTCGGCATCCGCGACGCGAGCACGCGTGCCTGTGCTCGCGAGCGCGCCGCGCTCGGTCCGACGACGTCGCCGCTCACCACGGAGCGCCTGCCCGAAGCTCCGCTCGCCTTGCCGGTGTTCGACGAGGAACCGGTGCGCAGGTCTGCCTCGCTGCCGGTACCGTTCCGCGAGGCCGTCGAGCAGTTCTGGGCGGTCTACGGTCCGACGCCGATCCCCAACGACAAGTGCCTACCGCTCGCGGTGAAGTTCGAAGGCATCGCGAAGCAGACCAAGTCCGCCGATGCGTGGTTCATGGCGGGCCTGACGTACGGTCGCTGCCAGCGCGAGGCAACCGCGAAGGCAAAGGCCGCGTACGAAGCGGCCCTCGTGATCGATCCGAAACACGGCACGTCGATCTCGAACCTGGGCGAGATCGCGATGCGCGCGGGCAATCTCGACGTCGCGAAGGCGCGATGGACCGCCGCACTCCTCATCGACGAGAAGCTGTTCGCGGCGCACCTCGGCCTCGCCACGCTCGCGCTCCGCGACTACCGCACGGCCACCGCGCCGAACCGCGGCAAGCTCGCGCAGAAGATCGAGCTCCACGCGAAGACCGCCGCCGGCCTCGCTCGCGGCGACAACGCCCTGCCCTACGTGCAGCTCGGCATCCTCGCGATGCTCGACGGCAAACCGGCGGTGGCGAAGTACCTCGCCGACCGCGCAGACAAGCTCGACACCGCACCCCACACCCAGCTCCTGTACGCCGCGCTGAGCGAGACCGAGGGGGTGTCGCGGCTCGAACGGGCGAGCACTGCGACGTGGCAAGTCCCCGAGATCCGGCTCGCTCTCGCGCTTCACCAGCTCGCGCTCGGTCGCTACGACGAGGCAACGAAGTCGCTCGCGCAGGCGACCCCCAGCTACGAGGTGCTGATCGCCCGTGGCGTGGCCGCACGCGGTCTCGGCAAGCTCGCCGATGCCGAGGCGCGCTACCTGGAGGCGAGCAAGCTCGATCCTGCGCGCGCAGAGGCGCACTTCAACCTCGGCGTGCTGTTCAAGGACCACGTCGCCGCGAGGGCAACGGATCCAGCCGCCGCAAAGACCGCCTTCAAGAAGGCAGCCGATGCATTCAGGCGTGCGAACACGCCGGAGGCGAAGCTGTGGGCGGACGACTGCGATCGAGCAGCCACCCTCCTTTAGTTACGCGTCAGAGTCCGACGAAGAACCTTCAGTCTTGGTGCCGCCCTCGTTCTTGATCGCGGACACCTCGTTGCGAACGGTCTGCGCGAACGTCTTGAGCTCCTGCATCGCGTTGCGAACGCGGGTGCCGGCGGCCTTGTTGCCACCGCTGTAGAACTTGACGAAATCGGCCTCCATACCGGCAACCAGGGCCTGGAGCTCCGCAAAACGGGCGACTGCGGAATCGGTGCTGGTCGGGGTCTCGGTTTCGGTGTCGGTCATCTGGTTGGTCTCCATGAGGGGCGGAAGCTTGCACGAAACCTCTGACATCGGGCTAACCTCGCGCAGCTAAATGGCACAGACGCCTACCTCCGATACGTTGCGAGTCGAGGTCGATCCGGCAACCGCTGCGACCGAAGACCCGGAAGCTCGCTGGCTGCGCGAGGTTTATCAGCCGAACGAGGCAAACCTCACAGTTCGAGCGGTGATCGCTGGGGTGCTGATCGGCGCGGTGATGTGCCTGTCGAACCTCTACGTGTTCTTCAAGACCGGGTGGTCTCTCGGGGTAACCCTGACCGCCTGCATCCTCGCGTTCGGCCTGTTCCAGGTGACCTCGGCGGCTCGGCTGACCAAGCCGCTCGGCGCACTCGAGAACAACGCGCTGACCACCGTCGCGTCGGGCGCCGGGTACATGACCGCGGGCGGCAACATGGCCGCGTACGGCGCCCTGCTCATGGTGCTGACGCCGCCGATGTTGGTGCCGCATCTGTGGGATGCGCTCGAGGGGACGTTCCTGTTGTCCCGCGCGCCGGCCGAGGGTCCGGGGGTCGGGCAGATGATGATCTGGTTCGCGGTGATCGCCGCGATGGGAGTGTTCGTCGCGATTCCGATCAAGCGCCAGTTGATCAACCAGGAGGGGCTCGCGTTTCCGACCGGCACCGCGACCGCCGAGACCATTCGCTCGATGCACAACGCGGGCGATGGCGGCAAGGCGAGGACCGCCCTCAAGGCGCTCGGGATCGCCTTCGTGATCGGCGTCGCGATCAAGACCGGCGTCAGCGTGTTCAAGATCCTCCCCGAGCACATCGACTTCCCGTTCGAGTTCGGCGGCTACGCGATGCTGTCGTGGACGCTCTACATCAACGTCGAGGTCGTGCTGCTCGGTGCCGGTGCCCTGATGAGCTTCCGCACCGGTTGGTCGCTGCTGCTCGGCTCGATCATCACCTACGCGGTGCTCGCGCCATGGCTCGTCGAGCAGGGCTACGTCGCGGCGCTCGTCGACGGCAAGAGCAACTACAAGACGATCGTGCAATGGACGCTGTGGCCCGGCGCCGCGATCCTCGTCAGTGCCGGGTTGACGTCGTTCGCCCTCGACTGGCGCGCGCTCGGTCGCTCGTTCTCGGGCGTCGGCAAGCTGTTCCGTCGGAGGCCATCGGCCGGCGACAAGGTCCCGCTCGCGACGATCGCCCGCGACGCCAATGCCCCGCTCGAGATCGAGCACGTCGAAGTTCCAGAATCGTGGTTCCCCATCGGGTTCCTGGTGCTGACGCCCATCGTCGTCTTCCTGATGGCGTGGATCTTCGGGATCCCGGCGTGGGCCGGCGTGATCGCGGCGTTCCTCGCGATCCTGATGGGGTTCGTCGCCTCGCGCGTCACCGGCGAGACCGACATCACGCCGACCAAGGCGCTCGGCCCCGTCACCCAGATGGTGTTCGGCGGCCTCACGCCCGGCAACCTGACGGGCAACATCATGTCGGCGAACGTCACCGGCGGCATCGGCCTGCACGCCGCCGATCTGCTGACGACGATGAAGACCGGCTGGCTGCTCGGCGCGAAGCCGCGGCACCAGGTCTACGCGCAGCTGTTCGGCGTGGTCGCCGGTGCGATGTTCATCGTGCCCGCCTTTCGGATCATCATCCCCGACGCGTCGGTGCTCGGTGATAGCGAGTGGCCGGCACCGTCCTGTCTGGTGTGGGAGGGCGTGTCGCGTGCGTTCGTCAACGGGCTCGGCTCGCTGCAGCCGTCGGTGAAGGTGGCGATGGTGGTCGGCCTCGTGATCGGCACCGTGCTCGCGATCGTCGAGAAGTACGCACCGAAGCGAATGAAACCATTCATCCCGTCGGCGAACGGCCTCGGCATCGCGATGGTGATCCCCGGCGCGAACGCGATCGTGATGTTCATCGGCGCCGCGATCGGCGAGGTGATGAACCGCCGAGGACACGGCGTGCATGTGGTGCCGATCGCGTCGGGGCTGATCGCCGGCGAGTCGCTGATGGGCATCGCGGTCGCGCTGATGATCAGCTTCGGCGTGATCGCGCAGTAGCGACTCGCGTCGAGACTCCTAGCGGCCGAGCAGGCGTGCGACACCGAACGTGGTCGCCCAGCCGGGTTGTTGATCGCCGGCCCCTGCGTCGTAGACACCGATCGCCGCTTCGAGGTTGAACGCCCAGCGCGGCGTGTGCGCGTACCACAAGCCTCCGCGGATCCCGGCGTAGATGCCCGGCGCGGTGATCGGCAAGCCAGTCTCCGCCGACAGCTGGAGCGCCGCGATATCCGCGACGAGGGGCAGCCGGACGCCGAGCGAGCCGCGCAGACTCGCCGTCGTGTCGCTCGTCGCGAGTCCGGTCCCGGCGATCAGATAGCGGTTCAGCGGCACGCTGATCGAGACCTGGGTGATCAGCGTGGTGTCCCACTGGCCTCCGACGCGGATCCGCGCACCACCAACCTCGCCGCGAAGCTGCGCGCGGTAGAACGCGGGCTGCATGTTGTCGACCAACTCGCCCGCCGTGCCGAGGCTGCGATCGATCGCCTCGAGCAACTCGCGCGCGGTCAGCCGATCGTCCTTCGAGCTCGCGATCTGACGAAACGCGATCGCGCCGTCGCGCCTGATCACGACGACACCGGGGATCGAGTGATCATTTGTATCGATGCCGACGAGCGCGCGAGAGATCGAGCCGTCGCGATCGCTGATCAGCGGATAGTCGATGCCGTAGTCGCGCGCGAAGCTCCGCGAGTCGGAGGTGTCGTCGCGCGACACCGCGACCAGCGTCACGCCACGCTGGCGAAACGCGCCTGTCTTCGCGACCCGGGCCAGCTCACCGAGCTGGTGCTTGCACCAGGGTCACCAGAAGCCGCGATAGAACACGATCACGACGTGG
>JBBQJJ010000520.1:0-5672 GCA_038325805.1 Haliangiales bacterium
TCGCGTTTCTCAGCAGCCAGCTAGCGTCGCTGCGATCCGACGTGGATCCGTAGAATCCGTATACTAGGGCCGCGTGCAGTCCCGGGACCAACCGTCCACCGTCGCCGACCCGAGCACCGGTGGCGGCGTTCACAGCGCCAACCTCTACGTCCTCGTGGTGGGCGACGATCAGATGACCACGCGCCCGCTGCCGGTGAAGGGCGAGCTCGTGCTCGGTCGCGATCCGGACTGTGACCTACCGTTGATCGATTCGCGGATCTCGCGGCGCCACGCACGCTTGCTCGTCGATCGCGGCGAGGTACGCATCGAGGACATCGGTAGCACCAACGGGATCAAGGTCGGAGGGGTCAAGCTCGAGCCCAACCAATCCGCGCGGTTGCCGATCGGCGACAGTCTTCGCCTCGGGCCCTACACGTTGATCGTCCTTGCCGCGCGTGCCGCGGTCAGCGAGGAGGCAGCGCATCGCGCCGCCGTGATCGTGCGCGACCCGAGCGGAGCCGGCAAGACCGAGCTGCTCGAGCGCATCGCGCGCCATGGCGTCGGCGTGCTGATCCGCGGCGAGACCGGCACCGGTAAGGAGGTCCTCGCGCGCACGATCCACACGCTCTCCGGGCGGCCCGGCGAGCTCGTCGCGATCAACTGCGCGGCGCTCACTGGCACGCTGCTCGAGAGCGAGCTGTTCGGCTACGAGCGCGGCGCCTTCACCGGCGCCACCCAGATGAAGCCCGGTCTCCTCGAGGTCGCTGGCAAGGGCACGGTGCTCCTCGACGAGATCGGTGACCTCCCGCTCGAGCTCCAGGGCAAGCTGCTGCGGGCGCTGGAGGCGAGGAAGGTCTTCCGCGTCGGTGGCGTGCAGCCGATCGAGTTGACGGCCCGGATCATCGCGGCGAGCCACCGGTCGCTCCCCGAGCTCGTCGCTCGCAACGAGTTTCGCGAGGATCTCTACTTCCGCCTCAACGGCATCACGCTCGAGCTGTTGCCGCTGCGCGAGCGCCGGGCTGCGATCCCCGATCTCGCGCACGAGTTCCTCGCCGAGTCCGCGCGCGAAGCAGGTCTCGCGATGCCGCGCTTCACGGTCGCCGCGCTCTCCACGATCACCGCGTACGACTGGCCCGGCAACGTGCGCGAGCTTCGCCTCGTGATCGCGCGCGCCGTGTTGCTCGCCGGCAGCCCGCTGATCGACGCCAAACACATCCTGCTCGAATCGGCGGCGACCGCACCGCCTCCGGCGCGCGAGGCAGAGCCGCAGTCGAAGGAGAACTTCCTCACCGTGGCGAGGAAGCATCAGGGCAACGCGAGTGCGATCGCGCGCGAGCTCGAGACCTCGCGTTCACACGTGCGCCGGCTCGCGAACCGCTTCCAGATCGATCTCGATGCCCTGCGTCGAGGATGACCCTGCTCCCGGCACCACGATCGATCTCGCCGCGTGCCGCGTGTGGGGTCACGGGTCGGCGGCGATCTGCCGAGAGGGTCGCCCTGATCGCCCTGTCGGATCACGTGCACGCTGTTCGAGATCCACGGAAGGTCCCGTGTGTCGGATCTGCTGGTCCGTGGCGTGATGCCCGACATCAGCCGCGACAAGGTCCCGCGACGAGATCAGTCCAGGTTTGTTGTGGTCACGCACACAACTGGGCCCACCCTCACTTCGCGAACGTGATCGACTTGCAGGTCTCGAAGACCTCCTCCTCGGACGGCTTCCCCGTGCCGCTCGCACGCGTGATCTCGCACGTCAGCTTGAGCTTGTCGCTCTTGGCCACCGTATGGATCCAGTGCCGCTGGTTCTTGCCGGCCGGCGGCGCACTGTCCTCCCCCGTGGCCCACGCGCCACCACCATCGAGCTTGCCCTGTGCAGTCAGCTTGCCCTGATACGGCGGCTGCGCCACGCGCTCGAGGCTGTCGGCCCAGTACTCGTTCATCGGCGAGACCATCACCGTGATTCCGTAGTCGCTTCCCGAGTCGCCGCCGGCCCAGCCGTACTGCTTCGCGGTGCCGTTGCCGGACTCGCGACCTTCGGCGTCGACCTTCCCGGCGTACGCCGGCGGCAGCTTGATGCAGAACGTGCCCATCGAGTTGTAGCTGAAACCATCGGCGCACTTGCCGTTGGAGCTCGCCGCGGCCTTGGGCTCGGCCTTCGTGTCGGCTTTGGTCTCCGTCACCTTGGGATCGGCGTTGGTCTCGCCGGTCTTGTTCTCGGACTTCTTGCACGCCGTGATCGCGAGCAGCAGAAACATGAGGTTCCTTGTCATATCGGTCTCCTTAGTTGACGGGGATCGTGAGGATCGAGATCAGCTTCTTGGTCTTCGCGTTCCACACGGCTTCGGGGAACCCGAACTTGAGGGCGACGCTCAGGCCCGGCTTCACGCCGGCGAGGAACTTGGTGGGCGCCATCCCTTCGGCGAGGTCGTCGGGAAGGACGCCGCGCTTCAGACACGTCTTCGCTGCGTCCTGTGCATACTGGATACAGCGCTCGATCGTCGCGCCCTTGAACTTGAACTTCGTGAGCTCGCCGGCGGGTATCAGCTTCTCGATCACGGCCTCGCCGTTGACGAGGTCCTTGTCGTAGTGGCCACCCGGGGCGGAGACCTTTGGGCCTGCGTGCGCGCTGTCGCGACGGTTCCACGACAACGAGCGATCAGCGAACTTGGGCTTGAACGTCTCGTCGAGGAGCTTCGCGAGCGCGACGGTGCGCGGACCTGCCATCACGCGGTCTGCGGCCTGGCTGGCGGCGACGCGATAGAACAGGCCGGCGCTGTCGTGGATGCTCCACAAGCACGCGGCGTACGACACCTCCGCGAGATAGGTCTCCTTCGCCGCCGGGATGAAGAACAGATAGCCGGCGGTGTAGCCGTCCATCGCGTCGGCCGTGAAGTCGTACGGAATCTTCGGCAGCGCGGCTTTGAGCACCTTGGCGAACGCGGGTTGCGTCGCCTCGTAGCAGCCGGCGAAGTCCTTGGCGTCGCCACGCGCGGTTCGCACGGCGTCCTTGAGCGCGAGGTAGCGATCGACCACGGCCTTGTTCTTCGTCGCGAACGCTGCCCACTCGGTGCGTGCGTCCTCGCCGAGCTTGAGGATCTGCTGGACGCCGGGCTCGGTCTTCGCGAGCGCGTCGATCGGATCGCCGGTCAGCCTCGCCCTCCTCACGATCTCGTTGACCTCGTCGACCACGCTCTTGTGCTCGGCACCCGCGATGCCCGCAGCACTCAGCTCGGCCTCGAGCTTCTTGAGATCGAGCGCGTTGACGTCCTGGCGACAGATCGCCCACCACAGCATGCCCTCCTCGAACTTCTCGGGATGGCGAAGGCAGTTCTGGATCAAGCGGACCCGCCCGAGCTCGGAGAGCTTGGGTCCGAGCTCGTCGGCCATCAGGAAGAACCCGGGAGAATCGCTGCTCGACGTCCCCTCGCCTTCCCGCCATTGCTGCACGGGCGTCCACGAGGACAGCGGTGCCTTGGGGTCGGCTTTCGGGAGGTCTTCGATCTTCTTGTCGGCGATCGCGGTCGTCGGGATCAGCAGGGAAAGAAACGCGAGCGTACGAAGCTTCATGGCGAACGGGGTCAGCAACCATCGCGCCACTTGGTAACCGAGTAGAACCACTCGATCCGGCCGCACGGCACGTGGACCTGGTCCACCGTCAGGTCCACCTGGACCCGTGGTCCACGACTACTTCGGCGAGACACGGCCTGGCCTCCATCAACTCTCCACACTGTTGAAGTCTTCGCCGAGACGGAACATCGCGGTGCTCCAGCCGCCTTGAAGGGGCATGACGTTGTGGCGGATCTTCGGTATCGGCATCATCTTCTTCTGCACCACCATCGGCTGGGTCATCCTCGGCGCGACCGTCGTCGATCGAACCGATCAGTTCGACTACCGCCTCGAGCAGGAGGTCCAGAAGCTGTGGGGCGGCAAGCACGTCCAGCAAGCACCTACCGTCTGGTACGAGGTGTCGCGCACGATCTCGCGCGACGTGCAGGAGACCGACACCAGCGGGAAGCTGGTGACGAAGACGATCACCGAGCAGGTGGTCGACAAGCTCCCCGTTCCACTGACGCGCAGCCGGATCGACGTCGCGATCGACCTCGATCAGCGCCGCAAGGGACTGCTCTGGTACGACACCTACGCGGTCGCATTCGCCGCCCAGTACGCGGTCGTGAACTCGACCACCGAGCCCCGCACGCTGTTCATCAACTTCGCGTTCCCGTCGAGCGAGGCGATCTACGATGGCTTCAAGTTCGTCGTCGCCGGCAAGCCCGCGCGCGCTACTGACCTCGCGGGCGTGGTGACCACGATCGAGCTCGCGCCCGGTGCCAGTGCGCCGATCGAGGTCGCGTACCAGTCGCGGGGCCTCGACGTCTGGCACTACGGGTTCGGCACGGGCGTCTCGCAGATCACCGACTTCGAGCTGATCGCGCACACCGGCGACGCCGCGATCGACTTCCCCGCGGGCTCGATGTCACCCACCACGCGCGCCGACGGCACGTCGACCTGGAAGTTCGACAGCCTGGTCGCCGGCCACGATATCGCGATCGATCTGCCGGCCAAGACCAACCCCGGCCCGCTCGCGGCGCGGATCTCGTTCTTCGCTCCCGTCGGGCTGCTGTTCTTCTTCACCGTGATGGTGATCCTCGGCGTGCTGCGCGGCCGGTCGCTGCACCCGATGAACTACTTCTTCCTCGCGGCCGGCTTCTTCGCGTTCCACCTGTTGTTCGCGTACCTGGTCGATCACATCGACGTCACCATCGCGTTCGGGCTCGCCGCGCTGGTCAGTATCGGTCTCGTGATCTCGTACCTGCGCCTGGTCGCGGGCCGGTTATTCGTGGTCGTCGAGGCGGCGATCGCACAGACCGTGTTCCTCGTGCTGTTCAGCTATGCGTTCTTCTTCGAGGGCTACACCGGGTTGACGGTGACCGCGGGCGCCGTGATCACGCTGTTCGTGCTGATGCAGGTCACCGGGCGCGTCGAATGGGCGACGGTGTTCGCGCGCAAGCCGCGCACGCCGATGCCGATGCCACCGCCTGCTCAATGACGATGGACAGTGACCGTCATCAGGTCTGACGCCGGCAGGTACCTCCGCTGCGTCCATCGTTGCCTGCGCCGCCGCCGCGTCCGCACGTGCAACGCGCGAACGCTGCGCGCGTGACCGCTGTTGTGCCGGACCCGCGGTGAGTACGTGCCGAGCAGATGATCCCAGAACGCCGTCGACATCCCGAAGTTCACGTTGCCTTCGCCGGCGTGGTGGATCATGTGGTTGCGGCACAACCGCTTGACCAGGCCGCGGGTCCGGAGCCGCACCCACTTGTGAGAGATCGCGTGGGCGAGCGTCTGCGCCTCGTAGACGAGGAAGATGGTGCCGCCGTACACGGCGACCAGCGCGATCGGGGCGAACAGCTGCGCGAGGAAGATCAGGATGCCGGCGATCATCAGCGGGTAGACCAGCGGCACCCCCACCATCGCGTGCGGGTCGGCGTGATGGAACTCGTGGACGCGGCTGAGGGCGGAGTCCGGGCCGTGGTAGCCCCAGCGATGGATCCCGTACTCGGTGAAGGTGAAGGTTGCCCAGCCCGTCAGGCCGGCGGCGACGATCGAGACCGCGAAGCCTTCGTGGGTCGCGATCCCGAAGATCACCAGCGCGACGCCGAGGGCGATATCGAGGCCGAAACCGATCCAGTAGTTCG
>JBBQJJ010000521.1:0-5671 GCA_038325805.1 Haliangiales bacterium
TGGCGTGCGCGGCGACGACCTCACCGGTGGCGCGTGACGCGATCAATTCGTCGAGGCGGGTGCGTGCCCAACGCCGCGCGAGTGGACCCATCGGCGTCGTCGCACCGTCGAGCGGCTTGCTTGGGGGCAGCGCATCGATCGCGAACAACTCACCGCGCGCGCGGCCATTCGCCGCAACCGCTCTCCGGACGCGTGCGAGGACGACGATCGCCTGACCGGCACCGAGCCGCGGCAGCGTCCCGGGGACCACATCGCTGGCTTGCAGGGTTCCCCAGGTGACGCTAAGCGGCGCCGGCGTGGTCGCGAGATCCGAGAGCGTGGCCTTCGCGAGTGCCGCGAGATCGTCGCCCGCGATCGCGTAGCGCACGGTGCCGCCGGTAGAGGCCGCGATCTGCGCGAGCACGCCGCGCGCCGGAGCGGGACCGACGCCGATCACGTGCACCGGCACGCCGAGCTTGACCGCCGCCGCGATCGCCGCGCGATCATCTGCAACGAGCCCGCCGCTGATCAGCAGCACCGGCATGCCCTCGGGCCTCGTCTGCGCGAGTACGCGCGTCAGATCGAACGCGCCCGCGTTGCTGCTCCACCGATCTTCGACGGTGCGCCCGACATCCGTGCCGAGCCCCCACGCGATCTGATCGCTCCCGGTGACGGCCACGCGATCGCTCCCCGTCATCGCCGCGAACAAGCCGCGCACCAACGGACGCGCCGATGCCTCGGCGTCCCCGCGCGACGCCGCCGAGCGATCGAGCATCAGCGTCCACCGCAGCGTGCCGCGACGCGGAGCCGCCGCCGGTGCCTCGACGACGATCGCCGCGTAGCCGCCATCGGTCGCCGACTCGACCCAGCCACCCGCCGATGCGGTGGTCTTCCAGCGGATGATCGCGTCGTGATCGGTTTTCGGATCGACCAACGTCGACTCCGTCGCGCCGACCTTGAGCTCGTGCGTCGGGCTCGTCAGATCGGTGACCTTGTCGGTGAACGACAGGATGACGGTCGTCGCGCCGCCCGCACCGGGAGATCCACCGGGCGTGATCCGCGAGGCATCGGGAGCGCGATTGGTATCGGGGGCCCGGCCGGTACCGGTGGTCGGTCGATTGGTGGCCGCGCCGGGCACGTAGCGCGGCGCGACGACGAGCGGCAGCGCGAGCTCCCACGTGCCGTCCTGAAACCGCGCGACGGTATCGAACCGCAGCGTGATCGCGACGGTGCCCTTCGCGGGGATGGCGGCGACGGTCTGGGTGAACACGTCGGAGCGCTCTTGATCGAGCAGCGCACCGACCACACCCGCGCGCACCGCGGCTTCGTAGCGCTGCTGCGCTTGCTCGCGGCGCTCGACCTTTGCGTGGATCTTCTTGGTGCCTGCCTCGATCGACATCGCCGACACGGCGGCATCGACCGGCAGCGGGAACACGTACGTCGCCTCGGTCGCGCGGTCGGTCTTGTTGACGAACTTCTGGGTGACGACCGCCTCGACGATCGGTCCGCGAACAATGATCTCGATCTTGCTGTCGACCAGCGCGAGCTGGGTGTTCGACGGCGTGTACATGCCGATCACCCGAGGCATCTCGCCGGCATGCGCCACCCCGAGAGAGGCGAGCACGCAACTGGCGATCACGAGGCGCAGCATGCCGTGAGGACGTTACACGCCCGGTCGACGGGGTCGATCTAGCCGATCTCGGATTTCCTTCTGTCGGCCGATAAGCGCAGCCATTACCGCGCGTTGCATCGACCTCCGGCGATAGTCGGGGGATGGCTAGTGTCCTGGCGCTGATCAGCAAGTCCGTGTTCGAGCAGCTCCAGCGCGACCGCCGCAGCGGGTATGGCCCGTACATGCTCGGCGATGTGGTGTCGCTCGATCGCTACGCGAGCAAACACACCGCCTTCGCGCAGCTCGGCAACGGCGACTCGATCTTCCTCGTCACCGTGCGCCCCAAGGGGCTGTTGCTGGTGGCGATCCTCGACCAGCCGAAGCGCAAGGGTGACGCCCTGATCAGTGCGCCGAACCGCACGCCGCTTGGCTTGATCGACAAGCCGCTTCGCGAGCTTCGCCTGGCCGACGGCAAGGGCATCACCGCACCCCTCGACAAGCTCGGGATGTCCCTGCAGACGCCGCGCGTGCTCGCCGACGGCGATGTCGCGTTGCTACGCGGTGCCGCGCCCGCGGCGACCAAGGCGAGTGGTGATGTGGTCAAGATGAAGGTCCCAGCCAAGAAGCCGTCGACGACTGGAACCGCGAGTCCCAAGCTGCGCGGTGGCGAGCTCGGCAAGCAGGCGCAGGCGCTGGTCGCGCAGGTCTACAAGCATCCCGACGACCGTGCGCTACGCGGCGTGCTCGCCGATCAGCTGCTCCAGGATCAACACGTGTGGGGCGAGTTGATCTCGCTCCAGCTCGCTGACCCGAAGCGCCACGCGGAGCGGATCAAGCAGCTCTTCAAGCAGCACGCGCGCGACATCGTCGGCGACATCGCCAACGTCGCGGCGCGCGAGACGATCGAGCTCGTCGACGGCTTCCCGCACACCGTGACGTGCGCCAAGTCGAAGACGTTCACCAGCGCGGACGAGCGACACACCGCCGCGATCGCACCGCAGTGGGCAACGGTGAGGACGGTGCGGTTGACCAGGATGATGACGGGCGTGTTCATCCACGAGCTCCTGCACAACCCGGCGAGCACGAACCTGACGAGGATCGAGGACGGGCTCAAGAAGCGCCTTGTTCGCGCGAACACGACGGACCCGTGGGAGCTGGCCAACCCTCGCAGCGAACGCGTGCTCGACGGGCTCCCCGACGCCGAGCTCGCGCGGATCCCGACACCGACGAAGCCTGCCCTCGTCGCGGAGCTCGCAGCGGCGCGGGGGCGGCGTGCGAAGGCGAAGGCACCGAAGAAGGCGCAGGCGAAGCAGAAGACCAAGAAGGCGCCGAAGAAACGCTGACCGCCAACGAGTGATTGCGAACCACTTTTGTGTTCGCGATGTGTCTCGTTGCCCACTGCACGCGCAACCGCGCGGGATGACGGGCTCGTTGGGCGGCCTGCCCGATGCAGAAGCGCCACCCATGAACCTACGCCACGTACTCGCGTGCTCGCTGTCTCTGACGTCGGTGGTGGTGGCGCTGTCGTGTGGTGGTGGGACGAGTCCGCGATCGCGCGAGCTGCAGGTGATGTCGTTCGCGCCCTCCGGTGTGATCGACAAGGCCGAGACCATCGTTATCCGGTTCGACGAACCGGTCATCGAGGAAGCGCTGGTCGGCAAGAGTGCCGACCAGACGCTGGTCTCTGTATCGCCCGCGTTTGCGTGGAAAGGGTTCTGGCAGGACCAGCGCACACTCGTGATCGATCCGTCGGAAAAGCTGACGCCGTCGACCAAGTACACGGTCGCGCTGCAAGGCGAGCTCGCGAAGCGGACGAAGAACTTCGAGCTGACCTTCACCCACCGCCCGATCGCGGTCGAGGGTGTGGCGGGTGCTGATCCGGAGATGATCTCGCCCGACGGTGAACTGCCGCTCGCGTTCAACGTGCCGGTGACGGCGATCGAGGTGGCGTCGCACTGCAAGCTGGCGCGCAACGGCGGCAAGGATGACGTCGGCCTCGTCGGCATGCCCGGCGCACCCGCGCAGAACGTCAAGGTCACCCCGGTGAAGCCGCTCGAGCGCGGCGGCGCGTACACGCTGACGTGTGAGGGGTTGACGGGTGCGGGTGGCAACCTTCCTCTCGCAACCACGTACACCCTTCCACTCGGCGTGCGGCCGGCGCTCGAAGTCACGGCCGCCACGCCCGACAGCGACGACGTGGCTGCGGATGAAGTCGCGCTGAGCTTCACGTTCTCGACGCCGGTCACGCTCGATGCGGTCCGCAAGGCGATCAAGAGCGAGCCGCCGATCGCGAACCTGTCGGCGGGCTATCTCGGTGACGACGGCCGCGAGTACCACGTGACGACCGACCTCGACACGCAGACCAAGTACAAGCTCACCGTCGACGGCTTGACCGACACGTTCGGCCAGTCGCTCGCGACGGCGAAGACGGTCGAGTTCAAGACCGGCGATGCGCGCCCGCGGATCTCGATGGAGCGCGGCATCTTCGCGCTCGAGGCGAGTGCGAAGGGTTACCCGGTGTGGACGCGCAGCATCGGCAAGTACGAGGTCGAGTGTGCGCAGGTCCCGAAGGAGCGCCTCGTCCAGGTGCTGACGACGGACATGAACTACGACCCGTGGGGCGGCAACAACGACACCAAGGCGATCGACTGGAAGGCGATCAAGCTCGCGCCGAAGACGACGCCGTTCAAGCCGACCACGAAGAACAAGTGGAAGATGGACGAGCTTGATCTCGGGCAAAACTGCGGGGCCCAGGCCAACGCGCGCGGCGTCTATCTCGCCGAGGTGCGCTCCGACGAGATCACGCCCGATACGAATCGCGGCTGGTTGAACCCGCGCCGCAATCGCGTGCTCGCGAACGTCACCGACATGGGCGTGCTGATCAAGGCCGGCACGTCGAGCGGCGTGGTGTGGGTGACCTCGCTCGCCACCGGCGCACCGATCTCGGGTGCGACCGTCAGCGTGTACACGCCGCAAGGCAAGCAGGTGCACACCGGCGTGACGAGCGCGGACGGCCTGGTGAAGATTCCGGGCACGTCGCTGCTGAAGAAGCAGTCGGCGACCGACGAGGAGACGCCAGAGTTTGAAGAGTGGGACAGCTATCGCAGCCAGCGGCTGATCGCGGTGGTCGAGAACGGCAAGGACCTCGCGGTCGTCGACGGCAACTGGGCGAACGGCATCCAGCTGTGGAACTTCGGTGTCACCGAGGATCGCCGCGGAGGCGCGACCAAGATCCGCGGCTTCATCCAGAGCGATCGCGGCCTGTATCGCCCGGGTGAGGGCGTCCACTTCAAGGGCATCGCCCGCGAGATCAAGGCGGGTCGTGCTCCCTCTGTACCGTCTCCGCGCGTGCCGGTGGAGATCGAAGTCCAGGACTCGCGCGGCCAGACCGTGCTGACCACGGAAGCGAAGCTGTCGGCGTTCGGCGGCTTCGCGTTCGACATGAACCTCGCCGAGGACGCCTCGGTGGGTGACTACTACGTACGCGCGAAGGTCGCGGACCAGACGTTCCGCGAGAAGTTCTCCGTCGAGGAGTTCCGCGCGGCGACGTTCGAAGTCAAGGTGGCGAGCGCGGCCGCGAACCCGCAACCCGGCGAGAAGCTGCGGTTCGAGCTCGATGCGAAGTACCTGATGGGCTCACCCGCGACCGAGGCCAGCGTCGAGTGGGGTCTGCGCAAGCGCGCCCACCGCGTCAAGTTCAAGGGCTACGACGCGTACACGTTCTCGGCGAATCCGCAGAGCTGGTGGTGGTACGAGGCCGAAGACGACTACGGGGAGTTCATCGGGGACGGCACCGGCAAGACGAACGCGCAGGGTCACCTCGTGATCGAGGCGCGCGATACCGCGAAGGCGTTCACCGGTCCGATCGACTACATCCTGTCGGCGAACGTCACCGACAGCGCGGATCAGACGATGGGCAAGTCCGCGATCGTCACCGCGCACAAGACGCAGTTCTATCTCGGCATGCACGCGAACGAGTTCGTGCAGGCCGTCGGCATGCCGTTCGGCGTCAACCTGGTCGCGCTCGACACCGAGGGCCAGCAGCGCGGGACGAAGGCGAAGCTGTCGATGACGCGCACC
>JBBQJJ010000522.1:0-5659 GCA_038325805.1 Haliangiales bacterium
GGTGGCTCGACGACGATCTCGTTGGGAGCGAAGATCTTATAGTTGATCCCTAGAACGGCCGGATAGGTCGCGTACATCGGCGCATACGATGCAGCGTTGTCGTCCTGGATCTGGCTACCGCGTGTGGCTTCCACCGAGAGCTCTCGAGGAATCACGCGGATCAACTTCGAGTGATTGCACCGTTTGCATGGCGCTACCTCACGTCGCGCGGGTGGCATCTCGCGAACGCCGGTCGAGCGGTAGCAGGTGACGCAGACTGAGAGGCCCTCCGTTCCGCAGAACATGCATTTCATGCCGCGACGGTACCGCGCTACCACGGCTCGGTCGAAGCGCCGGCTCGTCGATGCAGCGTTTGCAGATGTGGCACGCGTCGGGTCAGGGGTCAGGACGGACGGACCTCGCCGGTCGCCTCGTTGTTACCCTGGGAAACCGCCTTTCCATCACCTACGATGACGGGATGCGCGGGCTCGCCATTTCGACCGTCTTGCTCGTCGGCTGCAGCATCCCGGAAGGACCGAACGCGCGCGACATCGACGTGGCGTTCCAGTCCGCGCCGGACGCGGTCACCCGCGAGCCCGTCGCGGAGTTCGTGTTTTCGGCGGAGGGCGAGCTGACGTTCACGTGCTCGCTCGACGGCGCCACGCAAGCGGCGTGCACCTCGCCGCAGTCGTTCTCGGTGTTCGACGGCGAGCACTCGTTCGCCGTCCGTGCCGTCGACGTCACGCATGCCGCGGGCGCCCCCACCGTTCACGCCTGGGTCGTCGATACGGTGCCGCCCGATCTCACGGTCACCGGACCGACGCTCACCTCCGACACCACACCCGAGTTCATGATCTCGTCGACGACGGTGCCGGTCGCGCTGCGGTGCAGGATCGACGGCGGTGCGTTCGAGACCTGTGCCTCGCTGTTTACACCCACGCTCGCCGACGGAACGCACACCCTCGACTTCGAGGCCGAGGATGCCGCCACCAACATCGGCTCCACCTCGCGCACGATCGAGATCGACAGCGCAGCTCCTGCGATCGCGATCGTCGCGCCGCTGATCCCCGCGCGCGTCAACAACAAGCAGCCCGCCGTGTCGTTCACGCTAAACGACGCCACCAACCTCGTCGTCGAGTGCGCGGTCGATGCCGCCGCCTTCGCGGCGTGCACCAGCGGCTTCGCGGCGAGCACTCCGCTTGCCGACGGCTCGCACACCTATCACGTGCGCGCGACCGACCAGGCGCTCAACACCGCCACCACCGACGTGCAGTTCATCGTCGACACGACCGCGCCAGACCTGACGATCACCGTGACGCCGACGACGCCGGGAACCGACACCACGCCGACGTTCGAGTTCACGGTCGCGAATCAGACCTCGGTGCGGTGCGAGCTCAGCACGGGTGAGGTCGTGACCACCTGTAGCTCGCCGGTCACCTTCGGCCCGCTGGCGATCGGCGTACGCACCTTCAGCGTGATCGCGTCGGACGATGCGGTGGCACCAAACACCACGACTCGGTCGTTCCTGTTCGAGATCACGCCCTGACCATCACCGTCGAGGCGTGCGCTCAGTCCGCCGGCGCGGGGACGAGGAACGGGGCGTCGGCCTTGAAGACCTTGACCTCCTTCCCGAACTTGACCTCGAGCTTGCCGTTCGCGCGCTTGATGATCTTGCCGCGGCCCCACTCGGGCTTGTTCGCGTGCATGACGTGCGTCGTCGCGTCGTCGAGCACGACGGCGTGAGCGGGGCAGATCAGCTCGTCGCACAACGGTGTCAGTGCGGCGCGAACGGGAAGAGGGATCGGCATGGTCGTGATCTCGAGCCGCTTCAGTTTGCGGTCGCCGAGCGCCTCGGCGAGCGTTGCTGCCCACGCGAGCGGCATCTGCTGGGTCTGCTCCGTGTACGGTTTGTCGATCACCAGGTGATCGATCACCGCGAGCCACTGCGAGCGCGCGAGCTCGGCGAGCGGATCGCGATCGAACATCCAGTCGCGCAGCACGAGCCTGCGGACCGCCGGCAAGTGTTCCGGTCGCAGGAAGGCCACGGCCGAGCTCGGCGCGACGTTGCTCGACTGTCCGGCGATCGTGATCGACGCGAGTCCTGCATGGGTCAGTGACGGATCGGGAAGGCGTCCGAGAAAGGTCAGGTCGGCGAGCCTCGGCAGCGCGGCGAGGATCGGCTGGATCGTCGCCGCTGCGGTCGCGCTCCCAGCAAGCTCGAGGATGCGCAGCGAGCGCGGCAACAGCTCCGCGAGGTGCGCGATCGTCGCGGCGTCGTCGACGGATCCCGGCAGCTCGAGGCGCAGCTCCGAGAGCACGCGCAGGCTCGCGTGACGCCACAGCCCGGAGATCTCCTGGATGCCAGCTGCCGTGCGACGACCGATCTCGACGCGGCGGATGAACCCGAGCCCCCACAGCGACAGATCGACGTTGTCGGGCAGCTTCGGGGTGAGCTGCGTGATCAGCTGATCGCGGCGCGCCCCGAGGTTCTTCGTCGTCATGTCCTCGACGGGTTGGGCCCGCGTCCGCCCTCTCGGGTTCGCGACCTCGGGAGCTGCGTACGTCGCGATACGGAGGCCGAGCTGGATCGCGATCAGCTCGCCGCGTGGATCGTTCCTGGCCTGGTAGAGATCGCCGATGATCGCGACCAGCTCGGCGTTCTCCGGATCGTCCGCGAGTTGCTCGAGCAGTGGCGTCAGGTTCGGATCCTCCGCAGCCGCCTCGACCGGGGGAGCCATCCGCGCCGTCGCTGCAGCCACCCTCGCTTTGCGCTCCGCTTCGAGCGCGATCGAGAGCCGCTCGTCGAGCTCCTTGCGATTCTCGATCAGCGCCGGATCGTGTGGGCGCTTGAGTGCGGTCGCGACCACGGCGGGATGGTGATCGACGGCGCATTGCAGATGGTGAAAGCGCTGGATCGCCTCGCGGTGCTCGCTGCGCTGCCGCGCGTAGCTACCGTCGCCGCGATAGCGCTCGTCGTACATCGGGCGGCCGTGGGTCGAGTCTTGATAGAGCTCGGCCACCCGCGTCGCGCCTTTGCTGATCGTCTCGTTGCAGGTGGCGCACTTCGCTCGCCCCGACTTCGCGGCCTCGATCGAATGCGACACCTAGTTCTCCGTCGGGACCGGCGCCAGCTTCACCGGCTTCTTGCCGCGCAACCGAAACAAGCACTCGCGCCCACGCGTCAGCGACAGGCTCGCCGCATCGTCGCCCTGCACGACCGGCATCGGTCGCTTCTCGAGCACCTCGATCGCGACGTCCATGCTGGCGATGCAACCCACCGTGCGGCACGCACACGCACGACCATGCAGCTCGGCAGCGATCACGCGCCAGCTCTCCGCGTCGAAGCGCAGCGGTGCGTCGAGTGGAGGTGGTTTGCCGGCATCCGGATCGGGGTCGAAGTTCCACGGCGGATCGTCGAGTCGCGGCGGGCACCATTGGCCCTGCTGCTCGCAGGCCTCGAGCGTCGCGATGAAGCGGCGGCGCACCGCGAGATCCGTGAGTGCTACCCGCAAGCGATCCGCACCCGCTTGCGTCGAGCCTGCGGCGACCAGCGCCTCGAGATCTCGGACCTGCCGTTCGCCTGTCGCCTCGGCGCCGCGCTCGGCGATCAACGCACGCGACAGCTCTTGCTTGCCGTAGCTCGGCACGAAGCGATCCTCATCCGCGAGCTTCGCGCTGTTGCCGATAGGTTGATCCGGCATGCGTGCAGTGGTCCCACCACCGCAACTCGCCAGGAATGCACCGAGGACCCACGCCGGTCTCACCCTGACAGGGTAACCGGGGCAGCCCCGTGCTACCACCAATCGAGTCGAGGCTTTACACGCATGAATCCCACCACCACGCGGCGCGTCTATGCTTCATGCGCTTGTTTGGCGCTCGTTTGGAGACCGATATGACCCCTCCCGAAATCCTGCTTCGTCTGTTCCTCGGCTTTTTGCCGACCCCTGCGAAGGCCCCGACGCAACCGGCGATCGTCCCTTCGATCCCGCTCGTCGCTGCACCCGGCGCCACCGCGCCAGATGCCAACGGCGTCGTCGACAAGATCCAGGGCTTCTACTCGAACGTCAAGCAGGTCACCGCGTCGTTCCGCCAGGCGGTCACCAACGACACGTTCGGTAGCACCAAGACCAGCGACGGCACGGTCTGGATCATGAAGCCGGGCAAGATGCGCTGGGATTACCTCGAGAAGAAGGCGCAGAAGACGCAGGTCAAGAAGAGCTTCATCTCGAACGGCGACAACCTGTATCTCGTCGAGCACGACAACATGCAGGTGGTGAAGAAGAACCTGAAGCAGGATCTGATGCCCGTCGCGGTGTCGTTCCTCTACGGCAAGGGCGATCTCAAGACCGAGTTCAACGCCGCAGTCGACACCACGAGCAAGTACGGCGCGAAGGACGAGATCGTCCTCAAGCTGACGCCGAAGAAGCCGTCCGCTCAGTACAAGAACCTCATCCTCGTGGTCAACCCGACCGACTTCCGAGTCACCCAGTCGGTGATCATCGACTCGTCGAACAACATCAACCATTTCCGGTTCTACTCGCCGAACTTCGAGAAGCCGATCGAAGCGAAGTGGTTCGAGTTCGACGAGAAGAGCGTCAAGAACTACCGCGTCGTCGACGCCGACTCGCAGGGCGCCGGTAGCGGCAGCGCTTCGACGGCTCCGTCCTCGAAGCTCCCCGCACCGAAGAAATGATTCGCCTCGCACTGATCGCCGCGCTCGCCACGGTGCCGCTCGCGGCGCATGCGGGGCCTTCCAAGGCGCCTGCGAAGCCGGTGTCTCCAGCACTGCAGGTGCTCACCGACGTCGAGGCGAACTACAAGAAGCCTCAGCACCTCAGCGTCGCGTTCGATCAGACCGTCACGAACGTCATCAGCGGCCAAGCGCTGCCGTCGACCGGCACGTTCCTCGTCGAGAAACCCGACAAGCTGAAGTTCGTGTTCATGCAGCCGAAGAAGGCCAACCCGAAGCCGAAGGCCACCTACCTGTTCGACGGCAAGACGATGTGGCTCCTCGATCACCAGAACATGAAGTTCGGACGGAAGGCGGCGGCGAATAGCGAGCTGCCGTCCCTGGTGGCGTTCTTCCTCGGCGCGGGGACGCTGTCACGCGACTTCAACGTCTCGCTCGCGAGCAACGGAGCACTGGAGCTGACGCCGAAAACGCCGTCGGCTGCCTACGCGAAGATCATCCTCGTGCTCGACGCGACCAAGCATGTCACCCAGACGTCGATCATCGACAGCAGCGGCAACACCCAGACGTTGAAGTTCACCGCGGTGGCCGTCGACAAGCCGGCGCCCGCAGGCACGTTCGTGTTCGATCGCAAGCAGTTCCCGATCTACGAAGAATTCAAGAACTAACCCAGCGTTCGCCTGTGTCGATCCTTCGACCAGGCGAATGATGGAGATGGCTCGTCCTCGAGCCGGGAACACCCGGTCGATTGTATTCGGGGAGCGCGATCGCGCGAACTCCTACTTCCAGAGCTCAGCCTGGAGGACCGAGGTGAGCTCTGGGGGTAGCCTTGTCGCGGAGCACGCGCACGAGCTCGGTACGAAACGCGTCCGGATGCTCGCGGTGCATGAAGTGCCCGCCCGGCACCTGCACGACCTCGTAGGACTTCGTGAACTTGTGGCGCGCCTTCTCGTAGAGGCGCGGCTCGATCATGTCGTGCGTCCCTGCGAA
>JBBQJJ010000523.1:0-5566 GCA_038325805.1 Haliangiales bacterium
TTCGGGTCTCCCCTATCACTGCGGGCCTGCTACTCGGCGCTCTGGTGCCTACCGAGACGGGACTTGCACCCGCTGGATCATCACAGCCTGACTCCGGGTTCCCGTCGGCCTGGCCGACGAGGTCTCCGTTATCGTCACGGCGCACTCCGTCAGATTACGGCGTACAGGTCGAACCTACAGGCTGATTGGACCACTCTTCGTGAACCACCTCAGAGAACGCGCATGTCCGGCAGATCACTGCTGCGGCGGCGAAATGCGACCAGCGCGATCGCGAGCAGCGCACTGGTCAGGACGAGCACACCGACGAACAACGCGTGGCTCGCGGTCTCGAGCCCGTTGGCCTCGTGGTGACCGCACTTGCAGGTGATCAGCAGGATCATCGCGGCCGGCGCCCACGTGAAGCTCGTGATCGCGACCAACAGGATCGTCGGCTTCGGTCCCCGCGCGACGAGCGCGCGATACGACAAGATCGCGGTGATGCCGAAGAACACCGCGAGCAACTGACCGCGCTCCGAGGCCCCCGGCAACATGCCCATCACGCAGCCCGCGAGCGCGAGACCAAACAACCCGCCTGCCGCCGCGCGGTACGCACGCGAGCGCACGAGCTGCTCTTCGCTCATGGCGTGGAAGCGCCGGTTGGTCAGCAGCAGCACCCCGAGTGCGACGACCCAGGTCGCGATCGCGAGCTGAGGAATCCCGGTCACGCCCGAGACCAGCACGCAGCCTGCGACCAGGCACCAGGCGATCGAGGAGGCGACACGCTGCTGGATCACGGTGGTCTCGAGCATGGAGGTGCAACACCTCTGACTCGCGACTTAGTTGTCACCAATTGTGTTCGACGAATGCCGGGCAAGCGCGCCCACTTGCACCATCGCGTACTATCGCGGGGCACGTGACGATCAAGGGGAAGCTTATCGCCGCCCTGGCGTGGCTCGCACCGAGCGTCGTCGCTGCGCTCGCGGGTACATCCGTCGGCGGTATCGTCGAGGTGCGCGGAGATCTCGACCGCGCCTGGATCGGCACCGCCGCGATCGCACCGATCGCCCTTCCCGTGCTGCTGATCGCCGCCCTGCTCGCCCGTGGGCTCTACGCGGCGTGGGTTCCCGACACGCTCGCCGCCGAGCTGCGCGAGGAGCGCGGCAGCATGCCGAGGCTCGCCGCCTGGGTCGGGGTGGTGTGGCTGGGCTTGCTCGGGCTCGCGTGGGCAATGTTTCAGGGCACCTGGTTGCTCGCGTCGTGGACGGCCTTCAAGGTCAACGCGATCAGCTTCCTCTCCGCGATCCTCGCCGTGCTCGCGCTGATCATCTTGCTCGCGCTGTCGCGCCCCGCGGCGGAGCTGTTCACGATCCTCGCGCGCGGGCTCGATCGCCGCTGGCAACGCCACCTACCCGGCTCGCTGTTGCTCCCACCGGTGATCTTTCTCGGTGCGCTGATCGCGGCGTGCATCGCCGGCTATCTGATCTGGATCCTGCTCGTCACCCGCCGACTCCCGGAGCTGTCCCCCGGGTTCCTCCTCGGCTCGGTCGCTGGCGTGCTCGCGACCTCGCTCGTCCACGCGGCCTGGCGCGGGCCATGGATCGCACGTGCGATCGGTGGCGGTGTCGTGATCGTCGTGGCACTCGTGGTGATCGTGATCGGCTTGCGCGCGCTGCGTCACGAGCCGCGCACCGCGATCGCGATCTGGTCCGAGTCGCGGCTCGGCAAGCTCGGCATCGAGAGTCTCACCGACATCGAAGACCTCCGCGATCAGCTCCCCCTCGACGGTCCACGCTTGATCGATCGCGGCGGCAACCATCGCGATCTGGTGCTGATCACGATCGACGGTATCCGCGCCGATCGCATGCCCGGTCACGGTGGAGCTGCCCCGATGGCAGCGCTCGGAGAGCTGTCGCGCCGCGGCCTGGTGTTCGACTGGGCCTTCGCACCGAGTCCGACAGCGCGTCGCTCGATTCCATCGCTGGTCACTGGCATCTCTCCACCCCGGGTGCGCGGCCAGAGCTCGGAGCACGGCTTCGAGCTCGACCCGCGACATGTCTCGATCGCCGAGAAACTGCGCGCCGCGGGCTACGAGACCGCCGCGTTCACCTGCTGCTTCGATCGCGCCGAGCGCACCTGGCTGCGCGGCTTCGACCTGCGTGTGACGAATGACAATCCCGTGACTCTCACCGAGCTTGCGCGCGATTGGGTCAAGGCTCGCACGGCAACGCAACCGCTACTCCTCTGGATCCATGTCGCCGTGCCATGGCCCGCGGATCGCGAAGCGCTGCCTTCCGAGCGCCGGCTCGCGGTCTACGACGAGGGGCTCCAGATCATCGATCGCGCGATCACGCAGATCATCGGTGGCTTTGCCACGCGCACCGTCGAGACCGCGCCGATCGTGATCGTCGCCGGCACGCGTGGCGAGGATCTCGGCGAGCACGGCACGCCGTTCGATCAGGACGAGCTGTTCAACACGCAGCTGCGCGTCCCGCTCGTCATCGCCGGCCCTACCGTTCGCGTCGGTCATCAGCTCGCTACCGTCTCCCTCGTCGATCTCGGGTCGACGCTGATCGAGCTCGCCGGCTACGCGCCGGCACGCGGCATGATCTCCGACGGCATCTCGCTGGCTCCATTGATCACCAACACCCGCTCCTCGATCGGCAGCTTCGCGTTCGCCGCGGTGTTCCCCGATCGTGGGCCCTTGCGCGCGATGACCGTGATCCGCGGCAACCACAAGCTGATCGACGGCAACGGCACCCTCGAGCTCTACGATCTCAAGACCGACCCCGACGAGCGTGCGAACATCGCGAGCTCGCGTGTCCAGATCGTCGCCGAGCTTCGCGCGCTGCTCGCGGCACGTGTCCGTGCCGCCCAGATCTCGCCGTTTTGATGGTCACTTTATTGGGGTCACGCTCCACCCCTCTACGCCCGCGGAATTACTGGCGTCCTGGCGCAAAGCGTACAAACCCACGTAGAACGTGAGCAATCGCCGATTGCGTGGGTTCTGAGCGGTTTGTACGTTTCCCGCCAGACGCCCAATCATCTCGTGTGGTTAGGGGGGTAGAGCGTGACCCCGTGGAGCGGCTCGGGAGCGACTACTTGCTCTTGGCTTCGAGCTCGCCCCAGCGGACGTAGAGCGTCTCGACCTCGGTCCGCTTGGTGTCGAGCTCGGCGTTGACCTCCTGGATCTTCGCCCAGTCGGTGAACACCTTCGGATCCGCCACCATCGCCTCGAGCTCCCCGATGCGCGCCTCGGCCGACGCGATCGCGTCCTCCATGCCCGAGAGCTCGCGGGCCTCGTTGAAGCTGAGCTTCTTCGGCCTCTCGGACTTCTCGCGCGTGATCGACTTCTCGCGCTTCGCGATCACCTTCTGCGGCCGCCGCTCCGCGTAGAACGAGTAGCTGCCCTCGTAGAGCGTCACCTTGCCGTCGCCCTCGAACGCGAGGATGGCCGTCGCCACGCGGTCGAGGAACCAGCGATCGTGGGACACGATCAGCGCACAGCCCGGGAAGTGGATCAGGCCTTCCTCGAGCGCGCCCAGCGTGGGCAGATCGAGATCGTTGGTCGGTTCGTCGAGCACCAGCAGGTTGCCGCCGCGCCGCAGCAGCCTCGCGAGCTGGACGCGATTGCGCTCGCCGCCCGACAGCTTGCCGACCTTGGTGTCGGCGATCGAATCGGGGAACGCCATCATCTTGAGGAAGCCGCGCACGTGAGATCGCTCGACGCCACCGTTGGACGTGGGCAGCTCGACGTAGTCGTTACCGTCGCCGACCTCCTCGAGGACGGTGAGATCGTCGCGCAGCTCGGTCCGGCCTTGCTCGAGGTAGGCCGGCCGCGTGTTGATGCCCATCGTGACCTTGCCGCTATCGGCTGGCAGCAGGCCGAGGATCATCTTGATCAGCGTGGTCTTGCCCGCGCCGTTGGAGCCGACGATGCCGATCCGATCGCCGGGCTTCATCAGCAGGGTGAGGTCTTTGATCAAGGTCTTGCCGCCGAGCGACTTCGAGACCTTCGAGAGCTCGACGATCGTCGACCCGAGGCGCGGGCCCGTCGGGATGCGCAGGCCGAGCACGGCCGGCAGCTTGTCGTTCTCGGTCGGGGCACCACCGACGGCGGCATCGAAGCGATCGATCCGCGCCTTCGCCTTGGTCGACCGCGCAGGTGGCGAGCGACGGATCCAATCGATCTCGCGACGGATGAACGAGACGCGCTGGTACTCGGCCTCGCTCTCGTGCGCGAACCGCTCCGCCTGCTTCAGCAGAAATTCGCCGTAGTCGCCCTCGTACGAGTGGACGCGCCCGCGATCGACCTCGAGGATCCGCGTCGCGACCTTGTCGAGGAAGTAGCGATCGTGGGTGACGACGATCAGCGCGCCGGGCCAGCTGCCGAGCCGGCCCTCGAGCCATTCGACGGTGGTCGAGTCGAGGTGGTTGGTCGGTTCGTCGAGTGCCAGCACGTCGGCGCGACCGAGCAAGGCGCGAGCAAGCGCGACGCGGCGCCGTTCACCGAGCGACAGGTTCCCGATCAGCGCGCTGTGGGGCGGCAACTGCAGCGCGTTCGAGATCGAACCGATCTCGTGCGACGCGGCCTCCGGACGCTCGAGGGTCGCGCCCACCGTGGCCGTGACATCGAGCGGTGGTTCCTGCGAGACGTACTCGAGCCGCAGGTCGCGCTTCCACGTGATCAGCCCGGCGTCGGGCTCGAGGATCACGTCGTCGAGGCCCATCGCCTTGCTGACGAGCATCGCGAGCAGCGTGGACTTGCCCGCGCCGTTCGCGCCGATCATGCCGATCCTGTCGCGCTCGTGCACCGCGAACGACGCCCCCTTCAACACCAACCGCGTGCCGAACGACTTCTCGAGCTCCTGGACGGTGAGGATCGCGACGGACATCTGGCCGGGGGTTATGACAGACGAGCGTGGCCTGTCTGCACGAGCAGGTACGTCAATCGCAAGAGATTCCATCGCGCCTCGGGCGAGCGCACCCGCGCTGCTAGATCACCCAGCCGCGTACGGCCGTCGAGCAGGCTGTAGACGCGCAGCAGCGCATCTCCGAGGCCGAAGTTGCCGAGCGCCCCGGCCGGCGTGGGCTCGGCGACGATGAACTTGATGGTGTTCGCGGTCAGCCACTCGTCGATCAAGGACTCCGCCAGCTGCGCGGCGCCCGCGCCGATCACGCGGAACGCATCGAGGTGCAGCGAGCGCGCCTTCCACGGGTTCGGGTGGCGCGGCGTCCACGTGAAGCGGCCCTTCTGCCACGAGAACGCCTCCATCAGCTTCGCGGCGACCTGCTTCGCGAGCAGCCGGTACGCCTCGAGTGGATCGAGGATATCCAGTCCGACGAGCGTGTCGGCGAGCCGGCCACCGAAATGGTGCATCACGCCGAGCGCACGTTGCAGCGATTGCGGCGTCAGCGCACCGGCCTCGATCAAGAAGTTGCCGAGCCGCTCCTTCTCGACGTTCGAGTTGACGAACTGCGGCTGACCGTCGACGAAATACACTTCCTTGAGCACACCCGCCCTGCCCTCGAGCGACAGCATGCCGGTGGCGCGCGTCTTCGCGAGGTTGAAGACGACGCCGAGCACCGG
>JBBQJJ010000524.1:0-5562 GCA_038325805.1 Haliangiales bacterium
GTCGATGCCGCGCTCAGCCTGCTCGACACCCTTCCACAGCTGCGCACGCTCACGCTCGGATCGTGCGGAATCGACGACGCGGGACTCGCGAGGATCGTCGCCCATCCCGCGTTCTCGCGGATCGATACGCTCGAGCTCGATGGCAACGACCTCGGTCCGGCCGCCGGCGAGATCCTGGCGCGTTGTCCACAGTTGCCTCGCACGCTGTATCTCAATAACAACAAGCTCGGCGACGCTGGCGCCCTGGCCCTGGCAGAGGCGCCCGCCACGGCGCGCGTGGTGGAGCTTCTCCTGCTCGGCAACGGCATCTCCGCCGAAGGCGCAACAGCGCTCGTCTCCGACTCGTCGCAGATCGTCGGCTCGATCTCGCGGCTTTGCCTTCACGACAACGAGATTGGTTCGGAGGCAGCCGCGATCTGCAACGAGAAGCTCGGCCCGCGCTTCTGCTATCCCGGCTCGTCGCGTAACTAACTACGACTACCGGGACCCGGATCGGGAAAGAGACGCGTCCTCACGTCTTCGGCCTCATCACGCCAAGCACGTAGTTGTTCGGTGTGAAGTGCTTCGCGGCCGTCGCCTTGACGTTGGCGCTCGTCGCGCGCTTGAAGAGCGGCTCGAGATCGGTCGCGCTCGTGAGCTCCTCGTTGAAGTAGTAGACCTCGCGGAGCTTGAACATCCACCACCAGTTCTCCTTGAGCTCCGTCTCGTGGGCGCGCTTGATCTTCTCGCGCACCTTCTCGAGATAGGTCTCGGGGATGCCTTCCTTCGTGATCTTCGCGATCTCGTCGAACAGTGCCTTGCGTAGCTTGTCGACGTTCGCGGGGTCGCAGCCGAACGACACCAGGAGACCGCGCCGCTGTGTCGGCTCGCGCGACTGCCACGCGCCGATCCCGACGCCGTACACGCCGCCGAGGTCCTCGCGCAGGACCTCGCGCATCCGGATGTCGAGCACGCCGCTCAGGATGCTGGCATCGCGCTCCGCATCGCGCGTCCACTTGTCGGGGGCGCCCATCGTCAGCAAGAAATACGACTTTGGTTCGGTGCCCGCGAGGATCGTCTTCTCGATCTTCCGCGTCGGATGTTTGACGTTGATGTCGCGCCACTTCTCCTTGCGGCCGGTCGCCGGCAGCGTCGCGATGTACTGCTCGACTAGCGGCTGCAACTTCGCGAGATCGATGTTGCCGACGAAGACGAACGTGAAGCTGCCCATGTCGGAAAATCGATCCTTGAACACCGCGATCGCGCGATCTGGATCGACCTTGTCGAGCATCTCGATGGTGGCGGGCTGCCGGCGTGGATGGTTGCCGGTGCGCACCGCGGTCATCTCGTCGTAGAACAGCGTCTCCGGCGATCGCTTGCGGTTCGCGATCGACTCGATCTGCCCCTGCTTCCACGCGGCGAACGCGCGCTCGTCCTTGCGCGGCGACGTCACGCGCAGATAGAGCAGCTGCAAGGCGGTCTCGAGATCCGCTGGTCGCGCGCCACCCGATACCACCTGCGACAGCTCGTCGTAGCCGGCGCTGGCGCCGGCGATCTTGCCCGACAACACCTTGCGCAGCTGGATCGCGCTGAATTCGCCGGCGCCCATCGCGGTGACGAGGCCGTCGAATCGAACGTGCACGTAGTCTTTGTCGGGGAGCAGTGACGTCCCGCCGAGCTGCCAGCCTTCGAACCGGACCTCGTCGTTCTGGAAGGTCGTCGGCTTCACCACCACACGGATGCCGTTCGACAGCGTCCACACCGTCGCGCCCGCGGCTTCGTTCTGCGCCGTCGCCACGACCTTGCCGGGCGTCGGCTTCGTCGCGAGCAGTGGCTTGTCCGCGACGTCGTCTTTCCATGGCTCGACGGTCGCAGCCGCACCCTGGTCCGCGAGCTTGCGTACCTCGGCGTCCTCCGGCAGCGGCTGACCGTCGGGACCACTGAGCGCGATCACGCGGCCCTTCTTGCCGCCCCACGTGCTCGCGAGGTGGTTGAGCTCGGCGAGTGTGATCGTCGGTAGCAGCTCCTGCGTCATCGCGAGCTCGACCAGCCGGCCCGGCATCTGTTCGCGGGTGAAGAAGTTGCGTGTCACCTCGTCGGCGATCGACGTCGATTCCGTCTTCTCCCATTCGCGCGCCGACATTTCGGCGTTGCTCAGCACGTCGCGGCGCGCGCGTTCGAGCTCGGTTGCCAGGAAGCCAAACTTCTCGACGCGAGCGATCTCCTTGAACAGCAGCGGAATTACCTCGGCGGCGCGTCCCTTCTTCGCCTGCGCCTCGCGCGTGAATAGATCGACGGTGCGCGTGAAGTCGGTCGTTGATGATCCCGCCGACACGAATGGCGCCGCCGGGTCGAGCGCCAGCTCCGAGAATCGGCCGTTGAGCATCTGGTGATAGAGGCTCTCGACGAGGGACTTGCGATAGTCGCCCTTCGTTTCCTCGCGCCGGTGATCGAGCTTGTCGTAGACGGTCACCGTCGTGTCCGGCAGCTCCGCGTCCGTCGTCGTCGTCACCGCGAGGTCGTGATCGTGCGGCACCGGCAGTTCAGAGCGCTTCCGCGGCGTCGCCGGATTCGTCAGATCACCGAACCGCGTCTGGATGGCCTTCTCGATCGCGGCGGGATCGAAGTCGCCGATCGCGATCACCGCCATGTTGTCCGGCCTGTACCAGTCCTTGTAGTAGCGCACGAGCGTGTCGCGCTTCGCGGTCTTGAGAATGTCGGGCTGGCCGATCGGCAGGCGGGTCGCATAACGCGAGCCTTGCAGGAGCACCGGCCACTGCTTGTCCTCGATCCGTGCGGATGCGCCGCGTCCGAGCCGCCACTCCTCGAGCACAACGCCGCGCTCCTTGTCGACCTCGACGGGCTCGAACGAGATCTCCGCCGCCCAGTCGCGCAGGATGTCCATGCCCTTGCCGGTCGCCACCTGATCGTCGGTCGGCACGGTCAGCTGGTAGACCGTCTCGTCGAACGACGTGTACGCGTTGAGGTCGGCACCGAAGTCCATGCCGATCTTCTCGATGTAGTCGACGATCGCCGACTTCGGAAACCGCTTCGTGCCGTTGAACGCCATGTGCTCGACGAAGTGTGCGAGCCCGCGCTGGTCGTCGTCTTCGAGCACCGAGCCGGCATTGACCGCGAGCCACAGCGCCGCGCGGTTCTCCGGCTTCTTGTGCTTCATCACGTAGTAGGTGAGTCCGTTTGCCAGTGTTCCCACCTTGATCTGCGAATCGATCGGCGTGGCCGGATCGTCGGCGGCTTTCGCGGTTGTCGGCGGCGTGGTCGAGGGCGGCGTGATCGGAGTGATCACGCGAGGCGACTTGTCGGGGCCACTGCACGCGACGGCGAGAGTGAGAATCAGGCAGCGACGAAGCATGCCGGGGAGTCTCGCACGTCGGCCGACCACGGCGGACGACCTTCCCGAGCTCCGGGTGTGCTCGCAGCAAGTCGCTTGCATGCGCGCCGTGATCACGGTTCCTCGAGAATCGGGAATTCGTGCGGAGCGTGCGTCCACTGCTCCTCACGCCACCAGCTCGGGCCTTCCCACTCGAGCAACGGCTGGAGCATCGGATCGAGCTCCATCACCCGCCTCCACAGCGCGCGCAGATCGCGATCGATGGTGGGGTCCTCGGGTGGCGGACCCGCGTCGAGCCCGACCAGATCGCCGAGCAGCGGATCGACGGGGACGTCGCCCTCGAGCAGCAGATCGCGAAGCACGTCGCGTCCCGCCGGATCTCGGATCAACGCATCGACCTGCGCGTCGGGATGTCGCGTCAGCTCGGCGAACGCACCTGCGAGGACTGCGAGCTCCGCGGCTCGCCGCGCGTCATCGCCGTCCTGCATTCCGCCGTCGAGAAACAGAACGGGCGGAAACACGTCGAGCTCTCGAGACAGCGCGGAGAACTTCCGATCGTGGTCCGGCGTGGTGTCGAGCAGCCCGAGCCGGATCCGCTTTGCCCGTAGCGCACCGTGGATCTTGCCGCCCGCGTGATGCACGTCGATCAGATCGCAACGCGCGACCGCATGCAGCCACTGCATGGCAGCCCACCCGAGCTGGAACCCCGATGCGGCGAGCGTCACCACATCGCTACCGTGGTCGTACCATTGCGTCTGATCGACGATCGCCCCGAGCTCGCACGTACCCTGGTCGCCGGGTCGCCGCTCGCCGTCGCGGATCTGGATGACACTGGGAAATGTGCCGGTGTGTGGGTCTGACCAGATCAGGACGTACGACGTGATGTCATCGCGCCGCGATAGCTGTGGACCGAGGCGCCATTCCTCCTCGCCGTAGACGCCATACTCCGGGTCGATGTGGAGCCGGATCGGGTCACCCGTCCATTGCTGGCAGTCCCACAGTTCATCGCCAGAAGGGCGCTGGCGCACGATCCGCACGTACCGGGCGAGTTGTTCACGGTCGATCAAGTCCGGCGATCCTCTCGCATGATGCGGCCCGGTTGCTTTGGTGGTTTCGCGCGTCTCCGAAGTCCGAGGAGGTGGGGCGTCACCGGCGGACGA
This sequence comes from Haliangiales bacterium, assembly GCA_038325805.1. Lineage (GTDB taxonomy): Bacteria > Myxococcota_A > Polyangia > Haliangiales > Haliangiaceae > JABFXX01. The sequence goes on from JBBQJJ010000524.1 coordinate 4,492, forward strand.
GGACGAGATCGAGAGGCTTGCGGACGATGTCGGGGACGGTCGCGTGCGCGGTCGGGTAGCCCACCGGGATCACGACGTAGGGACGTTCGTTCGACGGTCGCCCGAGGACGTCGCGGAGAAAGCCCATCGGGCTCGGCGTGTGCGTCAACGTCGCGAGGCCCGCGAGGTGCAACACCGACAGCAGGATGCCGACGGCGATACCGACCGACTCGTCGACGTAGTAGTGCTTGACCCGCCGGTCATTCTCGCCGACGCCCCACGGCTGCGCGAACACCACGATCAACACCGGGGCCTCGGTGAGGTGCGGCTTGCGCCAGTCGAGCCCGAGCGGTTCGAGCGCGGCGAGCCATTCGTCGGACATGCGATCCTCCCAGCTCTTCTTCTCCTCTGCCTCGGCGGCCTCGCGAATCTTGGTCTTGACCGCGTCGTCGGTGATCACCACGAACGTCCACGGTTGCTGGTTCGCGCCCGAGGGCGCGCTCGCCGCCGCCCTGATCGCGTCGACGATGACCGCGTCAGGAATCGATTCGGTGGAGAAGTGACGGACTGTCCGGCGGCGGCGAAGCGCGTCGGCGTACGCGCGCGCACGTGCGGACATCTCCTCGGGCGCGAGTCGCTCGAACTGCAGCGGGATGGGGCGATAGCTCGACATCGCTGGCATCGTGACCGGGTTTGATTGCGGGATCGATGAGGCTATCCAGACTTCGATGTCGGACCGTGCTCGGAAGGCAACCCATCGAGACGATCGCAACGCCAGGCGACCCTTGGTCAATTCGTGCCGCCAGGAACCGGCCGCCTTCAAGCCGCCGTTTCGACTTTTCGGCTGCGTCGAGCGTTGGAGGAGGGATGCGTTCACTGCTGTGTCTGATCGCGATGGCGCCACCGGTAGTTGCCTGCCCGGCGCCGCCGCCGGCAGTGGAAGTGGTCGCCAACGGCAAGGCGACCATCGCGCCTGACGGTGGCGTGATCGTTCGGCTCGAGCCGGGCGCGCAGGACGATCATTTCCTGACGCTCCGTGCGGATGGAGCGAAAGTCAGCCTGGGTTCCGAACCGATCGCCCACGACCTGTAC
>JBBQJJ010000525.1:0-5561 GCA_038325805.1 Haliangiales bacterium
GTCGGGAGGTCAGATCCGCTGCACGCCGTGAGGAAGGTCAAAACTGCCAGAGCCCGCATCATCAGACGATGACAACGAGTCGGTGCCAGGGCAAATTTCAACGCACGACGACGTCGTAACCGACCGTCAGCGCGAGGCCGAGGTAGCTGGTGTCGTTGCCCGAGAACGACGCGCCGACATGCGGCGTGTAGAACAGGCTGCCGCGGACCTGGACCTTCTTGACCTGGAACCCAGCGCCGAGGTCGAGGCTGAGCTCCGGCTCGGAGTCCGAGACCTCGACGCCCATCCCGGAGGCCTTCGAACGCACGTAGTTGAACCCGATCGCCATCGTGAAGAACGTGCCGCTCGCGACGTCGGGATCGAGGTTGTAGCGCATGCCGGCGAATGCCAGCAGCATGGTCAGGCTGTGCCCGTCGATGTTCGAGACGTGGAACAGCGGTCCGCCGCGCGCGGCGAGGTGGAGCTTGCTGCCCATCCTGCGCTCGTAGCGAACCAGCACGCCGAGACCGGCGTCGGCTTCGTCGCCGTACGCGTCGGTGGGGAGCACGTACAGTGCATCGATCCCGAGGCGATCCTTCGGCAGCTCTTTCACCGGCTCGTCGGCGAATGCGGGCGCGCGGCCACTCCATGCAGCGGCGATGACGACGACGATCAACCCGCGCATGGGTGGATGATCGCGGAGCGCTGCGATCGGTGTCAATCTGCGAGTCCATGTGGCGTCTGAGTCGATCGCTGGCTGGATCCGACCGCACCGGGAAGCCCGGGCTGCCGATCCACGAGCTGCTCGCGCCACTCCCCGTGATCGCGATCGCGTTGCTCGTCCTCAACGATCGCGTGCTCAAGGGCTCCGCGGCCCCTGAATGGCTGACCGGGAAGCTGTCCGATGTCACCGGCGTGTTCGTGTTCCCACTCGCGGCGACGGCGGTGGTGGATCTGTTCGGCTACGGCCTGGCAAGGCTCGGCGTCCGCTGGGACTACACACTGCGCCGCTGGAAGCTCGTCACGGCGATCGCCTTCACCGCCCTCGTGTTCGGCGGGATCAAGCTGGTCCCGGCTTTCGGCGCGTGGGTCGAGCACGCGTGGGCGTGGTTGGTCCCGAACGCGTCGATCTACCCCGATCCCACTGACGCGTTCGCGCTGACGATGCTCGCGGCGACCTGGTGGCACGGCCGCCGTGCGATCGCGCGAGGTGCGTACGGTCGACTGGCGCTCGCGCGTCCGGACTACGCGGATGCCGCGGCGTGTGGCGCGGATCCGGCGATCGTCGCCGAGCTCGAGCGCGCCGTCACCGACTGGAAAGCGGGTGGACCCGCTGCACCCGTCGACGACGCTCTTACAAAGCTACGTGCCTGATCTCAGATCAAGCGCAGATGGTCTCGATCAAAATCGCGCAGACCTGATACGGGTCCATGTTCGCTGCCGGACGGCGATCCTCGAAGTAGCCCTTGCCATCGTTGGCAGCGGCCATCGGGATCCGGATCGACGCACCGCGATCCGACACGCCGTAGCGGAACTGATGGATCGAGCACGTCTCGTGCTTGCCGGTGAGGCGCTCCTCGTTGCCGGCGCCGTAGACCTTGATGTGCTCCGCGTGGCGCTTGCCGAGCTTCTCGCACATCGCCTCGATCACCTTGATGCCACCGTCGGCGCGCGTCGCCTTGGTGCTGATGTTGGTGTGTGCGCCGGCGCCATTCCAGTCGCCCTTCATCGGCTTGGGGTGCAGCGTCGCGCTGACGCCGTACTCCTCGCCGATCCTGTAGAGCAGCCAGCGAGCGAGCCACAGCTGATCGCCCATCTCGAGCGGCGACAGCGGACCGATCTGGAACTCCCACTGCGCGGGCATCACTTCGGCGTTGGTGCCGCAGATCGCGAGGTTCGCGCGGATGCAGGCAGATGCGTGCGCCTCGACGACCTCGCGACCGAACACCTCGTCGGAGCCGACGCCGCAGTAGTAGCCACCCTGAGGCGCCGGGAAGCCGCGCTCCGGCCAGCCGAGCGGATGGTTGCCTTCGAAGAACGTGTACTCCTGCTCGATGCCGAACCAGGTCTCGTGCTCGGCGTACTTCTCCGAGGCTGCGCGCAGCGCCGCACGGGTGTTGCTCGAGTGGACCGTGCCGTTCGCGTTGAGCACCTCGCAGAGCACGAGGATGTCGTGTTCGCCGTGCAGCGGGTCGCTGACCATCTTGACCGGCTTCAGCATGCAGTCGCTGAAGTGACCCTCGGCTTGGCTCGTGCTCGAGCCATCGAATCCCCAGTCGGGCAATTCGGATAGCGACTTGACGGGCCCGTCGACGATCTTCGTCTTCGAGCGCAGCTTGGCGGTCGGCTTCTGACCGTCGATCCAGATGTATTCGGCGCAGATCTTCTTCGTCACAGGCGGCTCCTTAGGACTCCACAAATACCAGTCCCAGGTTTCCGCCACGTTTCCGAGAGGAGTACGATTTGCTCGCGCGATCCCCAGTTTCCGGGAGCGCAACGATCACCCTGATTTCACTGCATTGTTGCGAGGTATCGGATGGGGAACGAACTGCGCTTGGTGTGTTTCGAGCTGCAGTCCCAGCAGTTCGCGTTCCCGATCGACTCGGTGCGCGAGACGCTCTCGATGCAGCCGATCACCCGGGTGTTCCTGACCCCGCCCTGCGTCGCCGGCGTGTTCAGCCTGCGCGGCGAGATCGTGCCCGCGCTCGATCTCGGCCCCTTGCTCGCGATCGCGAGGCGTCAGATCGGCGACGACAGCAAGATCGTCGTGCTCAAGCACGCGCTCGGCACGGTCGGCGTGATCGTCGATCGCCTGCTCGATCAGCAGCGCGTGGAAGACATCCAGCCGCCGCCACCGAGCCTGTCCCCGGCCGTCGCGGCGCTCCTCAAAGGCGTGGCCACCGTCGAGACGGGCCTGCTGCGCATCCTCGATGCGAGCGCGATCCTCGAGGTCGAGGCGCTGCGCGCGCTCCGGAAGGAAATCGCGAGCTAGAGGTCGGCGGTCGCCTCGACCTGGTTACATGCGGTAGTTGATGCCGGCCGAGATGACGAGGAAGTCACCGGCGTTCTTCAGATCGACGAGGTTCAGGTTACCGATCAGATCCAGGTTGTGTTCGAGCGCGAAGACCACGTCGAAGTCGAGCGGGATGCCGCCGAACTCGTCGGTCGACAAGAACGTGACCGAGTCACCCATCGGGCCACCCTTCGCAGCGTCGTTCAGGTTGAGGTCGAGCAGGCGGGTGTTCGCCTGGATCGCGAGCGCCGGGGTTGCCTGGAACGCGAGGGCGAACGGGATCGAGATCCGGAACGGCTTGGTGTCCTCGATCTCCATGCCGCCGAACTCGAAGTTCGTCAGGCCGAAGATCAGCCCGGGGCGATTCTGCGGCGTGCCGATCCAGAGCTTGTCGCTGACGTGATAGCGAACGTCGACACCCGCGATCAACGCCGAGTTCTTGAAGATCGGGTCGTAGAACAGCCCCGCCTTCACTTCCGCATCGAACTTGCCCTGAGCGAGGTTGAGGCCGACGCCCAACTTGAGGGTGCCCTTGAAGCGGTTGGAGCCTTCCTCGCCATCCTCGATTCCCGTCAAGATGATGCCGTGCTCGAACACGCCACCCTGGAACTGGGTGCCGCCGAAGCCGAACAACAACTCGAGCTTGTCGCTGATGCCGTAGCGCGCGGCGACGTTGATCGACGTGTCCGTGTTCGAGTCGCCGGCCGTGTTGGTCTGGCGATAGAAGCCGGCCGTCGGAGTGAGCTCGAACATGCCCTTGGCGGCGTTCTGCGGCCGGTTCACGAAATCGAGCGGCCAGGTTGCGGCGGTGTACATGCCACCCGCAACAGCAACATTCGCATCCATCTTCGCGCCGTCGGTACCGACGGAGGCTTCTCCGCCAACGGTCGCGCTGGCACCGGCTTCACCACTTGCATCGGCGGCGGGCGGATCATCCGCGTACGCGACTCCGGTCATGGCCACGGACGCTGCTGCGATAAACAAACACTTCGAAAGCTGCATTCGATTCTCCTGAGGTGTGACGGCTTGAAGCCCAGGCTGACGCCAAGGCTCCCTCGTTGATGCGGCGATCGTAGGCCGCCGATCATGACGGACGCCAATTTTCGCGGGCGAGCCGTGCGGAGCTTATCGAAGTGCGACGCTGCGACAGCTATTCGCCGGCAGCTATTCGACGGCGATCTGGAGCCGGAACACTTCGATCCAGTTCTCGTCGATCGGCTGGTCGATCACCCAGTTCGAGACCACGAGGTCGTTCACCTGGATCACGTTCGCTGCGAAGAACCCGTAGCCGCCCGGCCAGGGATCCGTGTGACCCGCGATCGACTTGCGATCCCAGCCGGTCGTCAGCTTGCGCGAGAGCAGCAGCTCCTGCGTGGTCGCATCCTGATAGACGATCATCGGGAACGAGCCGTTGGCGAGCACCAGCGAGGCGTCGTCGCCGACGAAGTGGTACTCGGGCTTCGGCAGACCGTCGACGGTGGTGCCGACGATGCGGAGGCCGTCGTCGACGACCTCGCGCGCCGCGCCCGGAGCATCGGTGACGTAGACGAGATCGTCCTTGGTGGCGTCGACGTACGCGACGTGGACGACGCCCTGCGGATCGACGGCGACCGACGGCGACCAGCCGGCATCGACATCCCCAGCGCCATCGAGCACGACGGAGACGTTGAACCGATCGTTCGCGGGGTCGAACTTCGTCAGCTTGAGATCGCCGGCGCTGCGGTCGTAATAGACGATGACCGGCGAGTGGTCGGGCATGCGGTTGAGATCGACGAACAGGCCGAGCCCCTCGGGGAGCGGATAGATGTTCGGGTTCGCGGCATCCTCGGCCGGGAGCGGAGCGCTGTCGACGACGTAGACCTTCCAGTCGGCGGCCGACGTGGGGTGCGTGGTCGACGCGGAGGCGAAGCGAACTTCGGCGCGGCGGTTGGCACCCTCGGCGACATGCGCGAGGTACGCGACGCCGGGCTTGCCGTCGTCGCCGCGGAGCGACAGCGACGTGTACATGCCGATCAGCGCGCCGGACTGGCCGATCTCGCCGCCACCGAGATCGCCGGTGCCGGCCTGGATCACGTGCTTCACCCACACGCCATCGGCGCCGCGCTCGGCGAACCGGAGCGAGCCGGTGTCGCGATCGAAGTAGGTCACCTGCGGCGTGCCGTCGGACTGCACGCCGATGCTGGTGTACATGCCGACGTCCTCGCCCTTCTCGGCGATGCCATGCCGATACAGTGACTGCGGGACGATCACCGGACCGTCCGGAACGCCGTCGACCCACTCCCACGCGGTGTCGGGGATCCGCCCGCCGGCATCGGCGCGCGCGACCACGAGGTCACCGTACTGGTTGTGATACGCGGACACCCAGACCGAGCCATCGCTCCCGGCGGCGACATCGGAGTACGCGCCGAGCTTACCGATCAGGATGTCGTCCGAGCACGCGCACGTGCCGTCGAGGCAGAACGCGATCTCGCCCGACGGGCACTCGGGGCAGTCGCTGAACAGCTCGCACGACGAGGCGTCGCTGCACGAGCAGCCCGGCACGATCGAGAGCACCGTGGACAGGCCGACC
>JBBQJJ010000526.1:0-5558 GCA_038325805.1 Haliangiales bacterium
CACGAGGGCCAGGTGATCTGGGACTCGCTCGCGATCTGTGAATTCGTCGCCGAGGTCTCGAAGACGAAGCTGTGGCCCGAGGATCGGATGCAGCGTGCGAAGGCCCGGAGCATCAGCTGCGAGATGCACAGCTCGTTCGCGGCGCTGCGCCGGCACATGGCGATGGAGCTCCACGCCACGCGCCCGACCCCGACGGATCCCGAGGCACTTGGTGATGCGAAGCGGGTGCAGGAGATCTGGAGCGACTGCCTCGCAGCGAGCAACGGCCCGTTCCTGTTCGGCGCGTTCTCGATCGCCGATGCGATGTTCGCCCCGGTGACCACGCGGTTCACGACCTATCAGGTGCCCGTCGACGCGCGCATCAAGGCGTACATCGATGCGGTCGCCGCCCTGCCCTCGATGCAGGCGTGGGCTGCCGACGCCGCGACCGAGCCCACTACTCGCTAGAGGTTTGCTTGTGCTTCTGCCACGAGTCGAGCGACTCGTGCGCGACCTTGCGCGCTTGATAGAGCTGCGCGTCGTGGTCCGGGCGCTTTGCCGTCAGCTCGATCACGTACCCGTTCGGATCGCGGAGATAGATCGAGTCGATGAACTGGTGATCGGCGATGCCGCGCACGTGCTTGCCCATCGCCTTCGCCTTCTCGATCATCATGCCGAGCGCACCCTGCTCGACCTCGAGCGCGATGTGGAGGTCGTAGTCGTGTTGCTCCTTGAAGTCGAAGGGCCGCGTCGGATCCTCGAAGAACGCGAGCGCCGAGCCATCCCGCATCGCATAGAACGAGTGCAGCACCTTGGTCGGGCGTCCGCTCTTGGTCTCGGCGATCTCGAACGCGTTGACGAGCGGCAACCCGAGAAAGTCCTCGTAGAACTGGCGGGTCTCCTCCGAGTCTCGGCAGCGATATGCGTTGTGGTGGAGGCCTCGGATGATGTTCATGGTTGCCTCTCGACGGGTGCAGGAGCTGGCTGTGGGTTTTCAGGCACGGGAGCCACCGCGGGGCCTGGAACGCTCGGGGCAGACGGGGCTGGCTCGGGACTGGAGGACGCCTCGATCCCTGGCCAGCTGACCTCGACGCCTCCACGCTCGCTGCTCATCCGCAGCCGGAGCTGCGCCAGGGCGGTGGTGGGTCGCTTGAAGCGAACGACGTACGCGGTCGCAAAGTCACCCATCGCCGGGAACTCGGAACGCAGCGTCAGCACGGGGCGCTTGTCGCGCTTGATCTCGATCGGCTCGATCTCGGCGCCCGCGTCGTCGAGCATGCGGACCCGCCACACGCTTCGCTTGCCGCGATCCAGATCGTTCTCGCGGCGGTCCCACGTGGTGACCAGCAGCTCGAATTCGAGCGGCCCCGCGGCGTCGGCCTCGGCCTGCGCGATGCGCTGCGTGCGTGCGTCACCGACGAGCCCGCGACTGGCGGCGTCCTTCTCCGCATGCGCACTCCGCCACGACGGCGATTTGTAGACCGCGGCGAGCTGGAGCACTTGCTGGTAGCCGCCGTCGAGCGTGCGTTGGCGGGTGGCGTCGCTGGTCGTCCGCTGATAGGACGACGGACCGACACAGCCGAGCAGGAGAACAAGAGTTACAGCGAGCTTCATAGAAAGTTGGTGCGGGCGTAGAGCGTAGTGAGTGGCGTGGTGGGGAACAACTGCGCGATGGCCTCGCGGCCACCTTCCATTCGATCGACGAGCGCGATCGCGTGGACCGGCACCAGGCCCGCGTCTCGCGCGCGCTCGAGCGCCTTGATCGTGGCGGCGCCCGTGGTCACCACGTCCTCGACGACGACCACCTCGGAGCCGGGGGCGATCCCGGGATGCTCGAGGTATTGGTTGGTGCCGTGGCCCTTGGGTTCTTTGCGAACGAGGAAGGCCGCGAGCGGCGAGCCCTTCTGGAACGACAGCACCGAGGTCGCCGTGGCGAGCGGATCGGCACCGAGCGTCAGCCCACCGACCGCCACCGCCTTCGGCGCGACCTCTTTGATCACCGCGTGAAACAACTCGCCGATCAGGCAGGCCCCCTCGGCGTCGAGCGAGACCTGCTTGCAGTCGATGTAGAAGTTCGACTTCTTCCCCGACGACAACGTGACTTCGCGCTCCGCGAAGGCCTTCGTGCGCAGCAGTTCGAGGAGCCGCGCGTACGTCGTTCCGAGCGTGCTCAGGCAGGTGAGTGCCGGTCGTGCATCTCGATCACCCATCGCCGCGACGCTACCACGGCAGGTCGCATTGACGGGTCTCAGATCACCCCCTAGAGTCGCGGGAAATCGTGCATCTCGTCGACGAAAAGCAAGGCGTTCCCCTGACGTCTGAGGCCGAGCTTCTCGAGTACTTCGCGAGTGCGTGCAAGCCGCGATCTGCGTGGCGCGTCGGCTCCGAGCACGAGCTGATCGGGGTGTGGCCGGAGACCGGTGAGGCCCCGACGTACGATGGTGAGCGAGGGATCGGTGCCCTGCTCCAATGGTTCGCGGAACGCGGCGGTACGCCAGTGATGGAGACGTTGTCGACGGCTTCGGAGTACGGCGCGGTGTTCGCGGCCGCGGGTCATGGCGCCGCGACGGTGAACAACATGATCGCGCTCGTCCGCGGCGATTCGCAGCTGACGATCGAGCCGGGTGGTCAGTTCGAGCTCGCGAGCCGTCCCGTCGACGACGATCGCAAGCTGGTGATGGATCTCGAGGAGTACACGGATGCCCTCGGTCGTGCATCACGCGAGCTCGGCATCGCCTGGCTCTCCATCGGCCTGCGCCCGTTCGGCAACCGCGACGACGTCCCGTGGATGCCCAAGCAGCGCTACGAAGTGATGCGCGAGTACATGGCCACCGTCGGGACGCGCGGCCAGGACATGATGGTGCGCACCGCCACCGTGCAAACGAACCTCGATTTCTCCGACGAGGCCGATGCTGCGGCCAAGCTGGAGTGTCTGTACTCGGTGACGTCGATCCTCACCGCGCTGTGGGCCGCCTCGCCGATCGTCGACGACAAGGTGAGCGGCTATCAGACCTACCGGGCGTGGATCTGGCGCGACACGGACAACGCGCGTGCCGGGTTGCTGCCATTCATGTTTGGCCGCCAGGACGTGTTCGAGAGCTACACCAACTGGGCCCTAGAGATCCCGATGTACTTCCTCTATCGAGGCGGCTATCGGCGCGTGCCCGCGGATCTCACGTTCCGCAAGTTCATCGCCGAAGGGTTCAGCGGCGAGCACGCAACGCGAGAGGACTGGGCGCTGCATCTCTCGACGCTGTTCCCCGAGGGACGGCTCAAGAAGTTCATCGAGGTTCGCGGCTGCGACTGCGGATCGCTCGAGATGATCACCGCGCTCGCGCCGATGACGCGCGGCCTGCTCTACGATGTCGACGCACGTACCGCAGCCACCGCCCTGACTGCCGGGCTCGACTTCACACAACGGCAGCAACTCGCAAATGATGTCCCGATGCAGGGCCTCGCCGCTCGCGCCGGGAAGCACACGCTGGGGGAGCTCGCCAAGGAGTTGGTCGCGATCGCGAAGGCCGGCCTTGCTCGCCTCGCTCCCGGAGCGCTGTCGTTGCTGGAGCCCGTCGAAGCGATCGCACAGTCGGGTCGCACGCAAGCGGACCAGATCATCGAGATCTGGAACACGCACGCCGGTGATCGCAAGGCGCTGATCAAAGCGTTAGCGCACCCCGGTCTCGTTGGTTGACCCACTCGCCTGGGTCAGCGCGCGCTCCTCGGTGAGCGGGTCAGAGGCCGCAGCCCGCGATGCCGCGCTCGTAACCGCGCTTGAATGATCCCGAGCGTTGCGCCGCGGAGCCATGCGTCCAGGTCTCCGGCTGGACGCGGCCCTGGGTCTTACGCTGGATCGTGTCGTCGCCGATCTGCCGCGCAGCGTTGAGCGCCTCGTCGATGTCGCCGACCTCGAGGAGCTTGCGCGCTTCGGCATCCTTGGCCCATGCACCGGCGAGGCAGTCGGCTTGCAGCTCGGTCTCGACCTGGTTGACTTCACCGCGGCCGAGCAAGCCGCGCAGGTTCTGAACGTGGTGACCGACCTCGTGCGCGATCACGTACGCCTGCGCGAAGTCACCGGGGGCACCGAAGCGTTCGCGAAGATCGTCGTAGAACGCGAGGTCGATGTACACGCGCTTGTCGAGCGGGCAGTAGAACGGACCGACCGCCGCGCTCGCCGTTCCGCAGGCGGAGCGAATCGCACTGCGGAACACCTCGAGGCGCGTGGCCTGGTAGCTCGGAACTTCGCGCGCGAACGTGGTCTGCACGTCATCGAGCACGAAGCCAACGAACTTCACTTTGTCGTCCTGGGTCGCTGGCGACGCTTGCTGGGTCATCGCGGGTGACGTCGATCCACCACCCGAGCACAGGTTGCCGCCGTAGGTCAGCGCGCCGATCACGACGATCGCGACGAGGATGCCTTTCCAGCCGAACCGGCCCGCGACTGCGAGCAGGCTGCCGAGACCGCCCATCCCCATGCCACCTCTGGCGACCCCCATGGATTCACCGCGACGATCGTCGACGTTGTTGCTTTGATGTCCTCGGTCCCAGCGCATGCGCTCACCGTGTGCAAACACGTGACCATCAGAAGTCGTCGCAGCTACCAGTGCGGGGCGAGGTCGGCAGGATCGCGAAATACCGCGGCAGCACCATGGAAGGCCTTCGTTGGCCAGCCGCCACACGTCACGCCGATCATCGCGACCCTGGCATCGCTCGCTGCGCGCAGGTCGTATGGCGTGTCACCGACCATCACCGCGCGCGACCGCTCACCCCCGAGCTTCGCGAGCGCGACCTCAACGAGATCGGGCGCGGGCTTCGACTCGGCGACCTCACTCGAGGTCGTCTTCGTCTCGATCAGATCGTGGACGTTCGCGATCTTCAGCAGCGGCTCGAGCTCGTCTGCCTTCGCCGCGGTCGCGATCGTGATCCCGCATCCCGCACGCTGTAGTCGCACCACGAGCTCGCGCGCACCGGTCATCGGACGGACCGTCTTGATCCACGTTTCGAGGAACAGCTCCGAGCGCGTCCTGCCGACGTTCTCGTTCTGCTCGCTGCCCCGCGCGAGCCCCACCGCTTCCTCCACCAGGCGATCACCTCCCATCCCGATCATCTGGCGAACGCGATCGAACGGCACGTCGTGATCGTGCTTCGCGAAGGCCTCGACCCACGCATGCGCGTGCGCGTCGTTGCTGTCCACCAGCGTGCCGTCGACATCGAGCAACACCGAGAGATAGTCCATGACCGGACTGTGGCGCTATTCGTCGTCGTCGAAGTCGATCAGCACGCCATCCTCGGTGCTCGCGCGCGGGACGCGATCACGAGGGATCCGCTGCGAACGTTTCTCGTTCGGCATCTGATGCTCGGACGGCGGCCGGATCGTCGCGCGCCGCTGGGGTGAATCCTTGCGCGCGAGCTCGGTGGGCGCGTGTGGCACCGGCGCACTCCCCGACTCATCTCCGCGTACGGAGAGATCGTCGAGATCGACATCGAGCGCCTCGAGCGCCGACTCGAGATCGATCTCGTCGCTCGCCTGCTGCGGAGGCTGTTGCCATTGATTGTGCGAGCTGTCGTCCCATGCAACGTTC
>JBBQJJ010000527.1:0-5556 GCA_038325805.1 Haliangiales bacterium
CATCTTCGCGAGCGCCGCGATCTGATCGCGTAGCTCGACCTGCGGTGCGAGGTAGTTGTCCCACTGCATCGCGTGGCGGTTATCCGGATCGCCGGCACCATGCATGCCGAACTCGTCACCGTAATAGATCATCGGGATGCCGGGGCTCGTGAACAGCAGCGCGTACGCCACTGCGAGGCGCTGATAGGGGTTCGCCGACTGCGGCGCACCGGGACGATTGCTCCACGCGCGATCCTTGCCGCCGTCCCACGCCCCGAACAGCGGGTTGTCCTCGGCCATGTGCACCACGCGCGGCACGTCATGGTTGCCGATGAACGTCGACATCACCGAGCCCGCACCATAGAAGCCGTCGTTGCTCGACAGGAACCCGGCGAGGTCGCTCATCGAGCCATCGCGTCGCAACAGCGTCGACAGGATCTGGCCGCGCAGCGGGAAATCGAACTGACCATCGAGCATCGAGTCGGGGTTGACGTACGACTTGATGAGGTCGCGGCTGCCGTCGAACGTCTCGCCGACCATGTAGAAGCGCTGATCCCACGCGACCTCGGCGTTGACCCGCGCACGCACGTCGGTGAGCCACGAGGTCTCGATGTGCTTGACGGCGTCGAGGCGGAAGCCATCGACACCGAGGCGCTTGGCCCAACGCAGGGCATTCTCGACGGAGTAGCGACGCGCGTCGTCGTTCTGGAAGTTGAAGTCGGGGAGGAACGGATCGAACCAGCACTTGATGCGATCGTTGTCCCAGTTGCAGCCACCACCACAGACGCAGTTGCCGCCGAAGCCGTTGTCGTTCGGCCAGAACCACTCGGGGTGTTGCGCGTAGGTCGGCGACTGCGCGTGCACGTGGTTCATCACGTAGTCGATCAGGACCTGGATGCCGTGCGCGTGTGCGGCGTCGACGACCGCCTTGAGCTCCGCCTCGGTGCCGAGCTTGCTCTCGGAGGCCTCGAGATCGGCGGGCCAGTAGCCGTGGTAGCCGGAGTACGCGTGACCGTCGGAGCCGGGGTTCGAGTTGTTCGCGTTGTCGATCGGCGAGGTCAACCACAGCGTGTTGATGCCGAGCTCGTCGAAGTAGCCGTCGTCGATCTTCTGGCGGAGGCCGACGAAGTCGCCGCCCTGGTACTGGCCCGGCAGCTCGACGCCGTTGATCGGATCGTCGTTGCTCTCGTCGCCGTTCGAGAACCGATCGATCATCACGAAGTACATGATCGAGTCGCGCCAATCGATCGCTTCGCGCGGCGGACAGGCATCGCACGCGGCGCGCACGACGCTGTTGAACTGACCGAAGCCATCGGGCGTCTTGCGCGGGTTCGTGGGGTCGGCGATCCAGTTGCCGTCGACCACCAGCTTGTAGACGATCACCTGCTTGTTGGTGACCGGCAGCGTGACCTCGAAGTGATCGCCACTCCGGGCCATCGGCAGGCCGACCGTCCAGCCATCCGCGGCGAAGTCACCGCGGAGCAGGACCTCGTTGCCGGCGCCCTTGTACGAGATGGTCACGCTGCAGGACGGCACCGCTTCGCAGATCTCGGGATCGGTGGGACCCCCATCGCCGGGGACGTCGTCATCGCCACCTGGGTGCTGCTCGGAAGGGCAGCCGGCAAGGAGGGCGACGGCGAGGACTGCAAGGCAACGCATTGGGTGCGAGAGCATCAAGGGCTGTGCCACGCGAAGGAGATGCCAACGCGTGAATTTGATCCAGCGAATTCGACGGTTAGACGAGCTGCCAGGACTGGTCAACGTGTCGTCGTTGCGAACCGCAACGCACGTTTAGTAAACAGTCGGCGATGCGCAGCCTGATGCTCTTCATGACGCTCGCCCTGATGGCGCCGCATGCGGACGCAGGTGACTTCGTTCCTCGGCAACACAAGCCGCCGGCTGCTGCGCCGGTCGCGAAGCCAAGCCCGCGCCGCGCAAAACCGGTACGCAAGATCACCAGAACGGCCTCCAAGCGGAAGACCAAGCCGAAGCACACGGAGTGGAAGCGGCCGATGCCGTGAGCGACGCCGGGCCGTTGTGGATCGCAACGCCCCGATGACGACGTCGCTTTAGATCGCGAAGATGTGCTGTTGCGATGCGGGCACGCTTCGTGCTCGTGTGCCGCGCAAATGCGGTCCGCGCTTGCGATGACGCTGGTGCTTGCGGGCACCCAACACGCCGTCGCCCAGCCGGATGCTGAGAAGCAGACTCCTGAGGATCCGCAGCCTCCCCCTACCGTCGTCGAACCTCCGCCCGGGCCTCCAGCGCCGGAGCCTCCGCCCGAGCCGAAGCACGAACCGAAATCCGAGCCGCTGATCTCGTCGAGTCCGATCGCGGTGCCAGGCCCGGTACCCGCTGCATCGCCGAACAAGGATCTCGGCTTCCGGTTCGGCTCCTACGGTCGCATCATCGCCGGCACCGATCTTCGCGGCGGCAAGCCCGAGCCCGCGAACGTCGTCGCGCACGGCCCGCGGATCGTCGAGCCTTCGTACCTCGAGCTCGATTTCTCGTACGGTGCCGAGACGCCGCAGGGCTATCGACTCCGCCCGGTGATCACGCTCGCCTTCGACGGCACGCTGTTCCACGACACCGGCAACTTCGACGCGCAGCCCGCGCTGCGGAACATGTTCCTCGACGCGCAGATCAGCAAGTACGTGACGCTGTGGGCGGGCTCGCGGATGTATCGCGGCGACGACATCTACCTGTTCGACTACTGGCCGCTCGACGATCAGAACACCGTCGGTGGTGGCGTGGTGTTCCGCAAGTCGGAGAGCGCGCAGCGGAGCGACGGGTCTTCCCGATCAGGCGACGTCATCGAGCTCGCGGCGCACGTCGGCTTCAATCGCCTCGAGGAACCGAGCGAGTTCCAGTTCCAGGAGATCGAGGTGCCGGATCCCGAACAGGGCGCTCGCACGATCGTGCAGCTCAATCGCCAGCGGATCGTGGGTAGCGCGTCGGCGACGTACCTGATGATCGATCGCCCCGACACCGCGAACTTCAAGCTCAAGCTCCACGGCGAAGTCCACGCGCTCGACGACGGCACGCGGCAGCGCCGCACCGACGGCACCGTCGAGAACCTGCCATCGGACACCGGTTACCTGATCGGCGCGCAGCTCGGCACGTTCGGCTACGCCCCGGCGGAGCGGAAGTACCGCCGGCATCTGAACCTGTTCGCTCGGTACGCGCGCGGCCTCGCGGCGTTCGACGAGATCGCCCCACCGACGAGCTTCGACAGTGACCTCAAGGCCAAGCGCGCGAGCGAATTGTCGTTCGGCGCGTCGGGCAACTGGGACCACCCGCTCGGCAACATCATGTTCGGTGCGCTGTCGCGCCGCTTCGTCGACGCCGACAACAACAGCACCGACTTCGACGATGGCTGGGAGTACGCGATCGCGGCACGCCCCCTCGCGTCCCTCGGCCACGGCGTGTTCGCCGGCGCCGACCTGTCGTATCAGGCGCGCTTCCCGCGCGGTCTCAATCCGGTGACCCAGCGCGCCGAGGACCCGGCGGTAGTTCAGATCGCCCCGATGCTGGTGTTCTCACCGATGGGGGCGTCGGGCTACGACCGCCCGCAGATCCGCGTCGTCTATCGCGCCGCGCACCACAACGCGGCCGCGCGAGACATCTTCGTCGACGAGGATCCGCGGCAGGCTCAGAAGTGGACCTACTTCCTCGGCGTGCAGGCCGAGTGGTGGTTCAACTCCTCGACCTACCAGCGCTGAGTGCCTACGGGCAGGTATGACAGCCGTCGGGCTCGCTCGAACACACGTTCGGACGGAGGCCGTCGCACTGAAACGGATCGCCGTCGACCTCGGGGCACGCCACGGTCAGGCAGCTCGCGCTGTTGCTGCACGTCACGTCACACGCACAGGAAGCATCGCAATCGACGCCGCGGCACGAGCCCTGACCGACGCAGTTGATGTCGCACTTGCCGGGACCACAGGTCACGTTGCGGCACGTGTTGCTGCCCTTGCACTCGAGGGTGCACGACTGCCCCTGCGAACAGTTGATGTTCTGGCAGAGGTCGTTGCGGGTGCACAGGATGTTGCAGTTGAAGCCGGTCGGGCAGTTGATCGCGCCGGTGCATGCCGTCGCGTTGTTGCAATCGATCGTGCAGGTGTTCGTCTGCGCGTTGCACGACGTGCACTGTGGCGGACACACGAAGGAGTCCGGCGGGATCGGGCCGTCGGGGTCGGGATTCGGACCGTCGGTCGGTGGCTGTTCTCCGGTGACGCAGAACCCGCCCTGGCAGGTCCGGTTCGCCTCGCATTGCTGCGTGTTCTCGCAGGCGAGCTGATCGCTGGCGTGGTTGATCGAGCAAGCGGTGAGGAACATGAACATGAACAAGCAGACGAGTTTCATGGCCGCCCTCCAATGGTTAGCGTGACACCTGCACCGTGGTCGAACACCGCGGGCGCGAACCACGCGGTCGAGGTGGGCTTCTCGCGTTTCTCTGTCGCCTGCGCCTTGCGATTCTTCATGTAGAAGTACGTGCTGACCCCGCCGAGGATCACGCCGCTGACGAAGAACACGTTGCCGAAGCCGGCAAGGGTGTCGCCCCTGTTCTCGAGGTCGACGAGCCTCAGCAGATCATTCCTGGTGCGCTTCGGAGCTTCGTCGATCTGACCCTGAACGCCCGAGGCGGCGGTCCACAGGATGAAGCCGACGAACGCCATGCCACCACCGGCCGCCATGCCGGCGATCGTCAACCGACGGCGATCCTTGGGGGGCTTGGCGACGACGATCGGCTTCGGATCGACGGGCTTGACGACCGGATCCACGGGCCTGGGATCGACCGGCTTCGGATCGATGGGCTGGACGTTGATCGGGTTCGGATCCATCGGCTTCGGATCTGCCGGCTTGGGATCGAACGGCTTCGGATCCGGGGGCTGCGGACCCACCGGCACGATCGCCTTGACGCCGAACAGCGGACCGAGCGCGGCGACGTCGGTCTTGTCAGCGGTCACCGTGGTGGACGCGTCCTGGACCGCACCACCCTTCTTCGCGCGCCGCACGGTGACCTCGAAGCCCGGCGCCCTCGGATTGACGGTGACGATCACGAGCTCGTCGACCCCGAGCGCATCGATCACCTGGTTGCGACAGGTCGCGTCCTCGGGCCTGCTGCAGCCGACCATCTCCGCCGCTTCCGCGAACGTGATCTCACCAGCCGTGATCGTGTCGGGGCCTTGCTTCGCCAGCTGGACGAGCGCGCCGTCGACCTTCTGTCGTGTCTTCGCGTCCGCCTTACCTTCGGAGTGGAGGATCAACACCTTGCCCTGCGCGAAGGCCGTACCGGCCATTGCAGCGAGTACAAAGGGCACCGAGAAATTCATCAACGAGCGTTTCATGACCCGAGCTTCTCCAGTCGATTGCGAATCTGATCGGCATCACCAGCACTCGGTGACAGCTCCAGATATCGCTTGAACGCCGTCACGGCCTGCGACTTGCGGCCGAGCTTCTCGTACACGAGCCCGATGCCACGCCACGTCGGCGCGTACCCCGGATTGCTCGCGAGTGCTTCCTTGAACGAGGCCAACGCCCCGTTGGTGTCGCCCTTGACGTAGAGCTGGAAGCCGG
>JBBQJJ010000528.1:0-5550 GCA_038325805.1 Haliangiales bacterium
CCTGCTGGAAGCTCACGGTCGACGTCAGCGTGCCGCGCGGCAGATCGAAGCGACCGCGCGCGAGGGCCAGATCGTGGCGCACGCCCTGCCGAGGGCGATCGATGGTGAAGGAGGATTCGAACTGGTCGACGCCGACGGGACGCTCCGCCTGTGCCTGCGCGAGGAAGTCCTCGATGTCGTGCACGCGCAAGCACGAGCACACGCCGAGCGTCGCGTCGTAGTGGCGATACGACATCAGGTACTCGGCCTTCCGCGTGCGATAGCCGGCGGTCAGGCCAGTGGTCCATTGCTGGACGCCGGCGTTGTCGAGCGCGTAGTCCGGCGTCGATGGGGCGGCCTGGCGCTGGTAGGTCCCCTCGAGCTGGAGCGTCAGCTTGCCGGTGAGCGCGTGCTGGACGCGTCCAGCGACGGTGCCGCCCGGGCCGTTGAGCGCACCGATCAAGTGGACCTCGCCGCCGGTGCCAGCTTTGCGGAGCTCGGGCGGATCGACGAGCACCACGCCGCCGATCGCGTCGCTACCGTAGCGCACGCCACCCGGTCCGCGAACGACGCTGATCCGGTCGGCGACGAACGGATCGATCTCGGGTGCGTGATCGAGCCCCCAGTCCTGCGACCGGTGACGCACACCATCGACGAGCATCAACAACCGGCGGCCGAACTGACCGCGGATGATCGGCTTCGCGACGCCGGTCGCCGACTTGAGCTCGGCAACGCCAGGCACCTCCGCGATCGCAGCCGTGAACGACTTGCCGCGCGACTTCTCGAGCTTGGCGCCGTCGATCACGGCGGTCGAGCGCACCTCGGTGGGAGGTGGCGTCTTCTCGCGGATCTCGATCACCTCACCCGTGGTGATCAGCTCGATCTCGAGCGAGGCGTGCCCGGAGATCTGGAGCGATCGTTCGGCGGGCTTGTAGTCGTCGCGCTCGACGACGATCGTCAGCGGACCAGGACACAGGTTCGCGAGAGTGAAGCGACCAGCCTCGTCGGCGGACGCGAGCAAGGTGTCGCCGCTGCGAACGGTCGCGGCGACCACGGGTTCATGGGTGGCGGCATCGACGACGTGACCGTCGAGGCTACCGGCGCATTCTGGTTTCGAGGGATCGGCGTACGCCGAGGAACTAGCGATCAGCACGATCGCGCAGATGCAAACCTTCACGAGACTTCTCCATGCGTGCGAGCAGGTGATCGTCGGATCACCAGGACGCGCCGACCCTGGGGTCAGCGCACTGCGGAGCTCACGCGCGCGCGGGAGGAGAGGTCTTCGGAGCGGACAGCAGGAGCGGAGACTGAGCGACCACACCGATGGGTGGCGCCGTCGCGCGCTCGATCACCTGCAGCTGGGCAACCTGCGGAATCACCTTTGCGAGCACCACGGGCTGGTGGATCGCGGCCGTCTGCTCGCAGGCATCGGCGTGGCCTAGCGACGGCAGGGCGTGGAAGTGCGAGACCAGGACCGTCTCGGTGTCGTGGCATTCGCTCTCGAGCGCGTGGCTCGTGACGCCCGTGCGTGTGTCGGTGACGTGTGCGACCTCGGCCTCGTGGTGCCTCGCGAGGAGGCCGGTCGCGAGGACAATGATCGTGGTCGCAAATGCGATCGCGCGAGTTGCGCGTGCAGTTGCGGCGGCGGTCATGGTCGACATTAACGCCATGTCACCGTGCATCTGTCAAATCACTTCGCGGGCAGCTTGCCCGACAGCTTGTCGAAGTGACTCATCACACCGGCGAAAAACACCGGTCCGCCGAGGCGATCCGAGTCGAACGCGAGCACGAGCTCACTGCCGCTGACCTTCGGTTCGAGCTTGCCTACTTGCACTGCGAACGAGTCGAACGCCGCGACGATGTCGGCCTCGGCTTCGATCTTGACGGGGAACTTGCCGCGCGTGCTCCAGTCCTTGATGAACGCGAGGCCCTTCGTCGCTGCCGCCTGCGTCTGATAGTGCGCCGTGAACGTGCCGGAGAGGAATGGCGGGTTGGTGCCGAACTTGTCGATCGTCAGGTTCCAGTCGGCGACGTCGTCGCCCATCATGCCGGTGTAGCGGAGGTCGATGCTCGCCATCGCCATCTCACTCGGTTGCTTCGGCAGCAGCGCGTCCCACCTCGCGACCCACGCGGATTCGTGCTCCCCGACGGTCGCGACGACTTGCTCGCGGGTCCCGAACACGAGGAAGTTGCCGCGCCACGCTCCGTACACGGTGCCGACCGGACTCTCGACGGCGAGCATGCCATCGTCGTCTCGGATCTTCGGGTTCGCGAGAAACGTCACCGGGATGCACTTCTCGAGGTCCGCGCGAGGAAGATCTCCCTCGACGATGAAGTACGAGGTGCCGTCGAGTAAGACCTGATACGCGGCGGTGACCTTCTTGATCAGATCCGGCCAGCAGGTCTGCGCCGGATCGGTGAGCTGCTTCGCGACCGCGAGGACCGGGAAGTTCTCGATCTTCGTGCGCATCACCGACGTGGTCGCCGGCGAGATCAGATGGGCGAGGGTGGCCGGCGGTGGCTCCTTCTTCGAGCCACACCCCAGCGCGACAACAGCGAAGATGACCGCGATCCTCACGAGGGCAGCGTAGCGCGGGTCGAGATGCAGCAATGCGGCCCTCGTCTGGTTGTTGGTGGACCAGCTGCTCCGTTTCGCTGCACTGAAATGAAGCAACGATCCGCGCAACTCCAAGCATCTCCAGGTGGACGCGTTCGTGCAACGCGCAGGGGGCACATGGACGAACGAAACAGCAAGCGCGATCTCGTGCTCGCGCCGAGCGAGTACGCGTATATGCAGGACGTCACCAAGGGCATCGTCAAGACCTACACGGGCCCGACGGTGATCAACCCGACCGCGCAAGAGCGGCCCGTGGTGTTCAACCAGACGACGAAGTTGTTCGAGCCATGCGGCCTCGAGCAAGCGGTCCAGCAGATCGCGATCGCGCCCGAGGGCTTCTACGTGATCCTCAAGAACCCGTCGGCGAAGTTCGATCACCCCGCCTCGGGAGGCGTCTATCCGTCGCCGGACCTCGATGTCGGTCGCAAGATCAACATCACCGGTCCCTGCGCGTTCGCGCTGTGGCCCGGCCAGATGGTCAAGCTGGTGCAAGGCCATCACCTGCGCTCGAACCAGTACTTGCTGGTGCGCGTCTACAACGAGGAGGAGGCGCGCAAGAACTGGAGCACCGCGGTGATCAAGCCCGCGACGGATTCTGCCGAGGCCGTGCAAGCGCGTGCTCCCGCGGATCTCACCGTCGGCAAGCTGCTCGTCATCAAGGGCACCGACGTCAGCTTCTACATCCCACCGACGGGCGTCGGCGTGGTGCCCGACACCAGCGACATCTACGTGCGCGACGCGCTGACCCTGGAGCGTCTCGAGTACTGCATCCTCGTCGATCAGAACGGGAAGAAGCGGTACGAGCGCGGACCGCAGGTGGTGTTCCCCGAACCGACGGAGGCGTTCATCACGAGGGACAACGCGCGGAAGTTTCGCGCGATCGAGCTCAACGAGATCCAGGGACTCCACGTCAAGGTGATCGCGCCGTACACGGAGAACGGCCAGGCCTTCAAAGAGGGCGACGAGATGTTCATCACCGGCAAGCAGACGGCGATCTACTACCCGCGCGAGGAGCATCAGATCGTGCGGCTGCGGGGCGGCGAAGGGCGCGACGATGTCCGAGAGAAGCACTTCGCCGTCGCGGTGCCGGCCGGTGAAGGCCGCTACGTGATGAAGCGCAAGACGGGCGAGATCAACATGGCCCGCGGGCCGGCGATGCTGCTGCCGAATCCTGTCGACGAAGTGATCATCCGCCGCGTGCTCAGCGATCGCGAGTGCGGCACCTGGTACCCGAATAACCCTGCGGTGCTCGCGCACAACCGCTCACTGCGCCAGCTCGACGATGCCGATCGGCCCGGTGCCGTGACGGAAGCGGAGGTCCAGAAGCAGAAGAAGGCACCGGCACAGCAGAGCGAGCAGTATCAGAAGCCGCGCACGATCGTGTTCAACACCAAGTACGAGGGTGTGCCTTCGCTCGCGGTGTGGGTCGGCTACGCGGTGCTCGTCGTCGACAAGCAGGGCAACCGGCGCGTCGAACAAGGGCCGACGAACCTGTTGCTGCAATACGACCAGACGCTCGAGGTGCTGCAGCTGTCGACGTCGACCCCGAAGACCGACGACAAGCTGATCGAGACGGTGTTCCTCCGCGTGCTCAACAACAAGGTCAGCGATGGCTGCGTGGTCGAGACGGCGGATCACGTGAAGGTGACGCTGCGCTACTCGATGCGCGTCAACTTCGAGGGCGAGCCGCTGCGGTGGTTCGAGGTCGAGAACTACGTCAAGTTCCTCTGCGATCACGTGCGCAGCGTGCTCAAGGGATCGACGAAGAAGCACTCGATCGAGAGCTTCTACGCGCAGTCGGTCGACTTGATCCGCGATGCGATCCTCGGCAAGCCCGATGACAAGGCGCAGCGTGCCGGGATGAAGTTCCACGAGAACGGCATGCGGGTGACCGACGTCGAGATCCTCGATGTCTCGATCGACGACGAGGACATCGCCGCCCTGCTCGGCGACGCCCAGCACGAGGCGGTGCAATCGAACATCGAGCTGTTGCGCGCGCGGCGTGGGCTCGAGATGACGGAGAAGAAGGAAGCGATCTCTCGCGGCGAAGCGGAGGCGCGCGCCGAGACGGCGAAGCGACTCGCCGAGCTCGAGGTCGCGGCGACGGCCGATCGGCTGCGGGTCGCGCTCGCCGTCGTGCAAGCGCAGCTCGAACAGGCCGAGGCGGAGAAGACCGCGACGATCGCGAAGAACGCGGTGACCGATACCGATCACACGGCGCAGCTCGCGCGCGAGAAGGCCACGCGCGATCTCGACACTGCGACGAAGGCAGCGCACCAGCAACTCGTGCTCCAGGCGCTCGAGGCCGAGGTCGCCGCGGCGGTGCAGCGGTTCGGTGCGGCGCAGGGTGGCTTCAGCGAGGCCCTGCTCGCCCTGCAGAACCAGGAGACCCTCGCGAAGGTGGCGGAAGCGATGAGCGTGCAGTCGTTCATCGGCGGCAAGACGCTGACCGACGTGATCGACAAGGTCTTCGTCGGCACGCCGCTCGCCGGGCTGATGGATCGCGTCAAGGCGCGAACCACGATCCCTAACGGGGAGACCAAGCAGCTGCCCGGCTGATCGGGCAAGCTCGGGGCATGGACTGGGTCGAGGCGGCGCGGCTGCAAGCCGAGCTGCATGGAGATGGCGAGCCGGACGGCCGGGAGCTCGGTGTGTAGTCGAGGCATACTCCCGCCATGAGGCAACGACTCGGCGAGATGTTGATCGAAGCGGGGGCGATCGACGACATGCAGCTACGCTCGGCGCTCGCCGATCAACGTCGCTGGGGTCGGCCACTCGGTCGGACACTCGTCGAGATGCGGCTGATCAAGGAGGACGATCTCGTGCGCGTGCTCGCGAAGCAGCTCGGCATCCAGGCAGTCGATCTCGACAAGCTTCAGGTCACGCCGGCGGTGCTCGGGCTGGTTCCGGGGCACATCGCGAAGCAGCACAACGTGGTGCCGTTCTCGCAGCCG
>JBBQJJ010000529.1:0-5545 GCA_038325805.1 Haliangiales bacterium
GAGCTCGATGCGCGTCGAGATCACCGCGACGATCACGTAGGCGTACTCGAACAACGGCAGCGAGGTGATCGCGCCCGTGCCATGCAGCGAGTCGTTGAGCCCGAGCACCATCATCGACACGATCGCGAAGCGCAGCTGGCGGCGCAGAGGGGCGAGCCGTGGCGGCATCTCGCGAAGCCGCGCGCGCAGTGCGAAACCGAGCCCGATCAGCGCCGGGGCGAGGATCGGCAACAGGAAGCCGGGGCGCCCGGTGTAGATCGTCATGCCGAGGATGTCGGTGCGGAACTTCGGCGGGCCGTCGATGAACCACGGGGTGAACACGAAGCCCGCGCACAGCGGCAGCGTCAGCGCCCACATCACCTTGGTGGCCTTGCCGGTGGGCTGGTCGCCAAAGCTCTCGACGATCACCAGCGAGAGCACGGGCAGCAGCATCGCGGACACGTACTGCAACCGAACCATGTAGAGCGCGAGGTCGGGGTTCGTCGTCGTGTGGCCGACGATGCGCGCGATGCAGAACGCGACGCCCGAGGAGCTGATCAGGATCCACGGCAGGTGCGACCGCTCCGGCTCGAGCAACTTGCTGATCGACATGCGGATGACGAGGAACGCGAGCGCCCCGCACATGCCGATCGTCAAGATGTTCTCGACGTGCACGAGTCGCGAGCATAGATCACCAGCAGCGTGCGATGAGGAAGATCGCCGCAAACCTGAGCGCGCGACCACAACCCACCACGACGCAGAACGTGCGGAGCTGGATCCCGAGGACGCCGGCCGCGGTCGCAGCGAGGGAGAACGGCGGGATCCCGAACAGGGTGCTGGCGGCGAGCACCGTCGTCGGGTGATAGCGCGAGAACCACGTGCGCAGGCGCCCGATCCGCTTGCTCGAACGGGTCAGCCCCCGGGCCGCGCCGTAGATCGGCAGCTTGCCGAGTAGCTGACCGAGCGCGGCGAGCGGGACGAGCAACACCGCATCGGCAGGACCGGCGATCACCGCGACGCCGATCAAGAACACCTCGATCGAGACGATCGGAAACACGGCTCCGACCAGCGCGATCGCGAAGGTCGCGAGCGGCAGGCCGAGCGTCGCGATCAGCTCGCCGGGATCCATCGATAGATCCGCGGTGACGCCGCGGCACCGATCGAATCGAGCACGGTCGCGAGCGCGACGAACCCGAGGCCCTTCCACGTCGGTCCGCGACGCACGGCCTGCCAGGCACCGGTGGCGGCGCGCATCGCGAACACCGCGAGCGAGGGCAGGGCGCCGAGGCGATCGAGGACGGGTGCGGCGCGCGGGGTGTAGTGCGCCGTCAGGTACGGCATCAGCGACACGGTGTCGGCGCCGCGGAGCAAGCGAACCTCGAGCCACTCGCGCAGATCGTCGGGCCACGCATGGGTGAGTCGAGCCCGTGCTGCGAACACCACGGGGATGCCGCCCTTCAGGAGATCGAGCGCGAGCACCTGACACTGACCGTGGAACATTCGATCGATCGTCGGATAGCGGCGCTCGGCGAACGTCTGGCGCTCGAACGCGACGTTGTTCGCGAAGAAGTTGCGGACCGTCGGGGGTGCGTCGGAGATCGAGCGCCGCGCTGCGGTCTCGCCGTCGAAGTACGGGAAGTCGATCGCGTTGGCGATCGCCGCCACCGAGCCGGGATAGGACGTGGCACCTGCGACCACGAGCGCCCCGTCGGCGAACGGCGCGATCAGCTCGTCGAGCCACGTCGGATCGGGTTTGCAGTTGCCGTCGATGAATGCGACGATGTCGCCGGTGGATGCGTCGAAGCCCCGGTTCTTGTGCGTGTAGTAGTCGGCGTCGCGCGGCAACTCGACCCAGGTGATGCGCTTGGCGTCGGCGAGCGCGTGTCGCGTGATCTCGTCGAGCCCGACGTGTGTGATCACGACCTCGACGCCCTCGAGCTGTGGCGCGAGCGCGTAGAGCAGCTTGCGCAGCGGACCGGCCTCGCCGTCGACGTTGTAGGTCTCGATGACGAGGGAGATCATGCGGCCGCCTGCAGGCGCAGCGGTTCCTTGCGCGCGTTCAAGCGTCCGTAGATCGAGCGCATCACGCGATGTCGGCGCGCGGCGCGGCGAGCCCTCCAGAGCTCGGCGCGGCGCTCGTGCAGGGTGGCGTAGATCGCCCAGCTCGCGCGCATCGCGTGATCGAGGTCGTAGCTCTGCATGCGATCGCGGGCGCGTGGCCCCTGCGCCGCGCGCAGCAGCGGGTCGTCGAGCTGACGGCCGAGCGCCAGCGCAAACTCCTCGGTATCGCGGCAGACGAACCCGGTCTCGCCGTGACCCACGTGCTCGTGCACGGCGCCTCCTTCCATCACCACGGCGGGCAAGCCGCTCGCTGCGGCCTCGACCACCACGTTGCCGAACGTCTCGGTCTCGCTCGCGAACGCGAACACGTCGGCGGAGGCGAACACGCGCGCGAGCTCCTCGTCATAGAGCGAGCCGGTGCAGACCACGCCGGGGCCCTTGCACGCGCCACGGATCGGACCATCTCCGACGATCAAGAGCTGCGCCGTCGGGCGACTCGCACGGACCTTCGCCCACGCGGCGAGCAGACCGGCCATGTTCTTCTCCTTGGAGACGCGGCCGACGTAGAGCGCGACCGGCCCGTCGGTGATCCCGTACTTCGCGAGCGCCTGGCGATCGCGCTTCGCGGGGGTGAACAGCTCGAGGTCGACGCCGCGTGGAATCCGCTGGATGCGATCGACGCCCATCGATCGGAGGCGCTGCTCGATCGTGGCCGACGGCGCGAGACACAGCTCCGCGCGCCGATAGACCCAACCGACGAGCGGCTCGACGACGCCGCGGATCGGCAGGCCTGTCATCCGTGCCGCGTACTCGGCGACCTCGGTGTGATACTGCGCGATCACGGGCATCCCGATCATCCGTGCGACCAGCAAGCCGGCGATCCCCATCGGGCCCGGCGTCGCGATCTGGACGATGTCGGCGGTGCGGGCGAGGTACGTCGCCAGCGGCGCGAGCTCCGGCACGCTCCACGTGTACTCGGCGTAGAACGGCAACTGCGCCGACACGCGCGCAGGCATCCGGATCACATCGTCGGAGACGGCGTGGTTCTCCGGGCCGATCAGCGTCATCGCGTGGCCGGCGCGTGTCGAGGCGGCGACCAACCGGCGGAGCCCGATCGCGACGCCGTCGGTGTGATCGACGGTATCCGAGATCACGGCAAGCCGAGGCTGCATCACGCGGCCACCTGGTGGAGCGATGGTGCCGGGCGATCGCGCAGCGTGGTGGTCGCGAGGTGGAGCCAGAAGCCGAGCGAGATCGTGATGCCGAACGAGCGGTCGATGGCGGCGACCTTGTCGCACAGCTCGTCGTACGCGACACGCTCGCCATCGCGCAGCAGCTTGCGCGCCGCCGAGTTGCACGACTTCATGTGGCGTCGCTCGTCGCGCAGGATCGACCGCAGGAGCTCGCCGGTGGGGTCGTCGGGCGCGAGATCATCGAGGACGCCGAGATGACGCTCGAACATCCGCACGCCGGTGGTCTCGAGCTGCGCCGCGACGGCGAGTAACACGACGACGCGACCGGCGGCGAACCGATCCATGTACGGCGCGCACGCGCGATCGAGGAGCCACAGCTTGACCCGCAGGAACGACGGCGGCGGCTTGAGCTCGGCGCCGAGCTCGGCGAGACGCGCGCGGAGGAGCTGCGCATGCCGGGCCTCGTCCTCGAGCTGTCGACTGACGAGCTTCGCGAGCCACGGAGCTTCGGGCGGGATGCGGTCCAGGGCGATCGCCTCGGCTCCCTCCTCGATCCACAGGTACTCCTGGAGCACCTGGGACTGCGCGCGCTGCGACCGGATCGACAGCGCCAGGGCGTGGCGCTTGATCGCGTCGACGGCGCGATGTTGAAGGCGACGGATGGTCATCGCTGGCGAGAAGCAGCAAACGCTGTTCCGCCCCTAGACGTCGGACCACTGCCACATCTCGCCGCTGTTTCTCCTCGCCGGCGTGAAATGCGCGTGAACTGAAGGATCGTCGGCGGTTGATCGCAAACAAGCGCGTGATGAAACCGTCAGTTCGTGCGACGTGGCGTTGACGCAACAGTCCCTGTACCGTCGCGCCGTGCACGGGCTCGCCCTCCTCGGTCTCCTCGCCTCTGCTTGTGGCAGGGGTATGGAGAAAGAGAAGGAGAAAGAGAAGGTGGCGGCGCTGTTCATCGAGGTGCCGATCGACACCGCCCCCGGACTCTCCGGCCTCGCGGTCGATGATGAAGGTGCGCTGTGGACGGCGGCCGAGCGCGCCGAGAAGGCGTACCGGATCACGCTCGACGACAAGCTCGTACCCAAGCTCGAGACCTGGCCGATCGAGGGCATCCCCGAAGCCACCGACATCGAATCAGTGGCCTGGCTCGGCAGGGGCCGGTTCGGGTTCGGCACCGAAGGACGCCAGGACGGCGTCGCGATGATCCTGATCGCCGAGCAACGGGGTGCCAAGTTGGTCGTGATCGAGACGATCCAGCTCCCGGAGACCAAGCTCGGAGTGCACCTCGCGAGGAACCACGGCGCCGAGGGCATCTGCGGGATCGGGCAGACGATCGTGGCAGGGATCGAGGAGGTCGGGATCGACCACGGCAAGCGGTGGGCGCCGATCGTGCGACTCGACCGCGGCGAGATCACCCGGGTCCACAAGTTGTGGCTGACGTCCGACACCGGAAAGATCTCCGGGCTCGATTGCCAGCTCGGCGCCGATGGATCGATCCATGCGATCGCGATCGAGCGGCACTTCGAGGTCACCAGGCTGCTGACGTTCGCCTTGCCCGCAGGCGATGGCGACATCACGCCCAGCGTCGCGCTCGATCTCGGGCCGGTCCTCCACGGCACGCTCAACCTCGAGGGCATCGTGTGGACGCCGCGTGGTGTGATCGCCGTGATCGACAACCAGTACAAGACCATCACCGGACCGAGCGAGCTGCTCGTGTTCAAGCACGACGCGGTGAAATGATCGACGCACGATCGACCGGGTGAGCGCGATAGCGCGAACTGCCACGAAAATAGAGTTCGCGGTCTATGCGAACTCATTTTCGTTCAAGGTGGTGGCCGGCCGCCGGCCCGCTGGTCTCTGGGGTTAGACGACCGCGTGCAAGGTCGCTCTCCAAATAGATCCGCCGCAGGGAGACGGAGGTCGCGCCGAGGGATCGAATGATCAGTGCTTCGCGATCGCCGGCCGCGTGACCTTCACCACCGGCACGCGATGCGCTGGTAGCACGAGCGTCGCGGCCTTCAGGCTGTCGAGTTGATCCTTCTCGAGTGCGGCTTGCGCGGTCTCGAGGCGGCCACGCACGCGCTCGCGCTGCGCGGTGATCACGTGGGTCGGTTGCTCGACGTTTGGAGGGAGCTTGACGTTGTAGGTGTAGGTGATGTCCGCGATGCCCTGGATCATCACGATCTCGTCGTGGGTGAGCCCCGAGCCGAGCATCCAGTCGTGGACCGGCCCCTCGTGGATGTCGCCGAGCCGGGCGTGGTTGTCCTCGGCGACGATCACTACAACCAACTCAAAATAACCAAAACAAT
>JBBQJJ010000530.1:0-5540 GCA_038325805.1 Haliangiales bacterium
GACGCACGGGCACCGCGCCGCGATGGAGCGCGAGCAACCGCCGCAACGGGGGCGCCGGACGATCCGCCGCCAACTCGATGCCCAGCTCCCCGGCGAGATGATCGAGCACCTTGGCCGCGATCGCACGTGCCCGCTCCGCGCGCTCCTCTCGCGGCAGCCCGTCGAGAGCGTGCTCGATCTCTCGTTGAAGGTGTCGACCGAGGACATCGTGGGCCTCGGCGTCCTCGACCTCCTCAACCACGGACTCGAGCGTGGTGGAGGAGAGCTCCGCGGCGACACGCTCGGTCACCACCTCCTCGTACACGCCCTCGACGAGCACGCCCCGGCGTTGCGTCATCGACGCGCCCTCGACCCCATCGCCTCATTTCACCCGCGTGGCGCGATCGCGACAATCACCTGAGGCATCATTCGCTACAACGCGAGGCCATACGACGAATACCCCGGAGCTGCCGCTCCCCTGGCGGGCGCGAGCCTGGGTATCGTCGATCGCATGTCTGCTACTCGGGTCGATGCGATCGTCACCAAGCTTCGCGCGTATGTCGGTGCTGGACCTCACCACGGCATCCTCCTCGAAGACGTGAAGAAGCTTCCTCGCGGGGTAAACGTGACCGGCTTCGAGTCGATCGGTTCGTGGCTCTCGCGATCCCGTCGGTCACCGCGCACCCCACCCGCGTGGCTGCCTGCGGACTATCGTCACTTCGTTGCGCGGTGGGGCTCGCTGACCTGGCTCGCTCCCGAGGGCGTGCCCGACGACGTGTGGTGCTATCTCGGGAACACGGGCGACAAGGCGCTGATCGACCTCAACGAGCGCTTCGATCTACGTGAGGCAACCGAAGCAGCGGGGCTCGATGGTGACCTCGCGCTCGAGCGCATCGTGGTGTTCCACGATGGCTACAACGACGGCTTCGCCTTCGATGCGCGCGTGCGACGTGGGCCCCGCGGTGAGGTGCTCGTGGTGCCGTTCGTCGAGGACGAGCTCGCGAAGTTCCTCGGCAAGAAGCGCCCGAAGCCGGTGGGCACGTTCGTGGAGTGGCTCGAGGCGCGGATCGCGCGGAGCATGGCGGCCATCGGACCGGCCCCGCAGCCGGCCCGGGCTGTCACCACGAAGGTTCCCGCCTCGATCGAGGTCCCGAAACACCGTGGCATCAACCTGCGCAACCCGGTCGACGTCGGTCCCGGCTGGAGGCACCTGGAGACGCAGGCGTATGCAAAGGCCGCCACGCTCGCACGCTCGGCGCTCCAGCGGGATCCCGTCTTCCTCTACGCGCACGCCATGCTGCTCGATGCCCTGGGCGGGCTCGCCAGGACCCACAAGACCCCAGCTCCTCTACACGCGGAGCGGTGCACTGTTGCGTGGACGTTGCTCGCCCTCGCACGTCGTGGCGTCGAGAACATTCACGCCGACTACCACCGGATGTTCCAGCAGAAGGCGTTGACCGTGCTGGCGGAGCTCGCGATGGAGTCATCTCTGGTCTCGATCGTGCTCGCGAAGAAGCTGATCGCCGAGGCCAGCCGCCTGCGCATCGATCCCAGCGCCATCGTCAATGCCGGCACCTGGGATACACGGGGCGTCAAGGCGCGCCTCGACAAGATCTAGGAGCATCGTCGGAGCTCACCCATCGCGCGCACAGCCGCCTACGTGACAGGTCTTCGATCGGGAGATCCACGTGTTGCCGCACGCGGATGGACGACGTGGTGGATACCGTACGAGTTGGTGCGTCGATCGAGGAATCGCCCGTGCCGCGCAAACCACAGGCGCGGCCATCGCGCGGCGAAAGCTGCCGTAGAGCTCGCTGGTCCTCGGCCCCCGGTTCGTGAACAACCGTGTTCAGTTCGTCGGCGCGAGGTGGTCCAGTGCTTCTCTCCAACCGTGGAGCGACGCGCTCAGCCGGCGGAAGAGCGCCGCGAGCTCCTCGTGCGGTGCCTTGTCGGGCTTGCGGCTCGAATCATCCCACTTGCGCGGGAGGTTGATCGCCTGCCATGCCGCGACCTCGACGCCACGCAGGACCAGCGAGCCGTCCGGCTTGCAGAGCACGTTCAGCTCGGGCTCACTTCGAAACGCGAGGATCTCCAGGTTGCCCTTCCGGTTCTCACGCACCTGCTCGATCGGCAGCAACGGCTCGATGTTCTCCAGGCGCCCGATCGTCTCACGCACCCAGCTCTTCCAGACCTCGGCTGAGGGTAGAGGGATCTCGTTGCCCCATCCGGTATTCGCGCTCAAGGTCACGTCGACGCGTAGCCTTGGGACCTCGGTACGCGGGTACTGCCCTCGATCGAGGCCGAGCAGCTGGCGCACCAGGTCCTCCTCGTTACCGCGCGTGCGCGCAGTCTGAAGAGCGTCCCAGCGGAACTCGAGCACGGCCGAGGTATGGAACGTCGCAACGTGGTCATTGGCAAACACGAGTGACTTGCAGTGTCGATCCGTGCTTCGAAGGTCGAGGCTCTCCTCGATCGGCGTGACTCCACCGATCGGAAGTCCTGACTCGCGGAGGGCCCAGATCCATAGCGCCTTGAACTCTTCGTAGTTCATGTCGCGAGCTTCGCACGAGGCGCTCCCCCCCATCGTCTTCTCGATCTCCCGGAGCGTGCCCGGTGATGGCGTAGGGGCGATCTCGTTGCCCAGCGCCACCGTGCGATGGACGGTGAGTGGAGCCAACTCGCGCTCGAACTCGGCGGGTTCGAACTCGAAGATTCGATTGCTGCGCGTGTCCCCCGCCGGCGAATCAGCGGTGATGCGCGGCGAGCTGACGCCGTATGGCGCGGGTCCGAAGACCTGCCACATGTTCACGGTCGGCGAGCTCGATCGCTTCGTCGCTGCTCGTGGTGTTCGCTACGCAGCACGGATCGGCCGGGATCGCTCCGCTTCGCGCGAGAACGTTGCGCCGCAGAAGTAAGCCGCGTAGCAATGACGAACGCTGAGCCAACAGAGACCGGATGAGCCGACAGAAGAAAGCCGCACGGCCTACGAAACCCTCCAAGGCGGCTTCCGCAAATGTCTCACCAGTGGCGAGACAATTGCCGGCACGCTCAAAGGCGGTGGGCCAGGACCGTCGGTTCGGTGAGGTGATCGAGATCATCGACGCTGCGCAGGCCCGCGCCTACCAAGCCGTCAACACGTGAGCGTCCGGTCGACCGCACCGGGATCACCATCTTGATGGCGGCCCGGTCGCCGTGGCAGGCGCGCTGTCGAGGTCAGTCGCCGCGGCCGAGGCGAGCGAGGGCGGCACAGAAGGCGGCGACCGCGTCGCGACGCTGTTTCCAGCGATGCGGCAGCAGGTCGGATAGATCGATGAGCCGGATCTTGCGCGTCATCAGCGGCAGTACATCGCGGAGGTACTCGAGCGGGTCGACGCCGGCGAGCCGGCACGAGCCGAGGATCGTGTACGCGATCGCAGCGCGTTCGGCGCCACCGTCAGATCCGGCAAATAGGTAGTTCTTCCTCGTCATCGCGGTGCGGACGTGGAGTCGCTCGACGATGCCGTTGTCCATCGGCACGTAGCCGTAGTCGAGGAAGCGCGCGAGCGCGACCTGGTGGTTGGTGAAGTAGCGAAGCGCGATGCCGAGCCTCGACGATGGCGGCTCGTGCTTCTTGTGCACCTTGCACCACGAGGCGAGCTCGTCCCAGATCGGCTTGCTCCGCTCGCGTCGTTGGGCAAGCACCGCGTCCGGATCGAGCCCCTGCTCGCGCAGCTCGCGCTCGATCTCGTACAGCTTCTTGTAGGCCGCGATCGGCAGCGCCGCGCGCTTGTCGCCGGCATCGAGCGCCTTCACGAAGTAGCGGCGCGCGTGCATGTTGCAGCCGCACTCGAGCAGCTTCGCCCGCGCGAAGCTCGCGTCGAAGAGCCCCGAAGCATCGGCGACCGTCGGTCCCTCGCGCAGATCGAGCATGTCCTGTGGGCCGAGCTCGCCGGGCCGCTGTGCGGTCGGCTTGCCGGTCGACATGTAGAGGTACGCAGCGATCACGTCACCGGCGTTCACCCCGACGTAGCCCCACAGCGCGCCCATCTTCTTATTGCCGGGCGTCGTGCCGTCGAGAACCGTGAGCCCGGTGCCGTCGAGGTGCATGACGCGAGCGGCGATGCATTCTGCGAGCGCCGCGCGCCACAGCGGCCGCAAGAGGTCAGCGCTCCACTTGATCTGATCGGCGAGCGTCGACACCGCGATCTCGAGGCCAAGGCGACCCAAGCGCTCGCGCTGACGATGCAACGGGAGACCATCGACATACTTCTCGACGAGCAGCGTCGCCGCCAGGCCGAGCCCGATCTTGCCGCTCGCGACGACCTTGTCGCCCATCGGCGCGCGCACGATCTCTGCTTCGCATTCCTTGCACGCGAGCTTCTCGCGCAGGTCGCGGCGCACGATGACCTCGGCGGGGATCAGCTCGACCACCTCGGTGATGTCGTGGCCAATGCACGTGCGCTCGGTCCCGCAGCGAGGACACGGCCGCTGGCCCACGGGTACGAGCAGTGGGTTGTCGACGCGTCGTGCGTGCTCGGGGACCGGAACTCGGTTCGCGGGCTGACGAGGCGGTCTCGTCCTGCCCTTCGCGATCTCGTCGTCCTCGTTCTCGTCGATGCCGGAGGCCGTACGAAGTTTCGCGTCTGCTTCGTCGAGTTCGTCGAGCCGTCCGCGTCCGCCTCGTTGGACTCGGGGTCGCCCTCACCGCGAGCAAGTGCGTCGACAAACAGGACGAGCTGCGCGCGCCCGATCTTCTCGCTGGTCTTGAAGCTCCGCTTCACCTGCGCCAGGCGGCGCGACATGTCTGCGTTCTCCGCGACCAACTTGCTCACGATCTCGAGGACCGCGTCCCAGTCGTTCTCCTCGCGCAGCGTGCGGACGACGTCAACCACGGAGCCACGCAGCTCGCTCACCGGCGGCGTCTCCGCGGAAGCGTCTGGCGTCGGCGCAGGCTGCTGATCCACATCGCGCATCTTGATCGTTCAACGATCGCACGCAAGACGTGAGGCGCGCGACCGGATCGAATGTCATCGATCGTCAGTGCGTCGTCGCGCGAGCGCGCGGCGGCGGTTCCCATCGCGGCTTCGACTTCGCGCGCGACACGTCGATGCCCTCGAGCAGCATCGCGAGCTCGTGCACGTCGATCGCGATGCTCGTCGTGTCGGCGGTGACCCGCGACGGGAACGTGAAGGTCCCGCGCTCGAGCCGCTTGTGCACGATCGTGAAGCCACCGCGCGTCCACACGATCAGCTTGACCTGGTTCTTGCGCCGGTTGAGGAACACGAACACGTGCCCGCCGAGCGGGTCGTGCCCGAGCGTGTGACGGATCTCGTTGACCAGGCCGTCGAACGACTTGCGCAGGTTCGTCGGCTGCGTCGCGAAGTACACACGCACCGCGCGCGGCACCAAGACGTGCCCGCACCTTCCGCCGCCAGCGCCGCCACCAGCCGCGCCCGATGCGCCGGATCATCCGGCGAGAACCGCTCGAACTCCGGGTCCTCCCACAGCGTCTCGAACGTGCCGGCGAACTGGCGGATCACCTGCGGCATGTCCGGGGCGCACGCCTTCACCATCCACTCGTG
>JBBQJJ010000531.1:0-5533 GCA_038325805.1 Haliangiales bacterium
ACGACGACTGGGTCTGCGGCAAGTTCCCTCGCAGCACCCCGGTCGCGGAGCCACCACCTTTCTCGTTGACGGCCGCGACATGCTCGAGCGCCGCCGCGCTCCGCGGGTCGCCGATCGCGATCACCATGCGCAGGGCTTGAACCACCGCATGCCGTCCCGTCCAGCCTGGGATCGGTGGGTGCTCGAGCAGCGCGTGCAGCGCGGTCGCGATCCGCGGATCCGCGCGACCTTCGAGCAGGGTCAGGCGTGTCGCGAGCTCGGCCTGCTTCTTGTTTTCCGTCAGCGTCGCGAGCAGGTGCGCGAGGTCCGCCGGGTCACGCTTCGCTGCGAGCGCGAGCCACGCCGCTTGCTTGTCGACCACGCTCTTGCCGCCCGGTGGTGGTCGCGTCTTCGCGACCCGCCTCGACAGCGCCTCGATCACCGCCGTGATCCGTGCGTGCTTGCAGAGCTCCCACGACTCGAGCGCGAGCGCTCGATCTCCGAGCAAGCCGAAACGCGACGCTCCGGTCTGCACGGCCTTTACCGCGCGGTGGCCGGACGTGAGTCCGTCGAGGTGGGGATGGGTGTCCACGGCGCACCAGCCGACAACGTGACGATGCGCGAGCTGAGCTTGCCGTCCGCCGCGATCATGAACTCCGCAGCGAGCGAGGGGCCGTCGCTCAGCTCGGAGCTCACGGCGGCGCAGCGGACCTGACGACCGAACCTGTAGACGCGGCGATCGCACTGGAAGGTCAGCTCACCGGCCTTCGTGGTGACTGCGAGATCCCGTGCGACGGCCTCCAGCTTGTCGGCGGTGATCAGCCCGCTCACCTCGAGTTCGACCGCCGCTTCGTCGGCGGTGAACCGTGGCGCGAACCGCATGGAGACGGCGGCGCCCTCGAAGCGTCCCGTACAGGTCGCACTTGACCCGGGCTGGCTGATCACGAGCGGGGGGCACGTCGCATCTTCCATCACCGCCCCGGCGAACATCCTCGCGAAGGCTCGCGTGACCAGGTGCTCGACCGAACCTCCCCACCTCGCGTTGTCGAGCTTCAGCGTGCGCGAGTCAGCGTGCTCGGTGACCAGGACCTTTGCGATCCCGACGTTCGCGATCGAAACCTCACACGCATAGTCGTCTCGAAACGAGCTGCAGCGAATCGCGCTGTCCGCGACGTCAACGCGGTGGTCGGCGAACCACTCACGCACGTCCTTCTGCTGGTTCGAGGTCGGGCCGCAGCCTGAAGCGGCGGCGAGCAGGGCCAGGGCCGAGGTCCGTACAATGGAACGGGCGCGGGGTTGGCCCTGGGCCCCGATCGCGCTCGAGCTGAACATCGCATCCATCGTTGGCCCGAGACGAACGTACCGCGTCACCGCGGCCGTGTTGGGAGCTGTTTGGTGTTCAGGTCGCAGGTGCGACGGGCGGCGTGCCCGGCTCGGGCTCCTCGCTACCGACCTGGATCTTCGTCGGCAGTAGGTGCTCGAGGCCGTGCTTGCGCAGGCGGTAATACAGCGTGGAACGATTGATCCCGAGGATGCGCGATGCGCTCGCGATGTTGCCGCGCGACTTCTCGACGGCGGCGACGATCTCCTTGCGCTCGCTCTCGAGCAGGCGCTCCGCGAGGCTCCTGCCGTCCTCACCCGGAGCGGCCGGCGCGGCGACAGGCGGGAGCACGACCGGGCCCGATCCACCGAGCGGTGACGGCGCCGCGCGGCGACCGAAATCGAGGTGCGGCGTCCCGAGTGGCACCCCCCTCGCGAGGATCATCGCGCGCTCGATGATGTTCTCGAGCTCGCGCACGTTGCCCGGCCAGTTGTACTCGCGCAGCTTCGCGAGCGCGTCGGTGGAGGCCGGCGCCGGCTGCACGCCCATCTGGCGCGCGAACTTCGCGATGAAGTGACTCGTGAGCACGGGCAGATCTTCGAGCCGGTCGCGCAGCGGCGGCAGGTTGATCGGGAACACGTTGAGCCGGTAGTAGAGATCCTCGCGGAACTCGCCCTCCTCGATCATCTTCTCGAGGTTGCGGTTGGTCGCGCTGACCAGGCGGACGTCCACCTTGATCGTCTCGACGCCACCGACGCGCTCGAACTCGCGCTCCTGCAGCGTGCGCAGCAGCTTGATCTGGATCTCCATCGGCAGGTCGCCGACCTCGTCGAGGAACAGCGTGCCGCCGTCGGCGAGCTCGAAGCGTCCAGGCCGCCGCGCCAACGCGCCAGTGAAGCTGCCCTTCTCGTGACCGAACAGCTCGGACTCGAGGATGCCGGGTGCGAGCGCCGCGCAGTTGACGCGGACGAACGGCTTCTCCTCGCGAGGCGAGTTGATGTGGATCGCGTGGGCGACCAGCTCCTTGCCGGTGCCCGTCTCGCCGCGCAGCAGCACGGTGGAGGCGGTGGGTGCGACCTGCTCGACCTTCGACAGCACCTCGCCGAGCGCTGCGCTCTCGCCGATGATGTTGCCGAAATCGAACTCGCCGTGGATCTGCTGGTTCAAGTAGCCGGTGTACTCGGCGAGCTGCGCGACGAGCTTCTTGTTCTCGCGCTGGAGATGGAAGCGCTCGATCGCGTACTGCATGACGCCGCGGACTTCCTTCGCGTCCCACGGCTTCGTGATGTAGCGATAGACCTGGCCGAGGTTGATCGCCTCGATCAGCACGTCGACGTCGGTGAACGCGGTCAGGATGATGCCGACGGTATCCGGCTGATTCGCGCGGACCTCGCGCAGCAGCTCGACGCCCGTCATCTTCGGCATCCGCTGGTCGGTGACGACCACCGCGACCTCCTTCTCCGCGAGGATCTGGAGCGCTTCCGGCCCGCTGTTGGCCGTGATGATGTCGAAGGTCTTGCGGAAGTTGAAGCGGAACGCGTCGAGGTTGTCTTGCTCGTCGTCGACGACCAGGATCGGGTAGCGTTTGACGTCCAGAGTCACGGGCACCCAACGCGTATCATGCGGCCGGGGGGCTTGCTACGGGAGTGTCAGAGGTTGCCGTCTCTGGGGCATCGCCATGCGCGATCATCATGGCCTCCTTGGCGAGCCGCACGGCGAGAGGGCCCATCAAGAGCCCCCAGCCACCGATCAGCTCGACGCCCCCGAACATCGCGATCAGCACGACCCAGGTCGGCAGCTTGAGGTTGCCTCGCCGGGTCAGCCACGGGCGAGCGAGGTTATCGACCGTCGAGATCACGCCGACGCCGAGCGCTGCGAGAATAATCGCCGACACCGTCCGCCCTGATAGCGCGAGACCCGCCGCGACCGGCACCCACACCAGCGCGGTGCCGATGGCAGGGATCAACGAGAACAGCAGCGTCATCATGCCAAGGGCGAGCGCCGAGGGCACGCCCAGCGCGAGGAACGCGATCGTCGCGACGATCGACTGCACCATCCCGGTCCCGACGATGCCGAACCACAGGCCGCGCCCGGTCTCGACGAATGCGTCGCGAAACCGCTTCAGGTGCTCGCCTCCGACCGGGGTGTGCTGCTCGATCCACGCGTACCAGGCCTCGCCGTTGATCAGCACACCATAGGTACCGCTCACCATCACGAGCAGGCCGATCACGAAGTCGGCCGCGGCTCCGGCGAGCTGTTGCGCGATCGCCCAGGCGCGGTCGCCCTGGCTGACCAGCAGATCGAGCACGCCGGAGGCCTCGGGCTGCGCTTGCGGATCGGTCTGCACGAGCTGGACGAACACCGCGTGCGACTCGGGCGCCGCCCACAGCTGACGCGCCAACGCGATGGCGTCGAGCACGATCGAGGCGAACACGATCAGGATCGGGATCGCGACGACCAGCAGCAGCGACACCGACAGCGTGGCCGCGAGCCCGGGGCGGTTGCCCAGCCGCACCGTCCACCGTCTGTGGAGCGGCTTCAGGTAGCTGCCGAGCCACAGCGCGAGGGCGATCCACGGCAACAGCGGTAGAAACACCGCGAGTGCGGCCACCGTCAGCAGGACCACCAGGTAGCTCGGTAGTTTCCTGGACTCGATCACTCCGCGAGGATACGGCCGAAAAGTTGGGCCTGCGCCGTGGCCTGGTTAGCATTTTCGGATGCCCCCTCGTCGAAAACGTGCGGTGTGGAAACGACCACCGCGCAAGCCGATGGCGATGACCCGTCGGGTCTCGTTGTTCGAGCGGGAGGTGACCGTGCGCCTGGCTCCGGTGGCCGTGGAGCTCATCCACGGCGCCGCGCGCATGCTCAGCGAGGGCGACTTCTCGGGCGAGACCTATACGGGCTCGACGA
The DNA here is from genome assembly GCA_038325805.1 of Haliangiales bacterium. GTDB lineage: Bacteria > Myxococcota_A > Polyangia > Haliangiales > Haliangiaceae > JABFXX01. Next base: position 4,211 of record JBBQJJ010000531.1, read on the forward strand.
TGATGACGGTCGATCTCAGGCGCGCCGCCGACAAGATCAGCGATCCGCCGGACTCGACCACCGCGCTGCGCGTCGCCGTGCTCTACGCGAGCGACGAACGTGCGCGTTCCGAGGCGCGTCGCGTCGCGCTTACCGAAGCGCGCCGGCTCGCCGGTTGTGATCTCACGGCCCCGCTCGTCGACCTCGAGAGTCGCTCGCGCGGAACCGAAGTGCACCTGAGCCTCGATATCGAGGCGAGGCGGTCGACGAGGGGTGGGGGGCGGCAGGTGAAGGGGGAGGAGAGCGCGCGAACCGAGACCTTTGTGATCAACGCGAGACGGGGGATTCTATGATCGAGCTGTACAGCATCCGCGATGCCTCGCGCATCCTCGCCCTTCCCGAAGCCCGTCTCCGCTACTGGATGCAGACCGGCTTCGTCGGTCCGACCGTTCGCAAGGGCGGCCGCTTCTACTACACGTTCTGCGATCTCGTCGCGACGAAGTCGGCGAAGGACCTCCTCGCCGGTGGGATGTCGATGCAGAAGATCCGCAAGCACGTCGACGCGCTTCGCAAGGCGCTGCCCGACGACACGTCGCCGATGATGAAGCTGCGGATCTGCTGCGACGGCGAGACGATCGTGGCGCTGGAAGAGGACGTCGCGTTCCAGCCGATCGGTGGCCAGGTGGTGATGGCGTTCACGCTGCCGAGCTTCGGCGAGCACGTGCTCTCGACGCTGTCGATGCCGCGCGTCGAACCGTCACCCGAGCTCGAAGCCGAGATCTCCGGACCCACGCCACGCATCGTCGAGGATCAGGCGACGGATGCGAACGGTGGCATCACCGCGTATCGCTACTTCGTCGAGGCCTGCGCCGCGGAGGATCGCGGCGAGTCGTCATCGGCGGAGCACCTGTTTCGCCAGGCGATCGACCTCGAGCCGGCGATGGCTGCCGCCCTGACCAACCTCGGCAACTTGATGTATCGCCAGGGCGAGATGGCCGAGGCCCGCCGGTTCTACGAGCGCGCCCTCGAGGCCGATCCGATCCAGCCCGAAGCTCGCTACAACCTCGCCAACGTGCTCGAAGACCTCGGCGAGGTCGAGCTCGCGATCGCCGAGCTCCGCCGGGTCTGCGCGATGTCACCCGAGTTCCCCGACGCGCACTACAACCTCGGCATCATGCTCGCGATGCATCACAACAGCACGCAGCAGGCGCGCACGCACCTCGAGCGCTACATCGAGCTCGACGCGAGCAGCGACTGGGCCGACCACGCCCGCTCGTTCCTCTCGCACGTCTAGCTCGCATGGGAACTCGCTGCGCTCGCATGGGGTCACGCTCCGGGGTCGCA
>JBBQJJ010000532.1:0-5526 GCA_038325805.1 Haliangiales bacterium
CTGGTCGCGGATATGTCGAAGAGCGACGGGCTCTGATCAGACCAGGGTGCCCGGATTCATGATCCGGTGCGGGTCGAGCGCGTCGCGCAGCGCGGCGAGGTAGGTGTCGAGCTTGACCTGGCGCGCACCGAGGAGCCACGCCCCGGCTTGCTCGGCGGCGCGCTCCGCGATCGCCACGGTCTCGGGAGCGAGCCCTCCCGCCTTCGTGATCGTGAAGAACATGACGGCGCCATCGGCGTCGAACCGCGAGATGTGGGCGCGGGCGTCGGCACCGAGCACGGCACACTGCTGGACGACCGCGTGATAGACCGCGCGCAGCTTGCTCGGGGTCGCCATCACCTGCAGCGACGGGACTGGGCCTGGTGTGGGTGCGCCGGCATGCAGGCGCCGCCACCACAGATCCGCGAGCTCGGTATCCGTGGTGCTGCCGCCCTCGGCGAGCACGGCCGACTGGATCAGATCGCGATCGCACGCGGCGAGATCGGTGGGCCCGGCGGTGGCTGCGCAGAGCAGCACGTGGCCCTCCGGCAACACGACGTCATCGAAGTGGTGCGCGGCTTCAGCGCGATCGTAGATCCGGATCCCTGACGGTGCGGCTTCTTCGCGGAGCGCGAGATAGACCGCCGAGACCGCGGCATCCATCGACGGCAACACGTACGCACCGACGAGCCGCGCTTCGGGCTTCTGATGGATCCGCAACACCGCGCTGGTGATGAACCCGATCGTGCCCTCGCTACCCATCAGCGCACGCGCGAGATCCGGGCCGGTCGCGCGGCGCGGTGCGATCCGCGTGTGCACGCTGCGGCCATCGGCGAGCACCGCCGAGACCCCGACGACGGCGTCCGCGACGAAGCCATGCCGCGCGGAGGACTTGCCCGGCGTGCGCACCGCGATGATGCCGCCGAGCGACGAGGTCAGCACCACCGGCGGGTAATCCCCGATCGAGAGGCCGCGCGGCTGCAGGATTCTCTCGAGCTCGAGCCCGGTGAGGCCGGCTTGCGCGTGCACCAACAGCGAGGTCTCGTCGAGCTGCAGCACCTGATCGAGCCGGTGCGTCGCGATCAGCACGCGGACGCGCCCGGCTTCCGCGACTCCGTGGGAGTCGACCGAAGGAGTCGGCGTATCACCGTGCGCGGGACCGATCGGCGATCGACTTCCAGCCCCGATGGCGTGCACGGCCGCGCGATGCTCGCCGGCGCGCCGGATCACCTCGGCCACTTCCGCCGCGGATCCCGGAGCTACACGCCAACGGCGCTCGTCGATCCGATCGACGTGATCCGCACCGACGGCGGTGATCAGCTCCGCTTCGAGCGTCATCGCCGGAGCCCCATCTTGCCGGGGTTGAAGATACGGTCGGGGTCGAGACTCTGCTTCGCCGCCTCGAAGATCGCCATCGCCTCGCGATGCTCGCCGACCATGTACGGACCCTTGAGCAGGCCGACGCCGTGGTGGTGGCTGATCGTGCCGCCAACGCGCGTGGTGGCCTCGAGGCCGTCGCGCCAGATCGCGTCGTAGACCCGCTCGCTCGCCGCCGCATCGGGTGCGGTGCCGGCGAACGTGAAGTAGATCGAGCAGCCGTCGGCATACGCGTGGGAGAAGTGCGCCATCACCACCGCGTGGCGGCCGATCGCTTCGCGCACCGAGTGATAGAGATCCGAGAGGCGCTCCCAGCTCGCGGCGACCTCCATCGTGTCGACGAACGCACCATCGCGGAACACCGGGGACATCCGGTAGCTCACCGCGTAGCGATGCTTGACCCACGCCCAGCCCGGGTCCTCGCCCTTGTCGCGACAGCCGGCCGTCTCGAGCTCGTGAAACGTCAGTGCGGCCTCGACCTCGGTGCGGATCCGCGAGCCCTCGAGGCCAATGATCATCCGGCAGCCACGGCGCGCGACCTTTTCGGCGACCGCACCGAACAGCTTGTTCGTGAAGGTTGCGCGATTGAGTGCCGCGTGCATCGCGTTTTGCCGCAGGCCTTTGCCCTTCGCGAACGAGAGCAAGCGCTCGACGACACCGTCGGACTTCGGTCGGGCATCGGGCCACGCGGGTAGGGCACCGGTCTCGACCGGCGGTGACGGCGCGTGGCTGTCGTCGGTAGCGACCTCGGCGTGACCTCCGCCGAGCGAATTCATCAGCGTGTCGAGCCCGTCGTAGAGCCGCACCACGGCGGGGCGCAACCCCTTTTGCAGCACCCGGCGGATCGCTTCGAGACCGGTCGCGACATCGTCGACCTCGAAGCCGCGGAAGACCTTCATCTGCGGGGAGGGCGACAGCCGGAGCCGCGCGCTCGTGATGATGCCGAGCGTGCCTTCGCTGCCGACGATCAGCTGCGTCCAGTTCGGGCCGCGGAGTGCGCGGTTCGGAGCCGACCGATAGCCGTCGGTCTCGATGATCTCACCGCGCCCGGTCACCATCGTGAGACCCGCGATCCGATCCTCGACCTTGCCGTATTTCGTCGAGAGTTGACCGGCGGCGCGCGTGGCGAGCCAGCCACCGACGGTGGAGCAGTAGATCGACGACGGGAAGTGGCCGAACGTGTAGCCGCGGCGATCGAGCTCGCGCTCGAAGCGCTCGCCGGAGAGGCCGGCCTCGACATCGCAGATCAGCTCGGCGGCGTGGACGGCACGCAGCGCCTGCATCCGCTTCGTGTCGATCGTGATGCCGCCGTGGATCGGCACCGCGCCACCGCACACGCCGGAGCCGCCGCCGTACGGGACGATCGGGATCTTGCGCTCGCGTGCGAGCTTGACGATCGCGACGATCTCGCGAACGTGCTCGGGCCACACCACGGCGTGCGGGCGAGCCGGTGCCGGCTTCCCGTCGCGATGCGCGAGCAGCATGCGCGGCCACATGTCGCGCGAGTAGGTCTCGAGATCGACGGCGCGGAGTGACAGCCGGCGCGGACCGACGATCGCTTCGAGATCGCGCTGCAAGCGATCGACGTCGATGGCCACGACGCGAAGCTAACGCATCGCGCGGGCGCTTAGAAGATGGACGTGTACCCCAGGTTGAGCCGGAGCGCGTTGTGCGTGACGAGGTAGGCCAGGTCATGTGAAACCAGCTTGTCGTCCTGCGTCCGGAACTCGTAGGACACCGTCGGCGCGAAGATGCCGCTGCGACCGACCAGGAACTGCAGCCCACCACGCACCGCATAGGTCGCGCCGTGGCCTCGGTCGCTGAGATACGCGTAGCCAAAGCCCATGCCACCGACCATCTGAGTCTTGCGATCTATCTCGTAGTGGTACGACGGCTCGAGGATCGCGGTCGCCATCGTCGAGCTGCCCGCGCCGGCCTCGACACGCGTCAGGCTGGCGATCATCGAGACCTCGATGTGATCGGCGATGAACCAACCGAACTGTGGCGAGATCGTCGCAGCGTAGAGGTTCGGCGCGGCCATCAAGCCCGCCGAAACGCCGGCCTCGCGCGACCACTTCTCGCCGTAGCTGCGATCCGTCGAGGGTAGGGGACGGTCGGTCATGGTGGCGGAGGGCTCCGCATCGATCACCGCGACGGTCGGCGCGGCAGCGGGTGTCGTGACCTCCGAGTCGGCGACGGCCACCGTGGGAACAAGGATCCCGAGGAGCGCGAACGTGAGACGCATGCGACCGATGTCAGCAACGCGCATGCCTGTCGGCGAGGTCGTCGCAACGGTGCGCTTGCGGGGGTTGGACAGCGCGCGAACGTCACGTCGGGCGCGGTCGCACAGCCGAGATCGGGATAGAGTGCGCGCGTGTCAGCCTCCAGTATTCGCAGTCTCACGGTGATCGGTGCGGGCACGATGGGGCACGGCATCGCCCACGTCGCCGCGGTCGCCGGCATCGAGGTCCGGCTGTTCGATGCGGTCTCCGGCGCGGCCGCGGCGGGTCGGGCGAAGGTCGAGAAGAACCTCGCGAAGGGTGTCGAGCTCGGCAAGCTGAGCCCGGCCGATCGCGATGCGTCGCTGGCTCGGATCACCGCGGTCGAAGATCTCGCAGCCGCGTGCACCGGCGTCGACTGCGTGATCGAGGCGGTCCCCGAGAAGCTCGATCTCAAGCGCGAGATCTTCATCGTCGCGGACAAGCACGCGCCCGACCACGCCTTGCTCGCCACCAACACGTCCTCCCTCTCGATCGCGCAGATCGCAGCCAGCGTCCGCGATCCGTCGCGCGTCGTCGGCATGCACTTCTTCAACCCCGTGCACGTGATGAAGCTCGTCGAGGTGGTGAAGCATGCGGCTTCGGCCGAGGACAAGGTAGCCCTCGCGGTCGCGCTGTCGGAGCGCTTCGGCAAGACACCGATCGTCGTCGCCGACAGCCCGGGCTTCGCGTCGAGCCGGCTCGGCTTGGTGATCGGGCTCGAGGCGATGCGGATGGTGGAGCAGGGCGTCGGCTCGCCGGCGGACATCGATACCGCGATGAAGCTCGGCTACGGCCATCCGATGGGGCCGCTCGAGCTCACCGATCTCGTCGGGCTCGACGTCCGGCTCGGCATCGCCGAGTATCTCGCGAGCGAGATCGGTCCCGCGTTCCAGCCACCGCAACTGCTGCGCGACAAGGTCGCGGCCGGGAAGCTCGGCAAGAAGTCTGGAGAGGGCTTCTACCGGTGGGGCGCCGACGGCAAGCGCCTGGCGTAGGTGTATCCACGGACCGCGACTCTGGATCGTCGACGATCAGGACCACCGCAGTCGGCGTCAGTCAGGACAGCGGCTTGCGTTCGCGCTTCGGAGCGTTCTTGCGCTCCGGGCGTGGCGCGGACTTCTTGGTCGGCACCGGGACGGCTGTCCCGAGAGGGTTCGGGACGGTTGTCCCGAGATCCCAGTGCTTGCCGCGCTGCAGCTCCGGCTGGAGCACCTGCGCCGCGAGTCGACCCATCGCGGGGGACTCGCGCTCGAGCTCGCCGACGAGGAGTGCGGTGGTGGGATCGACCGGGTTGCCCTCGAGGCGGACCTCGAAGTGGAGATGCGGACCGGTGGTGCGGCCCGTCGATCCGACCTGACCCACGAGCTGTCCGGCCGCGACGATCGCGCCCTTCTTGACGTCGAACTTGCGGAGATGCCCGTACCGCGTGGTCAGGCCGTTGCCGTGATCGATCATCACGAGGTTGCCGTAGCCGTTCTTCGACTCGGCGCAGATCACCGTGCCCGCACCTGCCGCGAGCACCGGCGTGCCGGACTTGCCGCGGAGGTCCGCACCGCCGTGGAACTTGCGGCGCTTGTTGATCGGATCTTCGCGCCACCCGAAGCCCGACGTCGTGGTGTTCGCCACCGGCATCACTTCGAGCGCCGTGAGATCGGGCGCCGGGATGTTGGCGTGTCCGCGCAACGTATCGAGAGTGGCGATCACCTTGTCGCCCGCCGAGCCCAGGAGATCCCCGAGGTAGCCGGCCGGCGAGAGAACCTCGCGGTCGAGACCCGCCAGCACCTGCCGCTTCACCTGCTCGATCGGGTCCGCCAATGCCGGGCTCGGCTCGCTATGGCTCGTCGACGAGAACATCGTCGCGGCGACCAGAGCGAGGAGGGGTGTGACAGGAGCGCGCATGGCTGGTAAG
>JBBQJJ010000533.1:0-5519 GCA_038325805.1 Haliangiales bacterium
GAGCACCGCGCCTCGGATGCGCTGCTCCGCGAACGGGAGGAAGGGCTCGGCGCGGGTGTCGTCGTAGCGGCGTGCGGCCTCCGTGAGACCGAGCAAACCGGCGGACACCAGGTCTTCACGGGCCACCCAGCTCGGACACCGGCGAGCCATCTTGAGGGCGATTCGCTTCGCGACTTCGGTGTGCTCGGCGATCAGTCGGTCACGCTGGATTTGCTGCACGAAGTAACCCTTAGCGAGGGTCGTTCCAACGTGAGCGATGACGTCTTGGTTCGTTTTGCCGTTTAAGTTAGAGCGTTTGCGGCTTTCTCACTCCCGTCGATCCAGGGTCCGAATCGACCCGGGGTAATTATTTACCCATCCAATGATACCCAGGTCAGCGGCTCGAGACTTGGTACTCGTCATAGTTGGGGTGGTAGCGCTTCTTCTTCGACTCGATCTGCCGGGTGACCCCGAACAGCACCTGCCGTTGATCGAACCCCCCATCGATGATCGGCAGCCGGGTGGCCGGGTTCGACAGGTCACCTCGATCGACGACCGCGAACTCCGCGAACAGGTCCCACCTGTTCAAACTGATCACCGTGCCGATTCGGAAGTCGAGACGCGGCTGCGGATCGAGCTCGCCGCCGGTCGTCGGATCGCTGCCGTGTACGTTGACCGGGATCGCATAGCCGATGCCGATCCACGATCCCCAGTGACCGCTCGGCTCGCGGACCAGGGCGGAGCCAGTCACCGCGAGCTCGGTGATGAACGCGCTCGGGGCGCGTTTCGCGTTGAGGCCGATCCCTTCGAGCCCTCCGGAGACATCGAACTGCACCAGCTTCTCGATCGGCTTGCGCCACTGCAGCGTGATCGATTGCGCGGACCACTGGCCCTGATGATCGATCAGGTGACCACCGGATCCGTTGATCGCGAGCGCGACCCGCTTGCCGATCGGACTGCGGATCCCGAGCGCGACGCTCTGCCACGGTTTCTCGTCGGTGACCGAGAGTTGCTTCGCGAGGAAGCTGGTTGCCGCGGAGAGCTCGAGCTTGGAGAACACCGAGTACCGCCCACCGACGGTGAACAGCGCGAGATCGGAGAACCGCAGCGCCTCTTCGTTGCTGAAGCCCGGCACCTTCGGTGACGTGATGAAGCGCATCGAGCCGGTGAGCTCGCCTCCGGCGGGATGCACCATGTAGTCCTGCGAGACGCCTCGCGGCGAACCGGAACCTTGGATCGATTCGGTCCTCGGAGGTGATGGCGTGACGTCGACCTCGGCATGCGCGATCCCACCCAAGGTGGCGACCGCGAGCAGCGTCCCATGCAGCTTGCTTTGCATGGAGCCCGTCAACGCACGGGAGTTTGGGACGATCTATTGAGGCGCGATGGTCCAGCGTTCCAGCTGGCGATGATCGACTGCCCCCGCGCGTTGCCGCACGAGCCGACCACCCGAGAACAGCGCGAAGTTCGGGATGCTCTGCACCTGATAGCGCTCCGACAGGTCGCCGAGCTCGTCGGTGTCGACCTTGAGCACGAGCGCCTTGCCCGAGAGATTACTCGCTGCCTTCTTCACTTCGGGCGCGACCTGGCGACACGGACCGCACCACGGCGCCCAGAAATCGACGAGGACAGGCACGCGTGCGCTGGTGATGATGTCGTCGAATTGGGACTCGCTCGTGATCACGATCGGAGCGGCATGCGCCGGTAGCACCGCGTGGCACTTGCCGCACTTGCCGAGATCCGCGAGATGTCGCACGGGGACCCGGTTGACCGTCCTGCACTCCGCACACGTTCGTCGCATGGCTGCTCTGACTATAGATCGAGCGCGGTGTTACGGTGCGCGGGTGGCGAAGACCAAGGGTGCTGTGAACAAGGCTGCGAAGCCGGCGAAGAAGCCCGCGGCGAAACCTTCGGCGAACCCCGCACCGGCACCGAAGAAGCTCCCGTCGGTCGCGAAGAAGCCGGCACATCCGACGAAGCCGTCGCTACCGTTGCCGCCGCCGCCACCGCCGCCGCCGCCCACACGTGACGAGTTCGATGCCGAGCGCGATATCGGTCGACTGCTCCGCTACGGCGAGAAGTTCGGTGCGAAGAAGATCGATGTCCGCATGCTCCAGCTCGCGCTGCCGGTCGGCTCCGGCTCGCTCGCGATCTGCGATCCAGGCGTGCCGAAGACGTTCAAGGTCTTCGATCGTCCGGTGGGCAGCGGCGTGTTTCGCGTGATGCTCTCCGTCGCGCGGACGCCCGACAAACCGGGTCGACCCGACAAAGAGCAGCTGGCCGCGGTCGTGATCCACGTCGGTCGTCCACCGATCGCGAAGTGGACGATCGCGCACGCGAAGGGCCAGAAGAAGCCGAAGTCGGAAGAGCAGATTCCGACCTGGGCGGTCACCACCGGTGCCGTGGCGCTGCTCGATGCCGGCGCGGGCTCCCCGGGTGCACTCGCGGTGCCGGCGATGACGGGCGTCAATCCGGTCGAGCTTCCTCTTGTCGATGGTCGTCATGCGCTCGTGTTTCCGTCGGGGAACGGCGAGTTCACGGCGTACTGGGCGATCGATGCGGCGGATAAGCCGGTGTGCCTGGTGATCGACTTCGACGTCCTGACGCAGAAGGACTGGAGAGCCAAGCCGGTGTGATCGACGGCGCGCGGGCTCGGCTGACTACGCTGCGAGGGCCGTCGTCGCGATGTCGAGCGGCAGCTGCAGGTGGAACGTCGTGCCGACATCCATCACGGTCTCGACGACCCAACCAATTCCCTTAGGCGGCATACTTGCGGAGCTTCTCGACGAGCGTCGTCCGGTTGAGGCCGAGCAGTGCCGCCGCCTCTGTCCGATTGCCGCCGGCCTTGGACAGGGCGCGCTCGATCAGCTGCTTCTCGAGGCTCTCGAGTGCCGAGCGGAGGTCGAGTGACGACGTGTCGCTCGAGGTGATGCCGGCGACCGGAATCGACGGCGACGAACCCGACGCTCTGAGCGGCGCGGACTCTTGGGTGGCGCGCGCGAACTTCGCCTTCGCGCCCGGGATCTGGAGGTCGGCATCCGACAGCTTGCTCTTGCGAGCGAGGAGGACGGCGCGCTCCATCATGTGCGAGAGCTCGCGAACGTTACCCGGCCAGTGATACGCGAGCAGCGCGCTGCGGGCGCTCGAGTCGAGGCCTTCGATCACGCGGCCGAGGCGCTCCGACGAGCGAGCGATACAGAGCTCGGCGATCTGGATGACATCTTCGGGGCGATCGCGCAGCGACGGCAGCTCGATGGGCACCACGGCGAGGCGGAAGTAGAGGTCCGCGCGGAACTTGCCTTCGGCAACCATCTCTTCGAGGTTGCGGTGGGTGGCGGCGATGATGCGGACGTCGACGGGGACGTCGGTGTCGGAACCGACCGGGCTGACGACGCGCTCTTCGAGGACGCGGAGCAGCTTGGCTTGTGCGGAGAGTGGGAGGTCGCCGATCTCGTCGAGGAAGATGGTGCCTTCGTTCGCCGTCATGAAGCGGCCGGGGCGAGCGTTCATCGCGCCGGTGAACGCGCCCTTGAGGTGACCGAACAGCTCGCTCTCGAGCAGGCTCTCGGGGATCGCGGCGCAGTTGACCGGGATGAAGGGACGGTTGCGGCGCGGCGAGGCGCGGTGCGCGGCGCGGGCAAACAGCTCCTTGCCCGAGCCGGTCTCGCCGGTGATCAGGATGCTGCACGTACTCGGGGCCACCTGTCGGATGGTCTCGAGCGCGTCGATGACGCGTGGGGACTCGCCGATGATTTCCGGGGCAAACTGCGAGCGCCACATCCCAAAATCCATCTGCATGATGTCGAGACGTTGTGCGAAGGACGGGCCACTCGTTACGCGTTAGCTGTCGGGTAGCTTACCGAGTTTAGTGAATGGGTTTCTCCGTGGGTAGCGTGCCCTACATACCGGAGGCCTGAGTCGCTTCTGACTCACCCGGGGTGATCGCGTACTCATCACGAAGTCCGGATTGATTTTCAAGAGGTTAGATCGACCTCGATGGATCTTCATGCAGGGCTAGATCGATCTCTCGGTTCTCGACGAGGAGATCCTTTCGTCGATCGCAAAACGCGATCGCGAGTCGATCGCAATCGCGTTTGCGGGCGTGAGGGCCGACTAACCCCAGAGACCAGCGAGCCGGCGGCCGGCCACCGACCCCGAAGACCATCGACCGGGTGAGCGCGATAGCAGCTCTGGGGTTAGCTTCGACTCGGCAGGCGTATCGTGAAACACGAGCCATCCGAGTAGGAGTAGTCGATGGTCCCGCCGTGCGCTTCGCAGGCGAGCCGACAGAAGTAGAGACCGAAGCCGCGCTTGCCGTTGGTGCCACGCGCGTACTTCACGAACAGCTGCTTGCAGAGCTCGTCGGGAACCTTCGGACCACTGTTGTAGACCGAGAGCTCGGTGACGGCGCCGTCGAGCTGTTCCACGATCCGACCCGATACCTTGATGACGCCGCCGCGATCGCAGTAGCGATGTGCGTTGCCGACGAGGTTGTGGAGGACACGTTCGATCAACGCGCGATCGAAGTTGCCGGCCGCATCCGGGTCGCAGGTGATCTCGAACTTGACATCCTTGTTCGGCGCGGCCGCGTGGACCTCGATGACCGAGCGGATCACCGAGTTGAGGTTGACGTTCTCGCGCTGCGGCTTGCACGCGGCATCCTCGAACCTCGCGATGTCGACGAAGTTCGCGACCAGGCCCGACATGCGGCGGAGCGCATCGCCGGTGGCGCGCAGCGCGTGGAGCTCGTCGCCTTCGATCGACAGCACCTCCTTGAGGTAGTCGATATTGGAGACCGCGACGGCCAGACCATTATTGAGGTCGTGCGCGAGCATCGCGGAGGCCTCGGCACCGTAGGCGATCACGCGGTCGGCGCGCTCCTGGGCGAGGCGCTGCTCGACGAAGGCTTGCTGGGTACGCGCCGCGGCGATCATCCGGCGGCGGAGCTCGGGGATCGCGGCCGGCTTGGCGAGCATGTCGTCGGCGCCGGCGTCGAAGCACGCCGAGCGGGTCGCCTCGTCGTCCTGACCCGATAGCATCGTGATCCAGAGCGCCGGGCCGTGGAGTCGTTTGAGCCTCCGGACGACCTCGATGCCGGGAGTCGGCATGTTGAAGTCGACGATCGCGATATCGGGAGGCGTCTGCTCCGCGATGGTCAGCGCGGGACCGCCATCCTCGGCGGTGAACACGTGGAAGCCGGTGCGAGACATCGCCGCCGAGATCGCGCGCCTGACACGCGCATCATCGTCGACGATCAGGATGCGAACGCCAGGAGGCGCCGTTGCGGGCGCTTCGACGGGTAGGTCTCGGGCGGACAGTGGCACGTCAGTGGGGGTTGCCAGCTCCATGCCAGCAAGCACGCTCCTTGGTTCGTCAGGTTGCGCGGTTTGTGGAGGGGGAAAAGCGTCAACGTCGCCGACATCGGAGGAAACGGCAGGCGTGTGATCGGCTAGTTCCGCGGGCACATCGCTTGCTGAGAAGCCCACTCGTATGAGCGATCAACCTACGGAACCGAAGAAGGATGACAAGCCGAAGGGCCC
>JBBQJJ010000534.1:0-5491 GCA_038325805.1 Haliangiales bacterium
CCACACGTGATCGGTCGGCTTCTCGAGCCGGATCCGGATCGCGACCTTGCCGCGGAAGTCCTCGCGATTCGGATCGACGTCGAGGCGCAGGTCGTACGCGAGGGGCGTCGCGAGATCAGGGAGGCGCTGGCCGGGCGCGACGGGAACGGCCGGCTTGTCGACCGGCGCGTTCGCGCTGCCGCTGGCGCTGCCGATCCCGCTGCCTTCGTCGGGAGGCTTGGTGGTGTGCTCACCGAGCGACGACGAGCACGCGGCGCCGAGGACGGCGATCACCAGCAACCGCATTCGGTATATGTGCGCTGAGTGCCGCTCTCCCGCAAGTAGCCGTGAGGCCTCGGTGAAATTCCTCTGCAACATCGGTCCGCCGACCTCCTCTCAAGATCGAATGAGCAACCCGATCTGGCGGCTGATGGTGGAAGTGCAAGTCTCGCGTCGCGACCGGCAGCCAGCCCCGCAGGAGCGGCCATGCCGCCAACGCCCCGCCACCCTGCGCAGCGTGCGCGAGCTCCTGATCGACGACCACTACGCGATCCTGATGGCCGGCGACTACTGAGCTACCCCGCGATCGGGATCCCGATCTGGAAGTGCTCGAACGTCACGCCACGATGGCGAGGAGCTGGTCGGATTCGACCTGATCGCCGAGGGCCACCGAGAGCTGCGTCACCACGCCGGCGTCCAACGCCCGTACCGTGTGCTCCATCTTCATCGCCTCGAGCACGATCAGCGCACTGCCCGCCGCCACTTCCTGGCCGACGGTGACCAACACCTTGACGACCTTGCCGGGCATCGGCGCGACCAGGCCACCCGCCGCGCGCACCGCCGCGTGATCGGGGAAGCGCGGCTGCTCGATCAGCTGGAGAAGCAAGCCCTCGGAGAGCACCCAGGTCTTCGCGCCGCTCGTGACCACGCGGAGCTGCCGGCGGTGATTGCCGTGCTCGACGAACCACAGGCGATCGCCGTCGCGACCGAATGCGGCGATCCTGGTGGCCTTGCCGCCGAGGGCGATCTCGACACCGTCGCCTGCGGGGCGATAGCCGGCTTGAACCTCGGTGTCGCCGAGCGCGAACGTCAGTTGCTGATCCGCGTGGCGCACGTTGCGCCACCCGATCGCGGCGAGTGGAGCGGACTCGCGGCGATCCGCGATCCCCGCGAGCACTGCACCGACGACCGCGACGCGCACGTGATCGAGCCCGGGCTTGCGCGCGGCGAGCTCGCCCGCGAAGCGCTCGAGGAAGTGGGTATCGAGCGCCCCCTCGAGGAACGCCTCGTGCGCGAGGATCTTCACCAGGTGCTCGCGGTTCGTGACCAGCCCGGGCACCCAGGTCTGTTCGAGGGCGCGGCGCAATACCTGGGCAGCCTCGCGGCGCGTCGGCGCGTGCGCGATGATCTTGCCGAGCATCGAGTCGTAGTGGATGCCGATCTCGCTGCCCGCGACCACGCCGAGGTCGGCGCGCACGGTGTCCGGCACCTCGACCGCGAGCAGCGTGCCGGTGGTGGGTAGGTAGTCCTTCTCGGGATCCTCGGCACACAGCCGGACTTCGATCGCCCACCCGTTGCGCGTGGTCGACGAGCCATAGCCGAGCGCCTCGCCGCGAGCGATCCGGATCTGCTCGCGCACGAGATCGAGTCCCGTGATCGCCTCGGTCACCGGATGCTCGACCTGCAGCCGCGTGTTGACCTCGAGGAAGTAGAAGGCACCGGCTTGATCAGCGATGAACTCGACCGTGCCAGCACCGACGTAGCCGACAGCCTTGCCGAGCTCCACCGCGGCCCGCCCCATCTCGGTGCGCTGCGCGTCGGTGAGTGCCGGCGAGGGCGCCTCCTCGATGATCTTCTGATGGCGGCGCTGCACCGAGCACTCGCGCTCGCCGAGATGGATCACGTTGCCGTGCGTATCGCCGAGGATCTGGATCTCGATGTGGCGCGGCCGATCGACGTAGCGCTCGAGTAACAGCGTGTCATCGCCGAACGAGCTCTTCGCCTCACCGCGCGCACGCTCGATCGCTTCGGCGAGCTCGGTCTCGGCATGCACCACGCGCATGCCCTTGCCGCCGCCACCCGCCGACGCCTTGACGAGCAGCGGCCAGCCGATCTTCTTCGCCTCCTCGATCAACGTCGCGTTCGATTGATCGTCGCCGTCGTAGCCCGGAACTACCGGCACGCTCGCTTCGCGCGCGATCCGCTTCGCTCCCTGCTTGCTCCCGAGCTTGTGGATCACGTCGGGCGGCGGACCGATGAAGATCAAGCCGGCGTCGGCGACCGCCTCGGAGAACCCGGCGTTCTCGGCGAGGAAGCCGTAGCCGGGGTGGATCGCGTGCGCACCGGTGATCCGGGCAGCGTCCAGGATCTGGTTGATCACCAGGTACGACTCGCGTGCCGGCGGTGGACCGATCCGCACGGCCTCGTCGGCGAGCTTGACGAACGGGGCGTCGGCGTCGGCATCGCTGTAGACGGCGACGGTGGCAATCCCCATCGCGCGACACGTGCGCATCACACGCATCGCGATCTCGCCACGGTTCGCGATCAGGACCTTGTCGAGCGGGCGCACGCGGCGACGCTACCGCGTATTCTGCGCGGGTGATGACGAACACGCGCCTCTTGTTGTTCGCAGCGGTGACCGCGTGCTGCCCACCGATGGTGGTCATCCCGACCACGCCCAAACCGGTCGAGCCCGCGCCCGAGCCACCCAAGCCGGAACCGCCCAGGCCGACAGGCCCGCAGCCACCGATGGCCGAGATGCGTTCGCACGACGTGGTGTCGCCGCACGGCACCCGCAACGATCCGTACTACTGGCTGCGCGACGACACGCGCCAGGACAAGGCCGTCCTCGCGTACCTCACCGCCGAGAATGACTACACGGCCAAGATCCTCGAACCGGCGAAGGCGACAGAGGCGACGCTGTTCACCGAGATGCGCGGCCGCGTCGCCGAGGACGACGCGACGGTCCCCACGTTCGACGACGGGTACTGGTACTACATGCGCTTCGAATCGGGGAAGCAGTACCCGATCTATGCGCGCAAGAAGACCAAGCAGACCATCACCGGGGTTGGCTCGCCCGCCAACCCCGCTGAAGGTCCATTATCCGGATCTGGGCCCGAGCAGATCCTCCTCGACGGCAACGAGCTCGCGAAGGGTCACTCGTTCTATTCGATCGCGACCTATGACGTGACCCGCGACGGCCGCTACCTCGCGTACACCGAGGACACTGTCGGTCGCCGGGAGTTCACCCTGCGCGTCAAGGACCTGCAGACCGGCACCCTGCTGCCCGACACGATCGCCGGCGTCAACGGCCCCGTGAAGTGGTCGAACGACGGCAAGCAGCTGTTCCTGGTCGGCAAGGATCCGACGACACTGCGCGAAGATCGGATCATCCGCCTGCCGATCGGCGGATCGCCCGTGATCGTCTATCAGGAGACCGATGCGTCCTACTACGTCGGCATGTCGCGCACGAAGTCGAAGCGCTACCTGATGATCCAGCTCGGCGCGACGACCGAATCCGAGATCCGGTTGATCGACGCCGACAAGCCCCTCGCACCTCCGCGCGTGGTGCTACCCCGCTCGAAGGATCACGAGTACAAGGTCGATCACCTCGACGGCACGTTCGTGATCCAGACCAACTGGAACGCGAAGAACTTTCGAATCATGTCGGTCGTCGACGGGAGGGAGACCAAGCGCGAGAACTGGAAGGAGCTCGTCGCACATCGCCCTGACACCCTGATTCGCGACATCGCACTGTCTCGCAACTTCCTCGGCCTGACGATCCAGCACGGCGGCATGCGCAAGGTCGAGGTCCACGTCAAGGGCAAGAGCTTCGTCGTCGATGCGCCGGATCCGACGTATACGATGACGATCGTCGACATCCCGGACCCCACCGCGAAGCGGGTCCGCTACTCGTACGAGTCGATGACGCGACCGAAGAGCATCTACGAGCTCGACGTCACCACCAAGCAGCGCGAGCTCCTCCAGCAACAGCCGGTGCCGGGCTACGACCCCGAGCTCTACACCTCCGAGTATCTGCACGCGACCGCAGGCGACGGGACCCAGGTTCCGATCTCGGTCGTCTACAAGAAGACCACCAAGCTCGACGGCACCGCCCCGCTGCTGGTCGATGGCTACGGCTCGTACGGTGTGTCGATGTCGGCCGTCTATTCGTCGACGGTCACCAGCCTGCTCGATCGCGGTTGGGTCCATGCGATCGCGCACATCCGCGGCGGTCAGGAGCTCGGTCGCGCCTGGTACGAGGCCGGCAAGCTGCTGGCAAAGAAGAATACGTTCACCGACTTCATCGCGGCGACCGAGCACTTGATCGCGTCCAAGCACGGTGACCCGAAGCGCGTGTTCGCGACCGGCCGCAGCGCTGGCGGCCTGCTGATGGGTGCGATCACGAACCTGCGACCCGATCTGTATCGCGGCATCGTCGCCAGCGTGCCGTTCGTCGACGTGGTGACCACGATGATGGACGCCACGATCCCGTTGACCACCAACGAATATGACGAGTGGGGCAATCCGGCCGACAAGAAGTTCTACGACTACCTCCTGTCGTACTCGCCGATGGACAACATCCAGCCGGTGCCGTACCCGGCGATCTATTGCGACACCGGCCTGTGGGACAGCCAGGTCCAGTACTACGAGCCGGCGAAGTGGGTCGCGCGGCTGCGTGCGATCACCAAGCCCGGCAATCCGATCCTGCTCGACACCGACATGACCTCGGGCCACGGCGGTGCGTCCGGTCGCTTCGACAAGCTGCACCACACCGCGCGCACGTACGCATTCCTGCTGATGGTCAGCGACGCGCCAGATCCGCGGCGCTAAGCGGGCCGTGCCAGCTCCCGGCTCGATTGCTCGCTGTCCCGTCCGGCCGGGTAGCGGACGGCGTGTCCGGCGGGCGGACGAGCGTGTGTCCAAGCTCGCGCGATCACGTGCGCGAGGTGCTGGCGCGAATCGTGGTGAGAGGACCTCGCATGACGCGAGCCTTCTCCTTCACACCTCTGACTCCACTGTCTGCCGCACTCGGTGAGGTGATCCTCGAGACGCGGTTCCTCGAGCAGCGCTGGCCGCACGAGGCAGAGCGCTCCGTGATCCAGCGCGCGGCGTTCGAGCTCCACACCGGCGTCAGCACCGCGCTGGTCGCGCTCGACAAGGCCGAGCTCGACGAGGTCGCGGCGAGCAGGTTGCGCGAGGCGTTCCTGGCGACGCTCGTGCTCGCGGTGTCGATCCAGCGAATGATCGTCCGTGCGCGGCGTCCCGTGCAGGTCGCGCGACGCACGCTCGCGGCGGACACGATGCGTGCGCTCGGGAGATTGCTCGATGCGCTCGATCCGTTTCTCGCGCGCGTCGATGTCGCGCTCCGGCGCGTGATGCTCGAGGGCGTGTCGTCGGAGCAGGCGGCGTCGCAGATCGCGCTGCCGGTGTAGGTCGTGAGTGTTAGTCTCGAGCTCATGGAAATGTGGCCCCAGCCGCGTGGCAACGACAGCGACGGCGATCAGATCGT
>JBBQJJ010000535.1:0-5479 GCA_038325805.1 Haliangiales bacterium
TGCGGACTGCAGGCGTGCGCGATCGCTGGGTGCCGCGGGTGTCGATCTGCTCGCATATCGCGCGACCGAGGCGGATCCTCTCGAGCTGGTGCGCGCTGCGAAGAGCGCGCTCGACGGCGGCACGCTGCTCGTCGCCGGTGGCGTCGCGACAGCCGCGCAGATCCATGCGCTCGCCGAGGCCGGTGCCGATGCGTTCACCGTTGGCTCGGCGGTGTTCGACGGCTCGTTCGCGCCGCACGTCGGGTCGCTGCGCTCGCAGCTGAGAGCTGTCGTCGATGCCTGTGGCTGAACAGAATGTTCTGACCCTGGCCTACACAGCCCTGTCGCCACTGTTCGCGGCGGCCGGATCGCCCCACGATCGTGCGCGCGATGCCAGCTGACCCCATCGAGCTGCTGCTCGCCGGTCGCTATCCAGATCCGGAGACGGGCGAGCTCCTCGCCGCGGAATCTCGCGCGGTCGTGATCGAGAATTCGCTCGCCGGTCACGAAGTCGATCTGATCGCGGCGCTCGGCACCTGGAGCACCATCGCCGTGGTCTCCGATCACACGACCCATGCGCTCCTCGGCGCGCGGATCGAACGCGCCCTCGCCCGCTACACCGTGCAGTCGATCGTGCTCGACGCACCGCACGCCGACGATGCCACCGCGGTGGCCCTGCAGGCCGCCTTCGCACCCGCGACCGATCTCGTGGTCGCCGTCGGCTCGGGCACGATCAACGATCTCGCCAAGCTCGCAGCGTCTCGCCACGGCTGTGCGTACGCGGTGTTCGCGACCGCCCCGTCGATGAACGGCTACTGCTCGGTGTCTGCGTCGATCACCAGCCGCGGCATCAAGACCTCGTACCGCGCGCGCACGCCGCTCGGCGTGTACTTCGATCTCTCGATCATCGCTGCTGCGCCGCCTCGCCTGATCCGCGCGGGCCTCGGCGACAGCGCGTGTCGACCGACCGCACAAGCCGACTGGTTGCTCTCGCACCTGCTCCTCGACACGCCCTATCGCGAAGCCCCATACGCGCTGCTCGCCGCCGACGAGCGGAATCTCTTCTCCAACACGCCCGCGCTCCTCGGCGGAGACCTCGAGACCATCCGCACCCTCGTCCGTATCCTCGTGCTCTCCGGCTTCGGCATGACGATCTGCAGCGGCTCGTATCCCGCGAGTCAGGGCGAGCACCTGATCAGCCACTACCTCGACATGATGCGGCCGGCGTCGCTCCCGACCGCATTTCACGGCGAGCAGATCGCGGTGTGCACGGCGACGATGTCGGGGATCCAGGAACGCGTCCTCGATCGCGAGCGCGCTCCTCGTCTGCGTGCATCGTCGCGCGATCGCGCAGGGTTGATCGAGCACTTCGGTCCCGTCGTCGGTGACAGCTGCTGGCCCGAGTTCGCGTGGAAGTGCTTCGGCCCCGACCGGCTCGACGCGCTCAATGCCCGCCTCGCCACGGGGTGGGAGGCGATCCGCAGTCGCATCGCAGCGATCCACGTGCGCGCGGAGGCCATGCGATCGCTGCTCGTCGCCGCCGGCGCTCCGGTCTCGCCTGCCGACCTCGGCTGGCCCGTCGAGCTCTACGACAACGCGGTCATCCACGCGAGAGAGATCCGCAGCCGCTACACGTTCCTCGACCTCGCCGCCGACGCCGAGTAGCGCACCGTCGATGGCAGATCGTGCAGCCACGTGCGCGATGTCATTTGACCCACGGGGCCCACCGTCCCCATGCAGCGTCGGCAGGTGCGGCCGAACGAGGGCAGCTCGACGCCCAACTCCATGATGCGAGCCCCGCCGAGGGTGGCGCAGACCTTGTAAGGCGTCGACTCGTGCGTTCGCGTCTCCGCTTCGTAGTGCTCCTGACGCTGGTTGCGTGCAGCGAGGACGATCTCGACCTCGACGATGCGGATCAGCTCGACGAGCTCGGGTCGAGCGGCAAGGCGGACGGCCTCGCGTGGGCGAGCATCGGCAACGGCGTCGTCTACCAGCGCATCAACGCCGGCGACGGCATCGTGATCGCCTACGGCGGCTACACCGCACGCCTCGTCCACTCGACCTCGTGGGCCACGGAGCTCGTCGACGAGAAGCTCGGCGCCGCCGGCGTCGGCCACATCTACGCCGTCAAAGGTCCCGCGCAGGCGAGCTACGCGGCGCGCGAGATCGGCAACAGCAAGCTCCGCGCGCATCTCTCGACGATCGGGAGCGACGCCCCGATCTACGTCGTCGCGCACTCCAGCGGATCCTTCGTCGCGCACGAGCTCCTCCAGCAGCTCCACCACACGTCGAACACCGCCACGCTCTCGCGCATCGTCTATGCGAACCTCGACGGAGGCGGCTCGGGTCTCTCGCGGTCGATCGCCGACGAGCTCGGGGAGCTCGCGTTCGTCTACGCGAAGGACCCCACGCTCTCGCGCGGTCTCTCGCAGAACAGCAGCACCGCGATCGGGCTCGGCAAGGCCTACGCGCCCCACGCGACGACGTTCGAGGTCAACGTCGCGAACACCGGCTGTGTCTCCGGTGCCGGCTGGTGCTTGCACGACGTCGTGATCACCCATCGCCCACATGACTCGACAATGTTCGATGTCGCGCGCGACTACTCGGACTTCGAAGGTCGACCCGTCACCACCGAGTATCTCGATCCGTGGTTGCCACCGAGCGCTGATCCGGACGTCCCGAACGATCCGGACAATCCGGACAATTGACCTACAAGGCCCAGGCAGCGGCGTTGATCCGCGGCACTTGCTTCGCCCACGGACGCGCGCGCTCGAGCTGCGCGGCGAGCTGGAACAGCGTGGCCTCGTCACCGAGCGGTGCCGCGAACTGCACCCCGATCGGCAAGCCTCCAGCCCAGAACAACGGGACGCTCATCGCCGGGATGCCGGTCTGATTCGCGAGCTGCGTGTTCGGCGTCTTCGCCAGCGCGTTGGTGCCCAGCGTGCCGAGGATCTTGTCGAGCACCGCCTTCGGCGACACCACACGAAGCGCCGAGAGTGCCGCCCGCTCGTATGGTTTGAGTGCGAGCTCGCCGACCTTGATGGGCGGGAACGCGAGCGTGCCGTCGAGGAACAGGTCGTAGTCCAGGAAGAACCGACCCATCGTGCGCGAGGCCGCATGACACGCATCTCGCGAGCGCTGGAGATCCATCGCCGGGAGCTTGCGACCGATCGTCGCGAGCAACCACGTCGTCGGCTCGAACTCCGACGCCACCGGTGAACGCCCGACGAGCTTCGCCGTTTCATCCACGCTCGACGCTGCACCGACGGCGATCTGCGCGAAGTACGCCGCGACCAGCGCATCGCGATCGATCGGCGGTGCGGCCTCGATGACTTCGTGGCCGAGCTCGGCACACAGCTTCGCGGCGTTCCTCACGGCGTCTTGCACCTCCGCGTGGACCTCTCGTCCGAGCGTCGAGCCCGTCGAGAACGCGATGCGCAGCTTGCGCGGCGGACGGGTGATCTCCTCGACGTAGGGTCGCAGTCTCGGCGGTGCCGCATAGATCGCACCGATCTCCGGTCCCTGCGTCGCATCGAGCATCGCCGCGCAATCGCGCACGCTGCGGGTCAACACGCCGGGCTGCACGTAGCCGCCCCAGCCCTCGCTCGTGGTCGGTCCGAGTGGATTGCGACCGCGCGATGGCTTCAACCCGAACAAGCCACACGCCGATGACGGAATTCGAATCGAGCCACCACCATCGCCCCCATGTCCCATCGGGACCGCGCGCGCCGCGACGATCGCCGCGGTACCGCCACTCGACCCACCCGGCGTGTGGTCGGTATTCCACGGATTCCTCGTCGGACCGTGCAGATCATTCTCGGTCACGCCGATGATCCCGAGCTCCGGCGTGTTGGTCTTCGCGACGATCACCACGCCCGTCTTCTTCATGCGCGCGATGATCTCGGCGTCCTCCGTCGGCACGAAGTCCTTCGACATCCGACACGACTGCGTGTACGGCTCGCCCGCCAGCCAGCCATCGAGATCCTTGACCACGAACGGCACGCCGCGAAACGGACCGTCGGGAAGCGTGCCCTTGGCCGCCGCACGCGCCTTCTCGTACATCCGATGCACCACGGCGTTGAGCTTCGGGTTGACCAGCTCGATCCGCGCGATCGCGGCCTCGACCAGCTCGAGAGGTTGTACGTCCTTGCGACGCACGCGGTCCGCGAGTGCGGTGGCGTCATCGTCCTGCAGCGCGTCGATCATGGCGCAGCCTAACGCACTGCGGGAGCCGGCTTCGTCTTCGGGCGGGTGATCACGAACGGCTTGCCGCCGAACACCAGACCGACGGCGCGGTAGTCCTTCGCGATCGCGACGCCCGTGACGTACAGCCCCGTCCACCGGGACACATTCGCATTCTCGACCGTGACCGTCGGCGCGGCATACACCTTCGAGGTCGAGCGCCAGCCATCCGCGCCCGTGATCTCGAGCGTCAGCGAGAACGAGGCCGTCTTGCCGCTCTGGATCGGATCCGGGAGCCTCTTGCCCTCGAGCTTGGTCGTCACCTTGATCTCGAAGTTGGCTCCCGCGAACACCTGCGTGTTCCCGGTCGTGGTCACGGCCTTGAGGGCGGCCGGTTCGTCGACCTTCACCTTCGCGACGAGCAGCGACTCGGTGAGCGGTGTGCCGTGCTGTGCGTGCAGCTTGTCGATCGTCTTGGTGCCAGAGCTCCGGGCGATCTGCGGCTTGTCGTCGTCGCACGTCGCCGTCGGATCGATCGCCTCGCTGACACCGCAGTTGCGATACGTCGGTTGCGAGGTGCGTTGCTTACCGCTCGTGGTGTCGTAGATGGCGAGCCACTCCTCCTCGAGCCCCATCCCCGAGTAGGTCTTCTTGAACTGCAGCGTACTGTTGTCGGCGGACGCGCCGAGCACCTCGTACGACTCCGTCCATCCATCGGTCTCGGCGGCCACCGATGTGACCGACCCGAGCAAACCTACGAGTGCGAGTGTGAGCTTCATGGGCGGGCGTTCTGCAAGCACGAGACCTCCGGGTATCGTGCAGCTCCGGCCAGCGAGTCCGTCGAACGGCCGCTGGTGCACGACGATCGGCCAGACCACTATTCAGCAACGGCTACGAGGGCAGTCACCCGCGAATCCCAGGCCAAGAAGCGCCGACCTCGCCGACGAGCGGAGAACGCCGCGATCAGGGCGTGAACGACGCGCCGCACAGCGACGCGCTGTACGCGACCGGCAGCGTGCTTCCGACCTTCGCTCCGACGAGCACCCAGTACGCCGTCGACGGCTTGACCGAGAACGTCTCGTATTCGGGGCCGGTATTGGACGCCGCGATCGCACGGACCACCGGTGACGGCGTGTTTGCCTCGAACAGCAAGTAGTCGAGGTTTGCGGCGCCATTCCACTCGAGCTTGATCGCGAGCTCGTTCGCATCCTCTGTCGTGATCAGATACGTGTCCTTGTCCTCGTACTGATCGGCCGTGGCGACATCGAGGAGCAACCCACCCAGGCGGTCCTGCGAGCTCCCGGTGACGACGATCCCC
>JBBQJJ010000536.1:0-5438 GCA_038325805.1 Haliangiales bacterium
GCACAGCGAACGCACGCCGGTTGAGCCCGACGAGCACGAGCACCATCAGGATCAACCCGATGCCCGCGACGGCGGTGACGAGGGGGCCGTCGAGCTCGATCGCCGTGACGATGTCCGCGAAGATCACGCTGCTTCCCGAGGTGGTCACGGTCTCGCCGTCGGCGAGGTGAACCTTGCGCACTGCGTTCGCGAACCGGATCAGATCCTTGCCGTCCCACTCGTCGAGCTGCGGAGCGGGACGAAGCCCGACGAGAAAGCCGATGCGGCCGTCCTTCTCGGTCAGCGTCTCCTTGAGCGCCTGTGGTAGCTGCTCCGGCGTGATCGGTTGCAGTCCCTCGGGCGGGCGCAGTGCCTCGAGCTCGACGCGCTCCTTGTCGTCGAGTTGTCCGAGCACCTCGTCGGTCAGCGCCTCGCGGATCCGCGCGAGCACCGCGAGCTTCTCCTGCTGGTGGTCGGGCACCGCATCGAGGATGGAGGACACCGCGCCGAACGTCTGAGCGGCCTCGGGGACGCCTTTCTCGTGATCCTTGAGCGCGGTCACGATCATCCGGACCTGCTCGAAGCGATCCGCCGCGATGTACGTGCGGCTCGAGATGCCGCGCCCGAAGGTGCGGTCGGAGAGCTGCATCCACTGGCGCGACTCGACGGCGATGTCGCCCTCGCTTCGCAGGTTGCGGATGTTGTACTCGAACGGATCGGCCTTGATGTACTGGTAGACGATCACGCTCGCCCCCACCGCGAGCACCGCGGCGACGACGCAGACCACCCCGGAGCGACGGAACCCTAGGAGCCGGACCAGCGTGCTCCCGACGATCGGGTCGCCGTTGTGGATCCGGGTGTTGCGCCCGAACTTGAGCATCAGCGCCGGCAGCAGCATGTACGTCGCGAGCCAGCACACCATCATGCCGACGGCACCGATGATCGCGAAGTCGGCGAAGCCCTTGAAGCTCGTCGCCGCGAGCGAGCCGTACGCGATCGACGCTCCGAGCGACGCCACGGCGGTGGGACGCAGCGTCCCGACGATCGCGATCGCGATCGCCTCGTCGACCTCGTGGCGGCGCCGCTCCTCGAGGTACCGCGCGATCAACAGGATGCCGTAGTTGATGCCGTTGCCCGCGATGATCGCGCCGAGGAACGCGGTGGCGGCGTTGAGGTGGCCGACGGTGAGCGCGGCGAGCCCGAACGACAGGATGGTCGCGAGCCCGAGGGTGCCGATCAACAGCACCAGCAGCGTCGCGCTGCGGAAGTAGAGCGCGAGCACCAAGCCGACCAGCACCATCGTGATCAGGCTCGACATCACCATGCCGCGAAAGATCGCGTCGTGCTCTGCGACCGCGGTCACCACGCCACCGGCGAACCCGACCTTGGTGCCGGGATGCTTCGCCAGCACGGTGGTGCGGATGTCCGCGAGGGCGTCGAGCAGGGTCTGGCCCTTGCCGGCATCCGTCGAGCGGAACAGCGTGCGGACCTGGATCAGCGCGATCTTGCCGTCGGCGCTCACGTTCGTCGGTTTATCCAGCTTCGCTTCGGCCTCGCGGCGCTTCGCCTGGAGATCGTCGAGCTGCTTCTTGTCGCGTGCCGCAGCCGCGGGATCCGGATCGTCGAGATCGATGAAGAGTGGATTCGCCTTGGTCTTGGCCTGCGCGAGGTAATGATCGAGCGCCTTGGAGGCACGTTCGAGATCCTCGAGGGGAACGAACAGGTGCCGGCGCGCCTTGAAGAACGCGCGGACCTCGCTGTCGTCGTGCTCGACACGCTCGACGAGCTCCTTCGAGATCTTCTTCGCACCGTCGATCATCCCGATCGTCACGGCCTCCTGGGAGGCCCGATCGGGCGCCTCGACCAGGACGAGCACCGCATCGTTCGCCTTGACGCGGGCCTCGAGCTTGCGCAGGTCCTGGACCGCCGGAGCGTCCTGCGGCAGCAGGTACGAGAAATCGGCCCGCAGGGGCAGGTGGTACTTGATGAGGTAGAGCGCAGCGGCCGTGAGCGCGAGATGCGCGACGAGGATCAGGACGGATCGCCGCCGCACCCAGCCGACATAGCGACGCGCGAGCTGCTCGGGACGACTGGGCACCGCCGTATATGTACAATGGTCGAGTGAGTCAGCACACCGTGTTCGGTGACCTCCGCGCACGCGCGGTCGCGGTGTATCGGGTAAAGACGCAGGCCAGCGTCTACGTGGTGGGTTTCCACGAGGCGAAAGGCCGCAAATTCGTCATCGTGCGCGGCGAGCCCGGCACCGATCGGGAGCACGTGATCGTGCGCGACAGCGAGCCGCGGATTGGCGAGCGCTCGATGTTCGAGGTCCCGGTCGCCGAATGGCCTGGCAACTCACTCGAGGTCGCGACCATGACGTCGAGCACGATCGTCTCGGTCACGGTCGAGCATGATCCGAACGTGATCGCCGCGGTCGCCATCGACGGCAACCTCGAACAGAACCCGTGGGCACGGCCCGGTAACGCGCCGGCGATCCCGCAGGGTGGCTTTCAGCCGCCGCGCCCGGCCGGGATGCCCGAGTCACCGCGAATCGTCCCGGCGCGCGCGAAGGGCACCCATCCCGCGCAGGCCGCACAGGCCGCGCTGTCGTCGCCGCCGCAGCAGCACCACGCGAAGCAGGTCGTCGTCGGCGGCACCCCGCAACCATCCGCCCAGAACGAGCTGCCATATCCCGAGCGCCACGTGCTGTACGCGGAGAACATCGCCGCCCTGCTGCGATCGATCAGCCGGCGCGATCGTCTGTACGACGACGTTCGCCCCGATCAGCGGGACAGACTGCGACGCGCGCTCGATGACGCAGCCAGCTTGCTCGAACAGATCCGCCGCCGCGATCGCAAGTAGGGGTATTACTCTCGGCAATGAGAGTCGGGCTGTGCCTGTTAGCGGGGTTCGCGTGCGCGGGGACGCCGAAACCCAAACCGGTGGTCATCGTCGAGACGCTCGACGTCGAGGAGAGTTGGGTCGATCCGATGGCGGAGCTCCCGGTCGGCGTCCAACGCTCTTCCGGCCGGCGCGTCGCGGCGTTGCGCAATACCGAAGCACCGACGATCGCGATCCAGAACACGACCATCCTGACGGCGACAGGCAAGCGGATCGAGCGCGGGACGATCCTGCTACAGGGCGGCGCGATCACGGCGCTCGGGGAATCGATCGCCATCCCGTCGGGCGCTCGCGTGATCGACGGTACCGGCAAGGTCGTGACGCCCGGCGTGATCGACGCGCACTCGCACATCGGCGTCTACGCCGCGCCCAACGGGACGGCACACGACGACGGCAACGAGATGTCGAGTCCCGTGACCGCGCAGGCGAAGGCGCAGTACGCGTACCACCCGCAGGATCCCCAGATCGCCCGTGCGGCCGCGGGTGGGGTGACGGCCGCCTTGATCCTACCGGGCTCGGCGAACCTCGTCGGCGGTGAAGGCTTCACCGTCGCGATGAAGCAGGGCCGCACCACCGACGAGGTCGCGTTTCCCGGTGCACCGCGCACGCTGAAGATGGCGTGCGGCGAGAACCCGAAGCGCGTCTACGGCGACAAGGGCATGAAGACGCGGATGGGCGAGTACGCGGCATTTCGCACCGCGTACTACGAGGCGCGGAGCTACCTGGCGAAGCAACACTCGTACGTGCGAGCGCGCGAGCTGTGGCTCAAGAAGCGCAATCGCGCGGCCGAGCTCGACGCGAAGCGAGGCACCAAGCCGCGCCACAAGGTGGAGGGCGCGCCCGAGGTGCCGGCGATCGATCTCAAGCTCGACACACTCGCCGGCGTGCTGCGTGGCGACGTGCTCGTCCAGGTCCACTGCTACAAGGCCTCGGACATGGCCGAGATGGTCGCGATCGCCGACGAGCTCGGCTTCACGATCCGGTCGTTTCATCACGCGCTCGAGGCCTACAAGATCCGCGACCTGCTCGTGCGTAAGGCCATCGCGATCAACACGTGGGCGGACTGGTGGGGCTTCAAGCACGAGGCGTTCGACGGGATCCAGGAGAACGCGGCGCTGTTCCACGAGCAGCGCGGCCGCGTCACCATCCACTCGGACTCGGCGATCGGGATCCAGCGGCTCAACCAGGAAGCTGCGAAGGCGGCGGCGGCCGGACGCGCCGCGGGGATCTCGCTCGACGACAACGACGTGCTGCGCTGGGTGACCGCGAACCCGGCGTGGGTGCTCGGCATCGACGACGTCACCGGCACGCTCGAGGTCGGCAAGCGTGCCGATGTCGTGATGTGGAGTGGCTCGCCGTTCTCGGTGTACAGCCGCGCCGAGCTGACGATCGCCGGGGGCGAGATCACGTTCGAGCGGACGAAGGGGCTGCTGCCCTCCGACTTCGAGCTCGGCCACACGACCGTCGATGGAGGGATCACGCGATGAAGGCGCTGCTCGCTGTGTGCTGGCTCACCGCGATCGCGTCGGCGGAGACCATCGCGATCACCGGCGCCACCATCTATCCGACGCCGACCCGAAAGCTCGAGAACGCGACGATCGTGATCCGCGACGGCAAGGTCGCCGAGGTCGGCAAGGTGGCTGTACCGGCCGGCGCGACGATCATCGACGGCAAGGGCAAGGTCGTCACCGCCGGCTTGATCGAGGCTTCGTCGATGCTCGGGCTGATCGAGATCGATCTCGAGGGCTCCGGCAACGACGGCCGGTTCGGCACGTCACCGACCGAGGTCCACGCCGGATATCGCGCGAGCGACGCGTTCGATCCTCGGTCCGTCGCGATCGCGGTCGCGCGCGGCGGCGGCGTGACCTCTGCCGTGATCGGACCGCGAGGTGGGTTGGTGGCAGGGCAGGCGGCGTTCGTCTCGCTCGGTGGGGGTGCACCGCTGCGCCCCACCGTCGCGATGCAAGCCGCGCTCGGTCCAGGTGCGACCTCGATGAGCTCGCGCGGGTACGCGGTCGAGCGCCTCCGCGAGTTGTTCGACGACGTCGATGCGTACCGGAAGAACCGGGCGGGCTTCGAGCGCAATCAGTCGCGCAAGCTCGCGGCGAATCGGCTGGACCTCGAGGCGCTGATCCCCGTGCTCGAAGGCCGCGTCCTGCTGGTGATCAGCGCGTCGTCCGAGGTCGACATCCGCGCGGCACTCGCGATCGCCGTCGAGCGGAGGCTCAAGATCGCGATCTCCGATGGGGACGAAGCGTGGCGCGTCGCCAAGGAGCTCGCCGCGGCGAAGGTGCCGGTGCTGGTCGATCCGACGGCAAACTTGCCGGGCAGCATCGCCGCTGCCGACGTCCGCGACGACAACGCGACGATCCTCTCCAGGGCCGGCGTCAAGGTCGCGATCTCGACGCTGGGCTCGGCCAGCATGGTGCGCACGATCCGACAGCTCGCCGGCATCGCGGTCGCGAACGGGCTGTCGTGGGCCGATGGGCTCGCCTCGATCACGACCGTGCCGGCGCAGATCTACGGCCTCGATCGCGGCACGCTCGAGAAGGGCAAGC
>JBBQJJ010000537.1:0-5426 GCA_038325805.1 Haliangiales bacterium
GCTCGCGACCGGTCGCTCGATCCCGACGCGCGTGGTCACCGGGCTCCGGATCGACGGTGGTCGCCTGGTCCGCCACCGCTGGGCGGTGTCGTGGACTGGTAAGGCATGGATCGCTGTCGACGCCGCGTTCGGTGCCGCACCCGCGGGTGGCGACCTGATCGGGCTCGCCGTGCACGACGCCGACGATGCGGGGCTCGTCGCCGGCGAGGCTGCCCTGGCGCAGGTCCGCAGTGCCTCTTGGCGTTGACCGACTTATAGTTATCCGATGCGATTCCTTCTGGCGCTGCTCCTCCTCGTCGCCGCGACCACGCCCGGTCGTGCAGAGTGCGTCAATGCGAGTGTCGATTCTGCGGTCCAGGCCGACGGATTCCGGAAACCCGTGAAGTTCACCGTCTGTGCCGACGCAGCGCGTGTGACGGTGCACGAGAAGGAAGGCAGCCCGGTCCTCGCCTCGCTGCCGCTCGCACTCGCGAAGGGCGAGCAGCTCTCGAGCAAGTCGCTGTACTTCATCGGCTACGGCTTCATCGAGATCGTGAACGGTAAGAGCAAGCGCGGCGTGCTGTTCGAGTACGCCGACGCGTCGAAGTTTGCGACGGTGTGGACCTCGCCGACGTGCACCGACCCGTGCCTGCAGGCGTTCAGCTACCGCGGCGCCAATCCCGACAACGACTGGGTCGACTACACGTACGAGGTGTATCCACGACCCGCTGCCAAGGCCAAGTCCACCGACCTCGTCAAGGTGCAGCGCTTCCGCGTCCGCGATCGCATGTTCAAGCCGTACCTGGCGGTCGCGGAGGTCACACTTGACGATTGGTTTCGCAAGACGCTGATCTGCAGCCTCGGCAGCCCGCTCTGCCCGAAGAAGAAGTAGGTCACGCGCGCGAGACGAATTCTTCGAGCTTGCCCACCGGGCTACGAGCGAGCTCCGCGACCACTTCGATCGTCACGTCGACGCGCGGGCTAACACTGCGCGCCGGCTCGGCACGCCCAGAGCGCGCGGTGCACTGCCCCGTCGTCGAGCCCATCGCCGATCAACACCAGCTCGGTGCGCCGCGGTGTCTCGCCCCACGGCTCGAGGTACCGCAGCTCGGTGCGCACACCCGCGCGCTCGACGAAACCCTTGCGATCATCGCCGGCGAGATTGACGAAGCCCTTCGCGCGGACCAGACGCTCGCCGAGACCTTCGATGACCGCCATCACGCGCTCGCCGACCAGCGGCGCGTCGTCGGCGAACGACACCGCGATCAGCTGGTTGCCGTGATGATGTGGATGCCCCGCATGCTCGTCGTGGCCCTTCTCTCGCCATGCGCGCAGCGGCCGCACCTCGGTGACCCACGACGTCAGCGCCCGGCCACCCGCTTCTGGAAAGCTCGCGCGCTCCGCGTGTGGTGCCAGCTCGTCGAGGCGGGCATGGACCTCGCGCACCATCTCGAGCGACGCGACATCGAGCTTCGACAGTAGAATGCGATCCGCGGACATCACCTGCTCGCGCGCTTCGTCGCGCTTGCCGAGCGCGCTACCGCCGGACTCGGCGTCGACGACGCAGATCACACCCGCCGGCTGGATCCGATCCCGCACCGAGTCGCGGACCTTGATCAGCCCGTCGAGGATCGCCGCCGGCTCCGCGATGCCGGTGGTCTCGAGCACGACGCTGTCGGGGTTCGTCCGCGTCACCACCTCGCCGATGCCGTCCCACAGGTCGTTCTTGAGATCGACCTTGCAGCAGACGCAGCCACCGGCGAGCTCGAGCACGTCGCCGCCGCGGCTGATGATCAGCTGCGTGTCGATCGAGATCCGACCGAGCTCGTTGACCAGCACCGCGATCTTCTTCCCCGTCTGAGCGGCCAGCATCCGGTTGAGGGTGGTGGTCTTCCCCGCGCCTAGCCAGCCCGTGAGGATCGTGAAGGGGACCTTCTTCACGTCACCTTCGGAACAAGACGCGCTCGACGACGTTCGCGAGCACCTCGCGCACGAATGGCCGCACCACGAACGCCTCGGGACCGCCCTCGGTGTTGACGTCGTAGATGTCGATGTACGACGACGTCATCATCACGACCGGGATGTCCGCGGTCAGCTCGTCGTTCTTGATCCGGCGACAGACCTCGGCGCCGTCGATCTTCGGGAGGTCGCTATCGAGCAGGATCACGTCGGGTGGCTCGTGCTTGACGCGCGCGAGCGCACTCGCTCCGTCACGCGCGACCTGGACCATGTGACCGCGACCCGACAGCACCTTGACGATCAACCGAACCACATCGGGTTCGTCGTCGATAACCAGGACTCGTGCCATTAGCGTCTCGTCATTCGTCGATCACCGCGCGGAGGCAGGTCTGCGCGACCGGTGTCTCCCAGTCCCGCTTGTTGACGAAGTACGCGCGGATGTTGCCCTTGCGGTCGATCAGCGCGCTCTCGGGGACCGCCTTGATGCCCCAGCGCTGCGTGATCGGGCCGATGTTGTCGTCGCCCTGCGGCGGATCGAGCAGCACCCCAAAAGGGATGTTCTTCGGGAACGCGCGCTCGAACGCGGCCTTGAGGTTCGGCATCGAGATCTGGCCATTCGAATCGCGCGGCGGCAGCGGCGAGGCGGGCGCGAGCGATTGGATCACCGCGCTCATCGCATCGCCGAAGTTGTGATCCGACGCGATGGTCACCACCTGGAAGTCACCCGAGGCCATCTCCGTCGCCATCCCGGAGAGCGACGGCTTCTCGGCCTTGCAGACACCGCACCACGATGCCCAGAAGTTGAGCAGCACGACCTTGCCACGGTAATCCGAGAGCTTGACCTGCTTGCCGGTGATATCGAGCGCGGTGAACTCGGGGGCCGGCTGTGGCAGGTTGCAACCATCCTCCCCACCCGGGCAGAGCTGCGGCACCACATCGTTGAAGCCGCCGAGCCCGCGGCAGGCGGCCTGCGATTCACGCGCGGCCGCGTTGGGGACCATCCACAGGAACACGACCAGTACCGCGACGCCGACCAGCGCCACAGCGCCGCCCGTGACGATCGCGACGGGATCGATCAGCACGGCCCGCCGTTCTTTCTCTTTCTCCTTCTCTTTCCCCTTGCCCTCGTCGCGGCGAATGACCTTGGCCACCGGGAGGTCCTTACTTTCGTCGGCCATGCGCCACCATAACCGATCTGCCCGGGGTGGAAATCCCTGACCGTGAAATCTCCGGCGAACGGCCCGTTCCGACGGGACTGGGCTATGCTTGCGTCAATGTCGGTGCGCGGCGCGCTCAGCACCATGCCCGCCGAAGACGTCCTCGAATGGGTCGCCCGGCGCAAGCTATCTGCGCCCATCACCTTCGAACGCCGCGGGGTTGTTCGCAGCCTCGGAGTCGAGGACGGCTCGGTGGTGTGGGCCTCGTCGAACCGCCGAGAAGAACAGCTCGGGGTGATCCTGGTCCGGTCCGGGCTGGTCGCCGAGCGCGCGCTCGCGGATGCCCTCGAGGCCCGCGCCGAGACCGGGGTTCCGCTCGGCAAGGTGCTGCTGATGTCTGGGCTGATCGCGGAGGTCGAGCTGGTCGAGATCCTCGCCACCAAGATCCGCGAGACCGTGACCGATGTCGTGACCTGGACCGAGGGCACGTTCGATGTCGTACCGCGCACCCAGACCCCGGCGACCGGCGTCGACGCGCAGCTGCCGATCGAGATCTGCCTGACCATCGCCCGCCGCCGCCACGCACGGATGACTGACATCATCAACCTGCTTGGCAACGACGACATCGCGTTCTATTGCCCACCCGCCGCACAGCCGCCCTCGCTCGAGGACGGTCAGGTGGTGGACCTCGCGAAGCTGTGGGCCCTCGCCGGCGATCGCCACACCGCGGCCGAGATCGCGTCGGCGTTCGCGGGTGAGCGGTTCGCCGCGTTCGATGGTCTCACTCGCATGGTCAGCGCCGGCAAGCTGACCGTCGATCGCAGGCATCGCGAACGCACCAACTCCGCCGTCGAGCTTGCCGCGGGTGCGCGCGGGCGGTTGCGCCAGGGCGATCGCGCCGGAGCACTCGCGATGGCCAGCCAGGCGCTGGTCCAGGATCCGAACGATCCCGAGGTGCGCAAGACGTTCGCGCAGATCGAGCGCGCGCGGGTCGCGGAGCTCGCGAAGTCGATGCTCGCTCGGCATCGGATCCCACGCCGGATCCGCGACGTCGAGATGCTTGACCCCGGTGACGATGGGCTAACAGAGCTCGATCTCGAGCTCGCGCGTCGCGTCGACGGCCGCTGGGATCTGCTGTCGCTGATCAAGGCTGCGGGCGTCCGCGAGGCCGAGGCGCTGCTCGCCTTCTCGCGGCTGACCGAAGCGGGCGTGGTCGAGCTGGGATGACGATGGAGACCACCGGGAACACCGTCGATCGAGCGACCCTGCTGCCCCGTAGCGGCATCGGCGTCGAGGGCGCATGGCTCGTCATCGCACCGCCAGGCAACCCGATCATCAAGCTCGACGCGCGCCTGCTCGATCGCGTCGAGTTGATCGGTCGCTCGCCAACCGCGCCGCTCGTGTGGTCGGGCGTGGCCACCGCAGGCGTCGCCGCCGCCGCGCTGTCGTGGATCCCGGGCAGCTGGTTCGCGTGCGCCGGGCTAGCGTATCTCGCACACGAGCGCTTCTCCGAGGCGCGCCGTCGCTCGCGCAGCCGCGATCTCCTCCTCGCGCTCGGGGATCTCGAGGTCGCGCTCCACGTCGCCGACGGTCCGGATGCCGCGAAGACCATCTCCGAGCAGCTCGCGCCGTACACGCGCGACGCTCCGATCACGCGTCCCGAGGTCTTCGAGGATGCGAAGCGCCGGATGCGCGCCCAGGCCGAGGGCAAGGGGGAAGCGTCGGCACGCCGCGAGCTCGAGAACGCACTACTCGTCGGTGCCGACGTCGTCTACCTGCGCGGCGAGTACCTGCAGGTCGGCAACGTCGCGTTCCGGATCTCCGAGGTTCGCGAGTACGCGCTCCGCGGCGCGAACCTACCGCTCACCGGTGGTCGGCTGCTCCAGGCCGCGATGGGCCTCTTGGTCGTCGCCGCCGAGGAGCGCGCTGCCCAGGGTGAGGACGTCACCGTGCTCAGCAAGCGGATCGCCGAGTACGAGGCCTGGTCGGGTCACACCGCCGGGCGCTGAACCCGCGCGTGTCTCGACGAGCATGCGAGCGACGCCTCCGGGAGTCTCTCTTCGTGTTCGCACGCTCCGTTGGCGGGCGCGGGGCGCAGGTCGGAGGGTCGCTGATCAGGGGTCGCTGATCAGGGCACGCTGGACGGACTCAGCAGTAGGCGCACCTCGAATGCGCAACCTTGCTTCGCTGCCGACGCGGCATCGATCATCCCGCCCCACGGTTCGATGATCTCGCGCACGACATCGCCGAGCGCCGCCACGCGAGTGCTGCCGCTGCCGTTGTCGATGACCGAGATCAACGCGTACGCCGGATCGGCATCGAGCGAGGTCC
>JBBQJJ010000538.1:0-5422 GCA_038325805.1 Haliangiales bacterium
CGGATATCGAAGTAGCGAACCTCGGAGAACCCGAACACGTCGCGATAGAACGCGCTCCACTTCTGGAGCTCACCGCGCGGCACGTTGTTGGTCAGGTGATCGATACAGACGAAGCCCTTGTCTGGAACGACATCGGGCCGGTCGAGCGGCACGAAGCCGAGCGACAGCCAGGTATCGCTGGCGTCGATGAAGTAGATCAACGAGTCGCCGATGCCGCGCACCGCCGGCACCAGCGAGCCGTCGTGGTGGCGGAGATCGCTATCGCCGAGGTGCCCGCCGCGCGACATCGCCATGGCCGCCGCCCGCGTGGCGTCCGCCGCGCCCCAGCCCATCGCGGAGATGCACGGGCCATGCAGCGCGGTGAACTGGGCAGAGGCTCCGTCGGACGAGCGGTCGATCAACATCCGCATCTCGCCCTGCTGGTAGAGATCGATCGGCCGTGCGCAGTGTCGCATCGTCCGCGAGAAGCCGAAGGCGAGCAGCAGGCGATGCAGCTTGTCGGGCTCGGGCGAAGCGAGGACGATGAACTCGATCCCGCGGAGCTTGCAGGGGTTTTCGCCGGTCATCGCGCGACCTCCGGCTGCCAGCTCTTCCAGTAGTCGGGGAGCTCGAGCTCGTCGGCGCAAACGTCGAGCGGACGTCGCGTATCGATCATCACGGCGATCTCCTCGGTGCGCTGTGCGATCGGCGTGCGCGTCTGGGCCTTCGCCTGCGGGCCGTGATGGATGCCCTGCGGGTGGAACGTCAACATGCCGGGACGAATGCCGTCGCGGCTGAAGAACTCACCCGCGTGATAGAACAGCACCTCGTCAAAATCGATGTTCGAGTGAAAGAAGGGGACCTTGAGCGCGCGCGGGTCGCCGTTCTCGAGCGGGCGCGGCGCGAACGTGCAGATCGCGACGCCCGGCGCCACGAACGTGGTGTGGGCCGAGGGCGGTAGGTGATAGCGATCGCTCAGCACGGGGCGGATGTCGCGCACGTTGAGCTGCCACACGGTCAGCGTGCCCTTCCACCCGACGACGTCGAGTGGACAGTGCGGGTAGAACACGTGGGTCAACGCGCCCTGGCGCTGGATCACGAGACGCCACTCGTTCGGCTGACAGGTCTCGAGCCCGGCCGCCAGCGAGCTGGCCTCTCCGGGGGACGGCACGCGCAGCACCGCGGGGTCGAACAGCGCGTGCTGGCCGAGCATCCCGCGATCGGGGATCGCGAGCTCACCCGTGGTCTCGACGACGAGGAGCTGCGTCGCGCTGGTCGGCGCGAACCGGTACATCGTGCCGCGAGGGATCACGAGGTAGTCGCCGGTCTCGTACGCGAGCGGGCCGAAGTCAGTCTCGAGTCGCCCCGCGCCGCGATGGACGAACAGCAGCTCGTCCGCATCGGCGTTGCGGAACAGGTACGGCATCGGGGAGTCGAGGGCCGCGACGTGGATCCGGCAATCGGCGTTCTCGAGCACCAGCACGCGCGCCGAGAGGTAGTCGCCGGCGGGCACGGTGTCGAGCTGGAACAGCCGGGGACGCAACGGCCCCTCGATTCGCGTCCAACCAACCGGCGCGTGCTCGCGATAGAGATGGGCGTACCGGCCGAAGAAACCGTCTCGCGCGTACTCCTCTTCGACGGTGCCGTCGGGGATCGCGACGTGAGCCTGGGTGGCAACCCGACCTCGAACGTGCGGGATGGTCATGCCCCGAACGTCGGCAATTCTCGCGTTTCAAGAAACAACTATGTTTGGGCTATCATTGTGCACATCGTGAACATTGTTTCGCTCGAGCAAGCCCGCGCCCTGGACGCACTCGATCGCGCCGGGACGTTCGCCGGGGCGGCGAAGCAGCTGCGCCGAGGCCACACGTCGGTGCTCTACCTGATCGCCACGCTCGAGGATGCGCTCGGCTTCGCGGTGCTGGATCGCAGTGGCTACCGCACCAAGCTGACCGCGCAGGGCCGGCGCGTGCTCGAGGGCTGCCGGACGTTGCTCGCCGCCGAGGCCTCGCTGGCGAGCACGATCACCGAGCTGCGTGCCGGCTGGGAGCCCACCTTGATCGTGGTGTTCGACGGCATCGTCCCCATCGATCCGCTGTTGCGCGCGGTCGGACGGCTGGTCGCCCAGCAAGTGCCCACGCAGATCGACGTCCGCGCCGAGTTCCTCGCCGGGGTCGAGGACACGTTCGAGCGCGACACCGCCGATCTGATGATCGCCGTGCTGGCCCCGCGCGCCATCGGGCTGCACGCCGTCGAGCTGCCACCGCTGCGCGCGTCGCTGGTCGCGCGCGCCGATCATCCGCTCGCGACCGGCAAGCACGGCGAGCGAGCGCTCGAGAGCCACCTCTTGCTGACCGTTCGCGGCTCGGATCCCAGGCTCGATCTGTCGACCTCGGGCATCGAGACGAAGTCGACCGTGCTGCTCAACGACTTCACCTCGAAGCGCGCGGCGATCCTCGCCGGGATCGGCTACGGCTGGTTGCCCGACATCCTGATCGGCAGCGAGCTCGCGAAGGGGCGCCTCAAGCGACTCCGCTGGACGCGGGCATCCACGCACCTGTTTCACCCGCGGCTCTATCACCGGGGCCAACCCGGGCCAGCCGCACGCAAGCTGATCGGCGCGCTCGCCGGGGACAGCGCTGACTATTCGACCCGGAGAGCTCGCTCGAATTCTTCGGGGTTCGACGACGCGTAGATCGCGGTCTCCATCGAGATCAGCCCGGTGTTCACCAGGTCGATCAGGTGCTGATCGAACAGCTGCATCGAGTACAGATCGCGACCCTTGCGGATCAGCTCCGCGATGTCGGAGAGCCGGCCACCACGCACGCACTCGCGGATCGTCCGAGTGACGCGCAGGATCTCGACGGCCGGGATGCGGCGACGCCCATCCTTCGAGGCGAGCAGCCGCAGCGAGATGATCGCCTGCAAGCAATCGCCGAGGCGATCGCGGATCACGTCCTGCGCGTCGGTCTCGAACAGGCCGATGTAGCGCTGGATCGTCGCCACCGCATCGGGCGTGTGGATCGCGGAGAGGACGAGGTGGCCGGTCTCGGCGGCCTTGAGTGCGGTGGTCGCGGTCTCGCGATCGCGGATCTCGCCGACCATGATGACGTCCGGATCCTGGCGCATCGCCGCGGTCATCGCGTCGCGGAACGACTCGGTGTCCGCACCGATCTCGCGCTGGACGATCATGCACTTCTGCGGCTCGTGGATGAACTCGATCGGATCTTCGATCGTGATGATGTGCGCGTGCCGGGTCTCGTTGATGTACCGCATCATCGCGGCGAGCGTGGTGGTCTTGCCGTTGCCGGTGGCACCGGTGACGAGCACGAGGCCGCGGCGTGCATCGGCGATCTCGGACAGCACCGGCGGAAGGTTGAGCTGCTCGAGTGACAGCACCTGGATCGGGATCAGGCGCATCACGATGCCGACCGAACCACGCTGGCGGAAGATCGACGCGCGGAAGCGACCGCGTTGCGCGAGCGAGTACGAGACGTCGATCTCGACGAACCGGCGCGTGAAGTCGACCGTCATGGCGCGGTCTTCGAGGATCATCCGTGCGATGGCTTCGGTGTCCTGTGGGGTGAGCGGCGGAACCTTGATCGCGCCGAGCAGCTCACCGTGAAGGCGATAGTGCGGTGGGTACCCGACTTCGAAGTGGATATCGGAGACCCCGCGCTCGATGCCGAAGGCGAGGAGCTTGTGAAACGCGTTGCGGTCCATGGGACCGGCTCAGTTTAAACCCGGTCGCCCTGGTCCGCGCTCGCCGTCGGGTGTGTTTTCGGTGGTGGGCTTGCGCAGGCTGTCCAGCAGAGGTTCGCCTGGGTTAGTTCCCTCATCGTCGATCAGCGGCTGCCACGGTTGCGTCGGCGAACCCGCTGCTTGCTGCGATGGCGGTTGTGATGCGCGTGGACGTGCACGCTCGGCCTCGAGCTTGTGCTCGCTCGTGATCTCGTCTTCGCGACCGAACGCATTGCGCGGGATCGCGTTCTGCGAGCCCTGGCTGAAGATCTGTTGCTTGACCGACGGGGTCCGGGCGACCGCGAGCTCGCGATCTTCATCTTCGTCGTCGTCGTTCGGCACCATCGACGCCGCGGAGACGTTCGGCGTGACGGTGCGCAGCTCGGCGCGGACCTCGTCCTTGAGCTGGACGAAGGGCGGTGCCGGGCGCGCCATGTAATAGCCCTGCCCGTAGCGGAGACCGAGGTCGCGCAGCGCGATGACGTCCTCGACCTGCTCGATGCCCTCGGCGATCATCACCGAATCGATCGTTTCGGCGATGTGTCGCAGGCTGCGCAACATCTCGCGCTTCACCGTCGAGCGCGCGATGCCGCGCACGAGGACGTCGGAGATCTTGATGAAGTGCGGGCGGAGCGACATCACGGTCTCGAGGTTCGAGTGGCGCGTGCCGACATCGTCGATCGCCACACCGAACCCCATCGCGGTGTATGCGGCGAGCGCGCGCTTGAACGACGCGAAGTTCTCGATCGCGAGGCGCTCGGTGATCTCGAAGACGATGTTCGCGGGCGTCAGACCAGCGGCGGTGATCAGGTTGCCGACCTCCACCTCGATGAACGCCGAGTCGTAGAACGACATCGGGAGCAAGTTGACGAACAACCGGTGCACCGGCTCCAGCGTGATCGCGCGGCGCAGCGCGCCGCGAAAGCATGCGCGATCGAGCTCGACGGTGAGATCGACTTCATCGGAGATCGCGAACAACGTCGCCGGCGATTCGAGCGACGAGCCCTTGGGGCCGCGGGTCAGCGCTTCGTACGCGAAGATGTCACCGGTGCCGAGATCGACGATCGGCTGATACACCGTCGACAAGCCGTCACCGAGGATCAGGTCCTGCAGCGTCGAGCGATCGCGGTGCGCCTTGCGCTCGCGCAGGTTCTTGGTGCTGGCTTGCGCGTCTGCGACGAGACGCGCGGTCAGCCGCTCCGGGCGTAGCAGCGAGTTGCCGAGTACGCGGGCCGAGCCGACCGTGATCCGCGGCTGCTCGCGCAGCACCTCGGTGACCATCGGCGCCAACGCGACCTCGACGCCTCTCTCGACCTTCGTGGCCAGCTCTTCGAGATCGAACTTCTTCTGACCGCGCGGTCCGAGCAGCACGAAGTAGCCATCGCCATCGCCGGTCCGACAGATCATGTCGTCGGGATCGAGCAGATCGCCGCGCATGCGATCGAGCACGGCCGCGGCGTGATCGTAGATCTCGCTGTGGTGCGCGACGCCGAGATCGAGCTCGACGCGATGCAGACGCGAGAGATCGACGAGCAGGCACGACAGCGCGCGATCGCGCGTCAGGATCAGCGTGACCTCGTTCATCCGCTCCTGGTAGGGGCGGAACCTGTCGATCTCCGCCTCGCGGATGCGCTCGAAGCTGCGGCGCGACGTGCCGCGCGGTGCGCGATCCTCCGACGAGAAATAGTGCACGCGACCGGGG
>JBBQJJ010000539.1:0-5407 GCA_038325805.1 Haliangiales bacterium
TCGAAGCGAAGGTCGAAGCGAAGGTCGAAGCGAAGGTCGAACCGAAGATCGAAGCGAAGGTCGAGACGGCGAAGGACGCCGTGGTGGCCGTCGCTGCAGCAACCGAAGACTCCAAACCCGACGAAGCCAAGGAGGCGACGCCATGAAGGCTCGCATCGCATCATTACTGCTCGCGGGTCTCGCGATCACCACGCTCGCTCCACGCGCACCGAACGCGCAGCCCGCCTCCGCGATCGGCAAGCCGCTCCCCGATGGCTCGATGACCGCTGGCAGTGTCAGCGTCCGCGTGATCGCGGGCTCGCCCGCGTCGCCGGTGATCGGTGTCGAGGTCACGCTCGTCGTCAATGGCGCGCCGCAGGTCGCGCGCACCGATGCGAGCGGTCGCGCGAACTTCAACGGCCTCCCCGCCGGCGCGAACGTGCAAGCGAAGATCAAGGACGCCGACGGCAAGGACGTCACGTCCGACGGGTTCGGCGTGCCCGCGTCGGGCGGCGCACGTGTGATGCTGTCCACCAAGCCGATGACCGGCGGTGGTGCCGGCGCGGGACCCATGAGTGCGGGCGGCGCGGGTGGGATGGGCGGGCAGGGCATGCCCGAGCCGCGCAAGCTGAGCGGGCAGGCGCGCCAGGATCGCGAGACCGATCCGGGCACCTACGTGGTTCGGTTGACCTACAACGATCTGGCCGCGAAGCCCGGTACGCCCGGAGGTCCGCCGGCTGGCGTGCCCGTGTTCCTCGTCGGCTACGCCTCCGACGACACCGTGATCGTCAGGACCAAGAAGTCCGATGCGATGGGGCGCGTCGAGTTCCCGCAGCTCGATATGACGGGCAGCGTCGGGTACTTCTCGCTCGTCAACCTGCCGCGCGGTAGCGGCGTCGATCGCCTCTACGCGATGCCGACGCAGCTCGACGGGCAGGCCGGGTATCGCACGATCCTGTCGGGCGAGAAGCGTGACTCGACGGCAGCGAACATCGACCAGTACCAATCGGCGCAGGCCATCCCCACGGAGCCGGGCAAGGTCCGCGTCACCCTCGAGGGGCTCGCGCAACCGGGCACTCCAGTGCGGCTCGTCGACGCCATCAGTGGCAAGGTGATCGCGCAGCAGGCGAGCGGATCGCTGACCGGCGATCCGTCCACCGTCACGGGTGGCTCGACGTTCACCGCGAAGCCGGAGATCGCGGCGAGCACGCTCGCGGTCTACGTGCACGGTGGGCTCGCCGAAGACAACGCCCTCGCCGATGTCGAGATCCGCGTGATCGCCGCCGACGCGCAGGGCCTCGACGGCGTGGGCTCGGTGAAGAGCGGCGCCGACGGCAAGCTCGAGATCAAGGTGCCCGACGCGATCGCGGCGAAGCCGGTGCGCGTGGTGTTCAAGATCCTCGGTCGCGACTTCGTGTCCGACGTGATCGACACGACCAAGTCGGGCGGCACGCTCGACATCAAGGCGCAGTGGGCTGCCGGTGGTCGCCCGCACGCGCTGTTCGAGCTGCCGTATCAGCCGAACCAGGTGCTCTACGCCGAGGCGGTGGTTACCGGGAAGCTTGAGGGCACGTACCGCTCGCTGCCGTTCCTGACTGCCCCCGACAAGGGCGTCCACCTCGCCGTCATCGTCTACCCGCGCGTGATGGTGAAGTTCCAGATGCGCGCGATGATCGAGGACCAGCTGCTCGCCGTGTCGGGCAAGTGGACCGTCGATAACAACTCGTGGATCCCGTACCGCGCGTCGGCCGACGGCATGCTGATTCCGGCGCCCAAGAACTTCAAAGGCGGCGTGATCGCCGACATGAACCAGAACGATGTCGCCGTGGTTCCGGGCGAAGGCTTCCGCATCATGCGGCCGCTGCCGTCGGGCTCGAACCGGACGTTCGTCGCCGGTTTCTCGCTGCCTGTCGACGGTGGCAATACCGACTGGGCCCTCGACCTCCCGCTCGGGACCGTCGGCAGCGAGATCTCGATCCGGCAGACCCCTGGCATGAAGGTGCAGCTCCCCGAGGGCGTCACCGGCAAGCCCGAGGGGATGAGCGATGGCTCGATGTACTTCCGGATCGCGGATATCCGGATCCCGAAGGGTCGCTCGATGGCGATGTCGATCACCGGACTGCCGTCGCCCCCAGCCTGGAAGATCTGGGCGCCGCGCTTCGTCGGCATCCTCGTGATCCTGATGATCGTCGGCGGCATCGTGCTCGCGCTCGCGCGCACCACGGCGAAGACGCCGGATAGCGTCAACCTCGCGCGCAAGAACTCACTCCTCGAGGAGCTGGTCGAGCTCGAGCGCTCCGGCGCCGTCGATCCAACCGGCTCGACCAGCTCGCCGCGAGACCGCCGCCGCGAGCAGCTGATCTCCGAGCTCGAGAAGCTGTGGAGCGCGTGACCAGCTCCGGCTCCGCCGGGGCGCGCAGCGACGCGAAGCGGAGCGCTGGTAGGATCGAAAAGGTAGAGATCTCAAAGCTGGCGAAGCGCTACGGAACCGAGCGCGCGCTGGTCAACGTCTCCCTCGAGCTTCGTGCCGGGGCGATGACCGCACTGCTCGGCCACAACGGCGCGGGCAAGACCACGCTGCTCGGCATCCTGTCGACGCTGGTCCGCCAGAACGACGGTAAGGTGCGCTACCTCGCCGGCGAGCGCGACGTCGAGGCCGATGCGCTGCGTCGCGAGATCGGGCTCCTCGCGCACTCGTCGCTGTGTTACGGCGAGCTCACGGCACACGAAAATCTCGAGCTCGTCGCCGGGCTCTACAGCGTCGACGGTGGGCGCGAGGCGGTCACCGCGGTCCTCGATCGTGTCGGGCTCGACAACAAGGCACGCGACCGCGTGGCGCGCACCTATTCGCGCGGCATGCTGCAGCGGTTGTCGCTCGCCCGGGCCCTGCTCACCAAGCCGTCGCTGGTCCTGCTCGACGAGCCCTTCACCGGGCTCGATCGCGGCGGCGCGCTCGCGTTCGGTGCCGAGCTCGCGGCGCTGCGCGATGGTGGTGCGATCGTCGTCGTGGTGACCCACGACCTCGAGGCGATCGCGGGTCGCACGGATCACGTCGCGATCTTGCGCCAGGGCAAGCTGGTGTTCGAGGAACGCGGCGCCTACGACTACGAGCAGCTGAAGGACACCTACCACCGGCACGCGAACTGATGGAGACCTCACCCGATCCGAGCGATCCAATTCGAGGGCAGGGCTAACCGTGTCCGTGCTCTCTCACGCCACCCGCATCGCCTGGAAGGACCTCCGGATCGAGCTGCGCAGCCGCGAGATCCTCTACACGATGACGTTCTTCGGCGGCCTGCTCGCCGTCGTCTACTCGTTCGTGTTCCCGTCGAAGTCCGACCTGATCCCGTTCGCTGTCCCCGGCATGTTGTGGGTCAGCATCGCGTTCGCCGGCACCATCGGCCTGTCC
Source organism: Haliangiales bacterium (assembly GCA_038325805.1). GTDB lineage: Bacteria > Myxococcota_A > Polyangia > Haliangiales > Haliangiaceae > JABFXX01. The sequence continues at coordinate 3,389 of JBBQJJ010000539.1, forward strand.
CGCGCGTTCGACCGCGAACGAGAGAACGACACCATGCGCGCGCTGTTGCTCGCCCCGATCCCACGGTTGTCGGTGCTGCTCGGCAAGGCGGCGGCGATCGCGTTGCTGGTGCTCAGCGTGGCGTGCGTGGTCACGCCGCTCCTGGCCCTCCTGCTCGACGCCAACCTGTTCGCCCACCCCGGGCCACTCGTCCTCTCCTTGATCCTGGGCTCGATCGGGTTCGCCCTCGTCGGATCGGTGTTCTCGGCGGCGTTGATCAAGGTGCGCTCGCGCGACGTGCTCCTGCCGGTGATCATCTACCCTCTGCTGATCCCACTATTCGTCGCGGGCACCTCGATCACCGCCGGGTTGCTGACCGAAAATCCCGAGAAGGTTTGGTACTGGATGGGCTTCCTCGGGGTCTACGACGCCGCGTTTTTGATAGTGTCGCTGTGGATCTTCGAATCGATGGTGATCGAATGAAGCGATACGCAGTTCCGATCTTCACCATCCTCGGTGCGATCGGCTTCGTGGTCACGCTGTGGATGGTGTTCACCGCCACACCGCTGCAGCACGGCTACGTGGCCGCGGCGAACAGCCCACGGCACTGGCTCCTCGACGGCAACAGCCTGTTCTGGAACCAGAAGATTTTTTACTATCACGTGCCTCACGCGATCATGCTGTTCGTCGCGGTGTTCGTCACCGGCATCGCGTCGATCGGCTTCCTCGTCAAGAAGAAGCTCGGCTGGGACGATGTCGCGCGAGCCTCCGCCGAGGTCGCGGTCGCGTTCGGCGCCGTCGTGCTGATCACGGGTTCCGTGTGGGCGAAGGCGGCGTGGGATGTCTGGTGGCGGTGGGAGAACCGGTTGACAATGTCGCTGCTGCTCTGGCTGACCCTCGTCGGCTACGTCATCGTGCGGCGGTTTGCGGCGGCGAGTGGCGAGCGGATCGCGGCCGGCATGGCCGTGTTCGCGATGATCGGCGTGCCGTTCATCTACACGATGGTCGGCGCCGACGACAGCCACCCCAAGGCGGGGCCGGAGGGCAACGTCGCGAACTTGAACCCCGAGATGCGCGGCGCGTTCTGGCTCAGCATGGCGACATTTCTGTGCTGGTTCCTCGCGCTGACGATCAGCCGGGTGCAGAGCGCGCGGATGGAGCGCGAGATCCGGGAACTACGTGAACGCGGTCTCGACGCAGGAGTACTGGAATGAAATCGATCCTGATCCTGATCCTGCTCACCACGGTGGCGTTTGCGGACAGCGGCAGCGGCTCCAACGCTGGCAGTGCTGCCGGCGTCGGAAGCAGCAGCGGCAGTGGCTCTGACGCTGGCAGTGGTGCTGCTAACGCCGGAAGCAACACCCCACCGGCCGCGGACTATCCGATGCCCGCCGGGGTCAAGCCGACCCAGGTCTGCCTCGACGAGATGGACAAGGACCCCGCGTTCGCCGACTACATCCTGCGGCGCACCGAACAGAAGCTGAACGAGAAGCTCGATCGAGACCGCGTCCAGAAGGATCTCTGCGTGGTCTACGACCACACCCAGGCTGCCGAGCACGTCGCGAAGAACGAGCGGCACGTGATCATCGCGTACGTCGCGATGTGGCTGGTCGCGGCCGGCTTCGTGCTCTACCTGTGGCGCAAGCAGCAGGCGCTCAAGCACGAGCTCGCGACCCTGCGCAACGACTTGGATGCCGCGACCAAGGACGGCAAGTGACCTCTGCACATATCTTCTTCATCCCGGGGATGATCCTCGTCGGGATGTTCCTCGGGTTCATCGTCGGCGCTCGCGCCGGGCGCAATCAGGTCGATATCGAGCGCAAGCGCGATGAAGAGCGCGAGGTCGCACGAGCGGCTCGAGCCGCGCGTCGCGAAGCCAACAAGGGCGACGATCGGCCACCCGCCGAGGCGAAGTCGCCCGAGGTGGTGTCGGAGCAGAAGGCCGAAGGCAAGGTCGCCGACGAGAAGCCCGCGGCCAAGGTCGACGAGGCCGTGGCTGCGAAGGACGACAAGCCGACCAAGAAGATCAAAGGCAGGGCG
>JBBQJJ010000540.1:0-5388 GCA_038325805.1 Haliangiales bacterium
GCCCTCGGACACGGCCATCTTCACCTCGCTCGTCATGTCGTGCTCGGTGACTTGCAGCTTGCGAAGCCGGAGCTCGAGGTAGTTGGGGCCAAGGACCCGGCGGATCAGCGGCTCATGAGGAGGAGTGGTCGTCACGGGCCCAAGACTACCGCGCGACTCGACAATTGCCCGGCGATCTCTTCACGGACTTCTTCGTACTCCCGGTTCCCGCTGTCAGGGCCGTGATCCATAGTCGCGTCGTGTCGCTGATCCAGCTTCGCCGCCACGTCACGCGCCTGCTCGCGTGCGAGGCATGTCCGGACATGATCCGTCCGGTGGTCTCCGGCAAGGCGGTGATGTCGCCGGTCATGCTGATCGGTCAGGCACCCGGCACCCGCGAGGGTCCCGCTGGCAAGCCCTTCGCGTGGACCGCGGGTAAGACGATGTTCGGATGGTTCTCGGATGACGTGCTCGGTCTCGGCATGCCCGAGGAGCACGTGCGTGATCGCGTCTACCTGGCGGCGGTGTGCCGCTGCTTTCCCGGTAAGGGCAAGGCCGGCGGCGATCGCGTGCCCGATGACGGCGAGATCGAGCGCTGCAGCAAGCACCTCGAACGCGAGATCGCCATCTTGAAACCGCAGCTGATCATTCCGGTCGGCAAGCTCGCGATCGAGCAGCTCGTGCCGGACATGGAGAAGCTGATCGAGATCGTCGGCAGCAAGCAGCGCGTCACCTTCCACGGTCACACCGCAGACATGATCGCGCTGCCGCATCCGTCGGGCGCCTCCACGTGGCACCGCACCGAGCCGGGCAAGACGCTGCTGATCCGCGCGCTGTCGTTGATCGCACAACATCCGGCGTGGCAGCAGATCAAGCGTGGGCCGGTGGATACCCACGAGGTTTCGGGACCTGGGATCCGATCACGTGCACTCGCCCAGCGCGCGCGCTAGGTCGCCGGCTCATTCGGGCGGCCTTCATCGAAGCAGCTCGGTCTGTCCGAGCCCGGGAGTGAACGAGCAGCCTGCGAGCAGGATCAGCGCGAGCCGCACTTGCTCAATATCGAGGTGATCCGCGGGTACCTGCAACGACGATCCATCCCGGTGATCTAGTAGATTCGCGGCCGTGAATGCCGCCGAACATCTCGCCGAGCTGGTGAAGTTCCCCACACAGCAAGCCGGCGCCGACGGCAAGGCCGGCAACGAGCGCGCGATCTGCGAGCACCTGGTCACCGCGCTCAAGAAGCACGGGCCCGACGAGATCGTGCTCGGCACCGCACCGCGCAGTGAAGGTGGGGACGGCGCGTACGTGTTCGCGCGCTGGGGCCTACCGAAGCGCGTGATCAACGCGCACGTCGATACGGTCCCCGCGAACGCCGGGTGGTCGCGCGATCCGTGGCAACCGCACATCGAGAACGGCAGGCTCTACGGGCTCGGCTCCGCCGATACCAAGGGAGCGATCGCATCCACGCTGGTCGCGCTCGAGAGCTCGGGCGCGCGCCCCAAGGATGTCGGCGTGCTGTTCTCTGGAGACGAAGAAGCCGGCAGCGGCGTGATGCACGCGTTCTTGTCGTCGTCGCACATCGCCGGCATCCGGGAGGTGCTCGTCTGCGAGCCCACCGCACGCGTCGCCGGGATCTCGCATCGGGGCGTGCTCGCGCAGACCGCGACGCTGCGCGGACCCGGCGGCCACTCGTCGAAGGCCGACGTCCTTCCAAAACCACTCGCACAGCTCGCGCGCCTCGCCGTCGCGATCGACGATCTCGGAACACGTCGGCTCCACGACGGTCCCGCCGGGATGACGGGCACGTGCCTCAACATCGCCGACCTGCGCGGCGGTGTCGCGTTCAACGTGATCCCCGCACACGGCGAGCTCGAGTGGTCGCTACGTCCGTATCCAGGGTTCGATCGTGCGAGCTGGGATGCCGAGGTCACTGCCCTCGCACGCACTGTCGATCCCGGGATCTCGATCGCGGCGACGCTCGATCACGTCCCGTTCGCGTGCGAAACACTCGCGGAGTTTGCGCGTCCCTTCGTGCGCTCGACGGGCCCGCTCGACTTCTGGACGGAAGCCGCGTTGTGGATGACGGCTGGGATCGACGCGATCGTGATCGGCCCCGGTGATATCTCGCAAGCCCACGCCGCGGACGAGTTCGTGGACCTCGCCGATCTGGAGTGGGCGACCTCGATGTTCCGCTCGTTCCTTCGGCTCTAACCCATTCGCCTGGTCGAAGGATCGACACAGGCGAACGGTGAGGTTACCTGGGGTCAGCCTGGGACTACGGGGACTCGGGCCCCAGCGGAGACCCGCCTACAGCTCGTATCCAGCTGGAATCACGATGCTGGCCACTGGCCTCGCCGTTGCTTTGTTACGTCACTATGAAACATGCCGTCGCTAGCCTGATGCTCCTCGCCGCGTGTGGTGTGGGTGACGATGGGACAGACCCCGTCACCAACCCGACCGCTGCAGAGCGCCTGTGCACCGACACGTACACCCTCGCGGGAACCTTCACGCTCGGCATGCCGTCTCCCGACAACGTCAACAACGAGACCCAGGAAGCGCCCGGCGACGGCGTCCCCGACATCCAGGGTTGCTGGCCGACCGGCGCGTGGAGCTTCACGCTGACGTCGACCGGCGGTGATTGCGCGCCCGAGCCGACGGTGCCGACCTCGGTCCAGTTCCGGGTCGACTTCATCGCCGACCCGATCGAGCCCGGCTACGAAGAAGTGCTCGTCGCCCCCGTCACCGAGCACCATCGCGTGCACGTCAGCCAGGGCGGTGGTGGTCTCTGCGAAGGTGGCATCGAGCTGTTCAGCACCGATGGCAAGGAGGTCTTCAACCTCCACCCGACGCTCGACACGTTCAATCAGAACGGCCCGCTCGGCGGCTCCGGTGAGTTCTCGCGCTTCTCGAAGAACCAGATCCCGGACACGAACTAAGGAGCCCGACGATGACCAGACTCGCCCTCGTCGCTCTCGGGCTCTCGTTGATCGCTTGCGTGCCGTCCGGCATCGAGAGCAGCAACCCGCCCAGCCCCGATTCCGGAAACGAAACTCCAACGCCGGATTCGCCGCCCGCACCCGTCGGTCCGCCGTGTCAGAACGCGGTGGTCGACATCGCGCAGATTCCCGACGGCCATCACTTCCCCGGCCAGGACTGCATGAGCTCGTGCCACGACCACGGCTTCACGCTCGGCGGCACGCTCCTCAAGCCGAACAAGGCCGTCTATCCCGGTGGCATCATCACCGTGATCGACGCGAACCAGAAGACGGTCAACCTGACCGCCGGCAACAACGGCAACTTCTACACGGCGGAGCCGTTGGTGTTCCCGTTGACGACGTATGCGAGCGCGTGTCCCGACGTCGCGCCGATGATCAGCACCGTCAAGGAAGGCGAAGGCGGTTGCGCGAAGGGCGGCTGCCACACCGGCGGCGCCGGCGGCATCTCCGAAGTCACGCTGTAGGCGCGCCTCGGTCGGTTGTTCGAACGAGCCACCTCCGGGTGGCTCGAGTCGTTTCAGCCTACTTCTTGATCGGCGGGTTCTTCGAGGGCAACACGTACTTGTCGCGGCCCGGAACTTCGTCACCGACGTAGTCGACGTTGTCCTTGTAGTACTTCTTGCTGCGCTCGGGACGGATGACGAGCTCGTCGGGCCAGACGTAATCGGGGATCGTGTAGCCCTCGGGCATGTCGGCATTGCCGTCCCAGCCGTAGTTCGCGAGCTTGGAGTGGAAGCAGCTCTCGATCGCCGCATCGTTGATCGTGTTCACCGGCTTGCCGTCCTCGTCGGTGGCGACCTTGAAGTCCTGGACGCTGACCTTGCCGTTCTTGACGATGATGTTGAACGTGTACTTGATCTTCGAGTTGCGGTGGCGCGAACCGAGCTTGCCCTCGTAGCAAACCGACGCCTCCTTCCACAGCCGCTTGGGGATTGGGTCGATGAAGTGCTGGGTGAACAGCACGCTGCCCGCGTCCATCACCTCGGTCTTGCCCTCCGCCCTCGCCTGCTCCGAGGCTTTTTCCTTCGCGGTGGACTCCGCCATCGCGAGCTCCACCGACGGTGCGGTCTTGACGAGCTCGACCTTCTTGGTCTGTGCGACGACGACGGTCGCAGGCTCGTCCAGCGATCGCCACAGGAAGACCAAGATCACGAGGAGTGCGATGCCTGCAGCTGCGAGCCACTTACCCATGACAGCCTCGATTCAAGCACACGCCTGAAACCGTCGCTGGGTATTTTTCGGCTGCACCCACGTTCTCGACGACAATCGGCATAAACACGATCACGAGACAGTTGCACCGGCGATGTTCCTTCCCAACAATCACGCTATGCGCATGACGTGCAAGACCATCGCGATGCTCGTGCTGATCTCGAGCTGCGGTTCGAAGGACTCCGCTCCGAAGGTGACGACGGAGAGAGGCCCGACGCTCGTCGACCCCGACGAAGGCAAAGGGCTCCAGCCGATCGAGACGGTGCGCGAGAAGATGCAGCAGGTCGACAAGGACACGCCCGACTACGACGATCCGAACTTCAAGCGGACGACGACGGCGGAACCCAAGGGCGAGAAGGACACCAAGAAGGGCGACTCGCAAGACAGCGAGTGGGTCCCCGCCGAGAACAAGAAGGGTGCGAGCCGGTGGAAGGACACGGGCGTCTACCTCGACGGAAAACCCGTCGGATTCCTGCAGTGGGCCGAGCTCCCGGCGAGCATCCCGGTGGTGTGGTTCGAAGACAAGGTGTCGGCGAACAAGCGCCCCGGCACCAACGATCCGGGTTGGCGGATCGCGCGCCAGCGGATGTATCGCTTCACCGATTACCTGACGGCGATCGGCGTCGACATCAAGCGGGTCAAGGAGCTGCACGTCTACGGCCCGAAGTTGACGAATACCCTGATCGTCACCGGTAAGGAGCTGCAGTCCGAGAAGGCGAAGAGCTTCTTCTTCCGGTTCGGTTCGAACACCGGTGGCAAGGCCATCCCGTCGACGCCGGGTGAGTTCGGGAACTCGAAGGTCCCCGACAAGATCTCCGGCGTGATGGTCTACATGAACAAGCAGCCGCCGAAGCTCGTGCCCGACGTCGGCATGATCGTGCCGGGCGAGACCGATCCGAACACCGGCGTGCCGTACTTCGGTCAGCCGTTGCGCGGCGGCATCCGCCTCTACGTCGACGACAAACTGGGCGGGATCATCAAGCGCCAAGATCTCGATCCCAAGCTCGCCGACACCGACAAGGACGGCGTCATGCACTACAAGCTCGCCGAGGTGATGAAGCGGCTCGGCATCGACACGACAAAGTCCGTCGAGGTCTGGGTGATCCGCGACGAGCGCTGGCACGAGAAGCTCGACGCCGCCGCGGTCACCAAGATGTCGTTCACGGCGTCGTCGCAGCAGAAGGGCGGCATCTTGATCGGCGAC
>JBBQJJ010000541.1:0-5349 GCA_038325805.1 Haliangiales bacterium
GATGTCGACGGTCATCTGCTCGATGTCGCCACCGGCGCGGACCTCGTCCTCGATGGCGCCGACCTCGTGCGCTCGGCCCGGTTCTCCGCCGACGGCACGCAGGTGATCACAGGCGGCCACGATGGCATCGCACGAATCTACGACGCCAGCACGGGTGCGTTGATCACCCAGCTGCGCGGACACACCTCGTATCTCGTCGACGCGAGCTTCGACGCCGGCGGCACCCGCGCGATCACGGCGAGCGGTGATCGCACGGCGAGGTTGTGGGACATCCGCACGGGGCTCGTGCTCGGCACGTTCGCGCACCCGTCGGTGGTGCTCGCCGCCGAGCTGTCCGGAGATCGCATCCTCACCGTCGCGCGCGATGGCGGTCGTGTGTGGGATGCACGGAGCCTGCGGCAGGTCGCGGCGCTCGGCGGCACGACGGATCCGATCGTCGGCGGCACGTTCCTCCGCGATGGTTCCGCGATCGCGACGTTCACCAACAAGCTCGCGCTGATCTGGGAGACCTCGCGCGGCGCTCCGCTGTTCACGCTACCGCCCCGCCCTCCTCCCTCGCGCACCGTCACGATCCAGATGGAAGCCGCGGTCGCCGATGGCGTCGAGACCGTCGATCCGAGGATCCACAGCGCCGCGCTGGTCGAGCTCGCGGGTATGCAGGTGGCGTTCGCGCGCGCGGGTCGCGTCGCCGTGCACGATCTCGGTGGCGAACAACGCCCGGTCACCACCGTCGCGGAGGTGATCCGCACACGCGGTGACTGGAAGATCGCCGATGGCGGCCTGGTCCCGGCGCGCCCGGTGGAGCGGCCCGAAACGACCGCGACGTCCGCCACCACGCTCGACTTCACCGAGGACCTCATCCTCGGGTCGATCAGCAAACCCGAGCTCGGGCTCCTCGCCGAAACGGATCGCGGCGGCGTGGCCGGGCAGATCCTCGCCGCAAAGCAAATGGCGACCTCGGGCAAGCGCCGCGATCTGCGCGTGCTGGTCGCGGCGATCCCGGACTCGCCGGCGGTATCGAATCGCCTGCTCTACACCCTCGCGTGGCTCCGGCACGAGATCGGCGATGACCTCGCCGCCTTCAAGACGCTGCGCGCGGCGTCGCTCGCGCCAGGATGGAAGGCCAGCGAGACCACGACCCTCGCGCGCGAGCTCGCCCGCTTCGCCGCAGCTGCCGAGGTGGCGTACGACGAGACGTTCGCCGCGGCGCGCGCCGCGACCAAGCTCGCACCAATCGAGCTCCTCGCCCTCCTCGACGAGGTCTATCGCGAGACCGGCGAGCTCGCCCTCGAGCAACGCGTGCTCGCCGAGCTCGTACCGATCGCACCGCGCGATCAGCTCGCCGCGCTCGAAGTCCGGCAGGCGCGACACGCGCTCGACGGCGGCGATCCGCGCAGCTTGCGTCGACTCGCGGTCTCCGCGATCGACCATCTGTCCTCGCTCGATCAAACCAAGCGCGCCGAGGTCCGCAAGGATGTCGTCGATCTCGCGTCGCGCGCGATCCGCTATCACGACTCGGCGCGAGACGAGAGCTACCTGCGCGCGGCGCACAAGATCCTGCAAGCCGCTCTACCGGCGATCAGCGACGCCGACCCGCTGCACGCGCAGGTCGCGCAATGGCTCACCGAGACCGAGCGGCGCATCGCCAGCGGCGTCAACGCGATCGGCGTGATCCGGCAGGACCGAGTCCGCGAGGTCATCCGATCGCGACTCACCCAGCTCCGCCGCTGCTACGAACGTGCGCTGGTCACCGATCCCAAGCTCGCTGGATCGATCACGCTGTCGTTCGTGATCATCGGTCAGAAGCCGTCGAAGGTCGCCGTGTCGTCGAGCTCGGTCTCGGACCCGAAGGTGGGGGCGTGCGTCAAGCGCGAGCTCGAGACGCTGACGTTCCCGCGTGCGCGGTTTGCCGGCGTGCTGGTCGTCAACTACCCGTTCACGTTCCAGCCCGAGCGCTAGTAGCCGAGTGCGATCAACAGCACGGCGAGGGAAGAGCGCATCGCCTTGACGATATATGCTCCAGCCATGCGCATGACGCTCGGGGACGGGTTCAATCGGCGAAAGAAGCTGTCGGGAGACATCGAGGCGTGGACGAACCGCCTGAAGTCATCCGGCAACACGAAGCGGACCTATCGCTGCAAGACGATCGACGGCAATGCCGCGTTCACGCCGGAGCCCGGCTCCGAGAAGACGACGTCGCGCCATTACACCGTCGAGGAATGCCGCGAGAAATTGCGCGAGATCCTCGAGGAGGATCGCATCCTCGCCCTCCGGATCTCGCTGACCAACCAGCAGGCGAAGGCCGAGGTCGAGGACATGGCGGGCAAGACGGTGACGTATACGATTCCGGAATTGCTCGTCCTCAAGGACAGCATCATCCCGAAGCTCGAGGAAGCCGCGCGCGCGGTCCCGCTCCGCACCGACGGAGTTAACGTGATGGAGAGCGGCACCAACTTCATCCGCTACCGCTCGGTGACCAAGGTCGAGCGCAAGAAGGAGACGTTCTCCGAAAAGGGTCTCAAGGCCGAGGAGATGGAGACGCTCGGCTATGACATCACCGAGGTCACCGACTTCGGGTTGCCATCACGCGAGATCTGGAACGAGGTCGATCGGATCCAGGAGTTCAGTCAGCGCGTGAAGCAGGCGGTCAATCGCGCGAACAAGACCGAGCTCGTCGATCTGTAGCGCTGTAGAAAAGGGTGGCGCGGTCCACGCCCGGGCGTCTGGAGCCCGGTTTTTTAGGAATGCCTTCTGCGTTTCTACCCGATGCCATCTACGGGGCTCCAGATGGTAGGAGCCCATGCCGTTTGCCGTTTACAACAAACAACCTCCTATGGATGTGGTGGGCGGATAGGCAGCTTTCCTGTGACGTGTGACGGATATGCGGCCAGCCTTTGGCAGGACCGCGCCGGGACCGAGCGTAGCAGGCTTGTGTCGTGCCCGAGACTGTGGCAAATACTCCCCGCTTCGCGATCGTGGCGGAATTGGTAGACGCGCTGGATTCAGGTTCCAGTGGGTAACACTGTGGGGGTTCGAGTCCCCCCGATCGCACTAGCCCGGCTCACCGACCTGAGCCGGGCCTTTCTTTGCCTTTTCGGGGGAAACCGGGGCGCAGGTCCGCTTGAATCCTCGGGTTCTACAGGGATACGATGTCCGTACGAGTCTGCGATGGCCAAGCTGATCGTTATCTCGGGTGAAGAGCGGCAAGAGTTCGAGCTCGCCGCGTTCAACACCATTGGTCGGCATCCCGACAACACGATCCAGATCCTCGACCGCATCATCTCGAAGGAGCACGCGCAGATTCAGCGTGCCGCCGACGGTCGGTTCATGCTCCGCGATCTCAAGTCGCTGAACGGCACGTTCATGCGTGGCGAGCGGGTGGCGGACCACTATCTGAACGACGGCGACGAGTTCACGATGGGCTCGACCCGGATCGTGTTCGCCGACAAGCCGAAGCAGGACGACGCCCTCGGTCGGGTCACCATCGCTCCAGGCCTGACCGAGAGCCACATCCGCGGTCGCGTCCAGGCGAGCGAATCGGACTTCGTCCCCGAGCGGCAGATCGCCGACGACAAGGCACTGCGCCGCGATTACGAGCGCCTCCGCATCGGCCACGAGCTCGCACGCGCCGTCGGCAGCGAGCTCGATCTCGACAAGCTGCTCCCCAAGATCCTCGAGAAGGCGTTCGAGCTGGTCGGCGCCGACCGCGGCGTGATCCTGCTCGCCGACGACAAGGGCGAGCTGACGCCTCGCCACGTCAAGACGAAGAGCGGCAAGAGCGACCCCAACATCGTGCTGTCGAAGACGGTGATGGCCGAGGTGATGAACAACAAGGCCGCGGTGCTGTCGTCCGACGCGACGATGGACGCGCGGTTCTCTGGCGCGCACTCGATCATCATGCAGGGTATTCGCTCGACGATGACGCTGCCGTTGCTCTACGCCGGCGATCTGCTCGGCATCATGCACCTCGACTCACTGTTCACCTCGAACGCGTTCACCGAGAAGGATCTGCAGATCTGCACCGGCATGGCCGCGCAGGCCGCGATCTCGATCCAGAACGCCCGCCTCGCATCGCGCATCGAGAAGGAAGCCCAGACCCGTGCGCAGATCTCGCGCTTGATCCCAGCCTCGATCGTGGAGCAGGTCGTCAAGGGCGAGCTCGTGATCGAGAAGGGCGGCCGCGCGCAGGAACTGACGATGCTGTTCTCCGACATCCGCGGCTTCACGTCGTCGTCGGACGGTCGCCCAGCGCAGGAAGTCGTCAACACCCTCAACGAGTACTTCGAGGTGATGGTCGACGTGCTGTTCAAGTATCACGGCACCCTCGACAAGTTCGTCGGTGACGAGATCATCGGCCTGTTCGGCGCCCCGATCGCTCTCGATGATGCGCCGTTCAAGGGCGTGGCCTGCGCGATCTCGATGCTCGAGGCGCTCGCGGAGTTCAACAACACCCGCGCTGCCGAGGGGCTGCCGCCGATCGAGATCGGCATCGGCATCAACACCGGCAACGTGATCACCGGCGCCATCGGCTCCACCCGCGCGCTGCAGTGGACCGCGATCGGTGATGCGATGAACGTCGCCTCGCGCCTCGTCAACGTCGCTCAGCGCGGCGAGATCATCATCTCCGAGGACACCTACCGCCACTGCGTCGGCCGGATCAACGCCCAGCCGCTGCAGCCCGTCAACGTCAAGGGTAAGAAGGACGCGCTGCGCATCTACCGGGTGACCGGACTGCGCACCAGCTCGACCACGCCGGTCCCCGGTGGCGAGTGGTCGGGTCCGACGAACGGCTGATCGATCCGAGGCTGATCGATCCGAGATCTACTTCGCGGGCGTGATCTTCACGCAGGTCAGCGAGGTCGCACGATCCTTGATCGTGGTCTTACCGACCTTGTGATCCTGATTGACCGTGTACTCGACCTTCTTGCCCTTCATGTCGGCGGTCGTGCACTTGGTCGCGCGGACCGCGTCCTGGAGCTTGCCGGCACACTTCACGCTCGACGCCTCCTCGACCTCGGCGATCGCCTTACCGCCGACGAGCGCGCGGCACTTCGGCGTAACGATGGCCTCCGTCGGCTTCGTGGTTGCGGGCGGTGCCTTCGCGCACTTGGTGTTGAGATCCGTGATGTCCTTGAACGTCGCCGCCGAGCACGTGATCTTCTGAGCCGCGGCGCTCTCGTCGTTGCAGCGACCCTTCGCAGACTGGTCGGCCAAGAACTTCTTGGTCTTCTCGCAGGTCTCCGTCTTCGCGGCGTCGACCTTCTTCTGTGCCACTTCCTTGTCGTCGGCAACGGCGGTGCCGGCGAACAGGCCGAGGCTCATCAACGTTCCGAGAATGATTTGCTTGGT
>JBBQJJ010000542.1:0-5343 GCA_038325805.1 Haliangiales bacterium
CGGTGGAAGTCAAAGGCACGGCGACCGACGACACGCTGGTGACCTCCGTCGAGGTCAACGGCGTCACCGCGACGGTCAAGCCGGATGGAACGTGGGCGGCGACGGTGCCGGTCAAGCCAGGGACGAACCTCCTCCACGCGATCGCGAAGGACGCGCAGAACAACGCCGGCAAGGAGAGCCGCGCGGTCGTCGCCGGTCCGACGAAGACGCTCGATCGCGTGATCGCACAGTCGATCACCGCCACGATCTCCGCCCAGACGTTCGACGCCCTCGGCCGCGGCGCGAGCGACCTCGCTGCCAACTCCGATCTGACGTCCCTCGTCACCCCGATCAACCCGGTGGTCGACATCGGCACCACGAACGGCGTCCCCGATTGCCTCTACGGGCAGGCGCACGCGACGTTCGTCGACCTCGGCCCGACGACCAACATCAAGTTGATCCCGACCTCCGGCGGCCTGCTCCTCGACGCCGACCTGGACAACGTCCGCGTCGACACGCACCTGCAATGGGCGGTGTCGTGCCTCGACGGCTCGCGCAACGTGCGGATGACGGCGCAGCGGATCCACATCGGCGGCATGCTCACCGCGGGTCAGGACTTCTTCGGCAACATCATCTTCACGCTGTCGGACACCGACATCCAGATGACGGGCTTCAACGTCGACCTGGGTGGCGTGCCGCAGACCATCATCGACATGCTCGACCTCGACACCAGGCTCGGCCCGGTGCTCGCGTGGGCGACCGAGAAGTTCGTCGTCCCGATGCTCAACGATTCGCTCGCGGGTCTCAACCAGACCAAGACGCTCGACGTGCTCGGCCGCAAGGTCGACGTCACGATGATGCCGAGCCGGCTCGACTTCAATCTCGATGGCGCAGCGGTGATGCTCGACACCGAGATTCGCGCGCAGGGCGACACCGGCGAGTTCGTGTTCGTCGACAACACGTTGCCCGCGATGGACGTCAGCCACGGCTTCCAGCTCGCGATCGCAGACGACGCGGCGAACCAGCTGCTGACCAGCCTGTGGTCGGCCAAGGCGCTCGACGTCAAGTTCGATCTCAAGACCGGTCCCTATGGTGAGATCGGCAAGCTCTACGACGAGGTCGAGATCAAGACGGCCGTGCCGGCATGGCTCGATGCCTCGAACGGCAAGCTCGAGCTCGTGGTCGGCGACTTGATGGCGACGTTCAAGAACGACGGCAACCCGGTCACCCAGGTCGTGGTCAACGCGCGGGTCGAGCTCCAGGTCATTACTGACGAAGCTGGCGCACTCCGCCTCGATGTCGGCCGGCCCGAAGCCTTCGTCGACATCCTCGACGACGAGATCGACGGTGCGAACTCGCTGTCGAACGCGCAGTTCGAGGCCATCACGTCGTTCGCCCTGTCGCGCGTCGTGGCAGTCGGCTCGGGTGCGATCGGCGCGATTCCCCTCCCCTCGGCCGGCGGCGTCGCGGTCAAGAACGTCTCGGTCAGCCAGCAGGCGGGCTACCTCGTTCTCGACGGTGAGATCCAGTAAAGCGAAATCTCACCGAGGGACGCGGTCCACGCCGCGCGTCATTTGGGGCACATGCACCGACCCCCGATCATTAGACCCTTGACCCGATGTGCCTCGGCGGGGGATGCAAGTCTCTATGACGGGGACGACACGTAGCTTCTGGGCTGTACCTGCGTTTGCAGCCACGATGATCCTCCTCGGATCGTCGTGCGGTGGTGGAGGTTGTGGAGCCGGCTGCGGCATGGAGCCCACACCCGGTGGCTTCCCCTCGGCGGAGCGGCAGGCCAACGCCGTCCAGGTCCGGGTCAGTACCTCCGGCCTCACCGCGATCACCAACGATCCCGCGGCCCTGATCAGCGGCTTCGGATCGGGTCCCGCACCCGGCGTGGTGTCGTTCGGCGGCATCAACGTCGACCTCAACCGCGCGCCCAACGACACGCCGCGGATGGAGCTCGTGCCTGCGCAGAACGCTTCGCGGCTCGGCTTCACGATGCGCGCGCGCCTGATCACGCCGACGCCGATGCAGGTCGACGTGCCCATCGTCGGGACCTGCGATCTGACGATCAACACCACCACCAACTGCGGGCCGGTCCCGAATCCGCCGAACCCCAACGACAACAACCACTGCGACGTCACGATCACCGGCAACATCAACTTCACGCAGGAAGCGGCGCCGATCAGCACGACGCGCCTCCAGGTCGCGAACGTCAACATCGCCAACCTGACCGCCGACGACATCGATCTCGGCGGCAGCATCGCGTGCCAGCTCGCCAACGGCGCGCTGAGCTTCGCGACGGGGTTCCTCGTCGATCAGTTCAAGAGCCAGATCGAGAGCACGGTCAACGACCAGGTCTGCAAGGCGTGTCCGGGCGGCACCGTCGACGAGTGCGGTCCGTTCGCGGCCACGTGCACCGACATGGTGTGCCAGAAGGCCAGCGGCGGCTGCCTCCAGGAGCTCGGCATCGCGGGTCGCTTGCGCGGCGGTTCGTTGTTCGGCTCCCTGTCACCCGGCACCACCGGCGCGATCGATCTCTACGAGGTCGCCGGTGGCTACGCGACCACGAACAACGGCGGGCTCGCGCTCGGCTTGCTCGGCGGCATGGTTCCCGGTGGCGTTGCACGCGACCGCTGCGGCCCGATGGCGACCGCGCCGGCGAATGCCACGATCGCGCAGTCGACGTTCTTCGAGGGCAACCTCCGCCCGGATACCAACGCGCCCTTCGATGTCGCGTTCGGCGTCCACAAGTCGCAGCTCGCGGACTTCGCGTATGCCGGCTACGACGGCGGCCTGCTGTGCCTGACGATCAGCTCGAACACGGTCTCGCAGCTGTCGACCGCCACGATCTCGCTGCTCGCGCGGTCGCTCGCGAAGCTCAATGAAGGCGACGCGCCGATGGCCGTCGGCCTCCGCCCGCAGAGCCCACCCGTGATCGGGCTTGGCAAGAACGTGTTCACCGACGACGGCAACGGCAACGTCACGCTGACGGAGCCGCTGCTCGACATCACGTTTACCGGGATGGAGATCGACTTCTTCGCGGCGGTCGACGACCAGTACATCCGCGTGATGACGATGGTCACCGACATCCACCTGCCGATCGGGCTGCAGGTCACGGCGATGGGCGAGCTGTCGCCGGTGATCGGCGATGCCGACAACGCGTTCACCAACGTGTCGGTCAAGAACTCGGAGGCGCTCACCGAGTCGCCGGCAGACATCGCGGAGCTGTTCCCGACGCTCCTCCAGCTCGTGCTGCCGCAGCTGTCGGGTGGCCTCGGTGCGATCGCGCTGCCGGAGCTCGGTGGTCTCAAGCTGGCGGTCACCGATATCACGTCCGTGCCGACGGTGCCGGGTGGTCCGGGCAACGACTTCCTCGCGATCTTCGCGAACCTCGCGGTCGGCAACTTCCAGAAGCCGGTGCGCACCACCGCGGTCGTCGGCGACATCTATCAGCCGCCCGCCGACGAGCAGCGCTCGCCACGCCGCTGGAAGACGGCGCGCCCGCCGAGCGTCGAGCTCCACCTCGGTGCCGACGCACAGGCTGGTCCCGATACGATCAAGCTGCAGTACTCGTGGAAGATCGATCAGGGCACCTGGTCGGCGTGGTCGACCAACGCGAACCCGAAGGTGGCTGCTTCCGTGTTCTGGCTGCCGGGGCTCCACCAGATCGAAGTGCGCGCGCGCCAGCAGGGTCACCCGGAGACGGTCGATCTCTCGCCGGTGTTACTCACCGTCGAGCTCGGCGCCAACGCGGGCGTCCACGGCACCACGCGGTTCCACGGCACCTCGAACGGTGGCGGGTGCGACTGCGATGCGTCGAACAACCCGACCGGCGCGTTGCCGTTCCTGGTGTTGATGGTCGGTCTGCTCGTGCCGTTCCGCCGCGTTCGAACGTCGATCCGCTCGAACCTGGTTCGAGCTCACAAGATCGGGCGCACGCTGCAGCGGCTCGGCGGGGTCATCCGATCGAGCCTGGCGCGCGCACCACTTGTCGTGCTCGTCGCGGCGATCGCGTGCTTGCCGGCGTGCAGCTGCGGCAGCGACTACTGCGGCGACTCCGACTGCCTCTCGGGCGATCTCGAGCACGGTGGCCTCGGCCGCTGGACGAGCATCGCGGCCGATGATCAACGCGTGTTGGTCGCGACCTACGATCAAGGCCTCGGCGATCTCGTCGTCGCGGACGTCACGTCGCCCGATGACATCAAGCTGGTCGTCGTCGACGGCATCCCGACGGACATCGCGCCGACGCATGAAGAAGACAGTTATCGCAAGGGCATCGAGGAGCCGGGGCCGAATGTCGGGGCGTGGACCTCGATCGCGATGGCCAATGGCGTCGGCTTCGCGGCGTACCAGGACCGCGATGCCAAGGCGCTCAAGTTCGCGTTCGAGTCGAAGCAGGGTTCGTCGACCTGGAAGTCGTCGATCGTCGATGCGGGCAACGGTGAAGAGGTCGGTCGCTACACCTCGATCGCGTTCGATGCGAATGGTCGCCCGGCGATCGCGTACATCGCACTCGGCGTCGACGATGGGGCAGGGCATCGCAACACCGAGCTGCGGTTCGCGCGGGCCTCCACCAACTCGCCGGCCTCGCCGAGCGACTGGGTGATCAACCCGATCGCGACCGGCGTCGGGACCTGCGGCGGGCTGTGCGGCGCGGGCGAGGCATGCGTCGCGACGATGGACGGGCAGACCTGCACGGCGATCGCGAGCGATTGCACGACGGAGTGCGCCCAAGACACCGAGGCCTGCATCGCGGGCGCGTGCGTCGCGGCGTTCCCCGAGCCGGAGATCGTCGACCTCGCGACGGGCACCGGCCTGTTCGTCGACCTCGTGCTGCTCAACGACGGCCGGTTCGCGGCGGTCTACTACGATCGCAACGCGCGCGAGCTGCGCGTCGCGACCGAGAATGGTGCCGGCACCGGCGTGTTCACCGAGACCACGCTCGACGGCGGCGGGGCGAATGATCGCGGCATGTGGGCGAGCGCGGTGGCGGATCCCTCCGGCACGCTGCACATCGCCTATCAGGACGCGCTCGGCGACCAGCTGTTCTACACCTCGTTCAACGGCACCGTCGGCACGCCCGAGCTCGTCGACGATGGTCAGCGCGCCGGCGACCGTACGCACAGCGTCGGGGCGGCCTCCGCGATCTTCATCAGCAACGGTGCACCGCAGATCGCCTACCAGGACGGCCTGACCTCGGACGTCTACCTCGCCGCCAGGAACGGCACGGCGTGGAGCACGCAGGGCATCTCGATCTCGCCGCTGCTCGATGGCTTCTCGATCGCGGCCACCACGGGTCATGGACAGCCATACCTCGCGTGGGATCGGATCGATCCGGCGCTCGTCGTGTCGAACGGA
>JBBQJJ010000543.1:0-5339 GCA_038325805.1 Haliangiales bacterium
TCGGTCAACGAGGCCGGGGATGCCGAAGCAGCGACGGTGTTCACGCGCTCCGATGGGGCCTTCGCGCCCGATCTCGATCCGCTGGTGCCGATGCTCGCGATGCTGCGTGCCGATGGCGACGCGGGCTTCGAGAGCGAGACCCAGGCGTGGTCACCCCGGCAACTGCACGAGCTCGGCGATCGGCTCGCGAGCGCAGGGCTCGACGCCGAGGCCAAGACCGTCCGCGACGTGGCGGAGCGTCGTCGGTAGTGTCGGACCTTCGCGCAGCGCTCCTGCAACGCATCCACGACGACCTCGACGACGATCTCGCGCGCAGCGTCTACGCCGATTCTCTGATCCATCACGAGGCCGCAGATGCCTGGCACGCCGAGCTGATCCAGCTCCAGCTCACCAACGGTGATCCGGCACGCATCGCCACGATCATCGACGAGCAGAAGACCCGATCGCTCGGTCCACTCGTCCGGCTGTTCGACGTCACCTGGGTGCGCGGCTTTCCGGAGCGCGCACGGACCCGCCGGTTCTCCGAGGAGCACGTGTCCCGCCTCCTCGAGTCGCGACATCTGCCGACGCTGCGCTCGATCGAGCTGTGGGACGTCACCCCAGCACTCGTTCCGACCCTGCTCGCTGCGCCGCGCGCGGTCACCGAGCGCATCACCGAGCTGATCGTCGCCGATGCGAGCCTCGCCGATGTCGCGGCGTTGTTCGAGAGCGCGCAGTTTCCGGCGCTGCGAACCTTCGGGCTTCGCCGCGATGCGAGGACGTCGCCGCACCATGCCACCACCGACATGCTGGAGGCGCTGTTCACCAGCCCGCTCGTCGCACGGTTGTCGCATCTCGGGATCTGGAGCCCGCCCGGCGAGCACTCGCGCTGGTTGCACCTGACGCCGCCGAACCTCGCGCAGCTGGACGTCTTCGAGCACGAGTACACGCGCTACACCGAGATCGCGTTCTCGTACATCCGCGGCCACGACGGCGTGCTCGTGGAGGCGACCGATCCGGTGATCCCGCTTGCCGCGCAGATGGGGTTCTTCCACCTCACCAATATCGCGGCGGTCGTCGAGACCTGGTCGCGCGAGCAAGTGCTCTCACTCGAGCAGCGGCTGATCGATCACGGGCACGAGGACGAGGCCGGTTGGGTACGCGAGCTGATCGACGATCCGGGCGACGAGGATGCGTGATCTGGTCGCGCATGTCTCGGTGACCACAGCTGCGAGAGGATCGTGCGAGGCGCCGGCCGACCACGACGCGCAGCGCGCAAGTCACCTGGTATCCCGGACGCGAACGCCGAGCTTCTGCATGCGCGAGCGCAGCGTGTTGGGATGGATGTCGAGCAACTTCGCCGCACCACGTGGTCCGTCGATGCGACCACCGCACTTCGCGAGCGCGCGCTCGATGTGCTTCGTCATCGCCTGGTCGAGCGTCGGGAACACTGCCTCCTCGTCGTCGACGGGATGGACCACCGTCGTAGCGATCCGGGCGACGGGTTGCGCGACGCCGAGCGATCGCTCGATGTCGAGCCGACCACCTTCGCCGAGGATCGCGGCACGCTCGATCACCGCCGATAGCTCGCGTACGTTGCCCGGCCAGTCGTAGCGCTGGAGCAGCCCGACATCCGCCGGGGTGACGCGAAGCCCGACGAGCCCGAACCGTTGCGCGGCCCGCGCGGCGAAATGCTCCGCGAGTGCGCCGATGTCCCCCGTGCGTTCGCGCAGCGGCGGCAAGCGGATCGTGAAGACGTTGATGCGGTACCAGAGGTCCTCGCGAAACGTGCCCGCCGCGACCATCGCCGACAGATCGCGATGCGTGGCAGCGACGATCCGGACGTCGACCTCGAGCGGCCGCATGCCGCCGACGCGTTCGAACACACCGTCCTGGACGACGCGCAGCAAGCGCACCTGGGCGGGCAGGGGAAGCTCGCCGATCTCGTCGAGAAACAGCGTCCCGCCATCGGCGCGCTCGAACCAACCGCGGCGCTGCGAAGCGGCACCGGTGAAGGCTCCGCGCTCGTGACCAAATAGCTCGGAGTCGATCAGCTCGGGCGCGATCGCGCCGCAGTTGACGCGCAGGATCGGACCGGTCGCGCGGTTACTGCGCTCGTGGATCGAGCGCGCGACGACCTCCTTGCCCGAGCCGGTCTCGCCGAGGATCAGCACCGGTGCTCCCGTCGGTGCGACCTGCTCGACCTCGCGCATGACGTCGCGCAGACCGGTGTCGACCCCGACCACGGCGACGCCGATATCGCGGATCTGCAACCGCGCGAGCACCGCCGCCTTGTCCGCCACCGCCGCCTCGCGCTGCTGCGAGAGCTCGCGCCGCGAACGCTCCGACGCGAGCACGGCCGAGAGTGGCTCGCACATCGCCGACAACGAGCGGGTGTCGAGGGACGCATCCCCCGCCACCAACAGCACGCCGAGCGGCCGGGAATCCGCGACGAGCGGCACCAGCCACCACGCTCCGTCGTCGGCGATCTGCCGGAGCAGCTCGCGCGCGGTGGCATTCGGCCGCGTCGCGTTCGCATGCTCGAGCACGCCGGCCTCGATCCAGGCGAGCACGCGAGTCAGCGCCGCCGCACCGAGCTCGGTGCGTGGCTTCGCGGGGTGCGCGACGCCGACGGCCCCGCGCCGGACGAACGCGGTCGTCACCAGATGGTGTTGGTCCGGCTCGAGCGTGCGGACCGCGAGCGCGTCACCGCCGAGCGCGTCGAGCATGCTCGAGCCGACCCGCGAGAGGAACCCTTCCGCCTCGGTCGCGAGCGAGGCCTCGCGCCAGAGCTGCGCCATCAGCGACATGCTTCTCGGTATCACGAAATATCGTGACTCGACGGTATTTCGTGAAATTCACGAAATATCGGTTAAATAGGAATCTGCTATCACGGACGATGCGAATCGTAACCAAGTAACACGTTGTAATCGTTTTGAAATCCAAATAGGCCGCCCTGCGTCATTGGCCCACTGCCTGCTTCAACCAGCCTCGTGGACGTCGATGTCTCCTCACTCCTGATCGCCCTCACCAGCCTGTTCGCGGCGACGGTGAACGGCGCACTCGGGTACGGGTACTCGTCGATCACCGTCCCGATCTCGCTGCTGATGACGACGAGTCGGTTGCTCAACCCTGCACTCGTGATCGTCGAGGTGGTGGTCAATCTCTACGCGTTGTTCCTCGGCCGCCGCTCGATCCGCCGCGTCTGGCCGCAGGTCAGGCCGATCGCGCTGGGCATCCTGCCGGGCGTCGCGATCGGTAGCTTGATCCTCGCGTCGATCAGCGTCGAGTGGGCCAAGCTCGTCACCTACGCCGCCTTGCTGCCGTTGATCTTGATCCAGGCTGCGGGCCTCCGGTTTCCGATCGCGCGCACCCGCATGATCGGCGTGCCGTTCGGCACCGGCGTCGGCGTCCTCTACTCGCTGACCACGATCTCCGGTCCGCCGCTCGCGCTGTACTTCAACAATCAGGGGATGGCGAAGGACGACTTCAGGGTCGCGCTCGCGATCGCGCGCTCGATCGAATCGCTATCGACCCTGATCGCGTATCTCGTGCTCGGCATGATCACGTCCGAGAGCACCGCGCTCGTCCCGTATCTCGCGCCCGGCGTGCTGATCGGCCTGCCGATCGGCTTCGCGGTGATCCGCCATATCGACGCCGAGACGTTTCGGCGCGTCTGCATGAGCTTCGACGCGTGGCTCGTCGGCTTCGGGCTGTCGCGCGTGGTCGCGAAGCTCGAGCTGCTCCCCGAGGTGTGGGCGTTCCAGTTGCTGACGCTGACGGTGATCATCGACGTCGTGCTGCTGCGGACGTTCTTCAAGACACGCACGGCGCGTCGCACGGCGATCCCCGACGAGGGCGTCAGGCTGCGCGTTCCGTAGCGCGGCGACGAGCTCGACCTCAGGCGTTCGGGATGTAGTCGAGCGCAAACCACAACACACCGTGTGCGGCCGTCAGGATCAGCGCCATCCACATCGTGGTGAAGATGCCGTCGATGGTGAACAGCGGCTTCGCGTCACCAGGCTCGGGCTTCTTCTGATCGCCATGCTTCGACTTCGCGACGAACCGCGGCAGCTTCTCCCACGCGAACAACTTCACGGTCGCGTAGAGAAGGACGATGTTGACGACGAGCGGCATCGCGAAGCCGAGCGCGCCCAGCGTGGCGAGCTCGAGGACGGGTCGCAGCGCCCAATAGAGTGTGGTGTTGAGCAGCGCGAAGGTCAGCGCGACCACCGGCGTCGCCCACTTCACCGGGATGATGACCTTCGGATTGCGGCGTGCCGCGATGAAGAACACCGCACCGAATACGACGAAGCGCACGCCTAGCTTGATCAAGAGGCCGGTAGCGCCGTCCATGAAACCGAGTGTGGCATGGACTCGGACCTTATCGACCTCGGCGTCCGATCCTCGAAACGGTGGATCGCCGTCGATCCCGAGTTGTAATGTGGTCGCGACGATCATCTCGAAGGTCGAGATCGTCATCGGCTGGCAGTGCGAAACCCTCGCGGTTACAGCCGGTTGAGCGTCATTTGTTGTAATGGTCCGATTACAGGCACTCGACAAGTGTCAGCGTTCGATTACAATCGTTCTATGGCCGTGCTGAGCGTCCCCGCCCCGGAGAGAGCTCGAAGAGAGACGGCTCGGCTGCGCCGGCGCTCGAGCGATCTGTGGATCGCGATCAGTGCGCTCGTCGCCGCGATGCTCGCACTGCCGCTCGCGCAGTCGAGCTGGCACGGTCCCGAGGTGGCGAGTGTGCTCGCGATCGCCGCGACCGCGATGTTCGCCGGTCAGCGCTGGGCGATCGCGGTGATCGTGATCGCCGAGCTGATGCTGGTGCCCACCGTGTGGCCGCGCGCGTTCCTTGGTGGAGCAGATACCTTCACGCGCGTCGCCGCGCTCGGTTCACTGCTCGCGATCATCCCGGGTGTACTCGCGATGAAGCGCGGTGCCGCGGCGCTGGTGCTCGTCAGTGGATGGCGGCGCACGAGCCGTACCTGTCGACGCGCGCACGTGGTGTTGGTCGCGCTCGGCTTGATCGCGTCGATGCTACCGGTGCTCTAACCCGCTCTAACCCGCTCTAACCCCAAAGTTCACCTGTGTCGATCCTTCGACCAGGCGAGTGAACTCCTACTTCCAGGCCTGGCGGACAGAGTCTTCCGGCGAAGCCGGAAGATCGAGGTCAACCGAGGTGAGCTCTGGGGTCCGGACGCTACTCGGCCACTTCGCGGAGCTTGCGGAGCTGCTCGCGCGCTTCGTCGCAGTGCCCAGCGGCATCCTTCAGCGACTGGCGAATCAGCTCGAAGGACGCGCGCGGAATGTTGTGCGCGTACTGCTCGAACTCGCCCTCGGCCGCCATCACC
>JBBQJJ010000544.1:0-5262 GCA_038325805.1 Haliangiales bacterium
GCACCGGCGACCGGCTTGCCTCGATGCTTGACCGTGACCTCGAACGACGCGCGCTCGCCCGGGCCGACGGTGGGCTTGGTCGGACGTGTGATCACGGTGAGCCGGCCGTGCTCGGGATCGAGCTTGAGCTCGACGGCGGCAGACGTTCGCTCCGGGAGGTCGCTGTTCGGTTGCTTGCTGATGCGATCGACGATGACGTGGACGTTGCGAACAAACGACGGATCGATCGGCAGCTCGAAGGTCGTGGTCTCTTTGGCGAGCTCGATCCGGCGCTGGACGACCACCCCTTGCCGCGCGACCGTGACCACCGCTTGCGATGGCACGACGGTCGAGTGGATCTCGAGCTTCGCGACGTCACCCGGTCGGTACTGCGCCTTGTCGGCGCCGATCGTCAGGCTCGGACCCTTCTCCACACCCGAAACCCACGGCACGTAGTAACGCGTGGCGTTCCTTCGGCCGCGTGCATCGGCGACCTTCGCGAGCACCGAGTACGCGGTGTTCTTGTCGCGGCGCTTCCACGCGCAGGTGATGGGAGTCTTCGCGCTGGTCACCTTGCAGCTCTGGGTGTCGACGATGCGCGGCTCGTCTTCGTCGGAGAGCTTCGCCGCGGCGATGCCTTCGATCGCGACGTCGATCGCGACGCCCGGCACGGCGTTGCCATCGACATCGCTGACGATCAGCTCGAACTCCTCGCGCTCGGGATGCTCGTGGATGCCGACGTAGTACGCCGACGGGTGGACGATCACCGGTCGCGAGCTCTCGCGAATCGTCGCGCGATCGAGGTCGGTGACCGTGGCGTCGACCTGCAACACGCTCGGCTCGCCATCGGGTACAGCTGAGATGCCGACCGAGATCGACGACGAGCTCGCACCGGTCAGCGAGGTGTGCTCGGTGTCGCTGGTGCCACTCCTCGAACGGGATCGATAGCGATAGCGGCTGATCGACGGTGGCGCGAACGAGAAGTCCTCCCAGCCGGGCGGGATGTAGCTCGCCGCGCGCAGCGTCGCCGCCCACCGGATGCGTGCCCCGACGAGCCCGCCGCCGCTGTAGTACTTCGCGTTCGCGGCGAGCTCGATCGCTTCGCCCGCGTACAGCGGTGTGACGCCGCGATGCGTGACGTCATCGTCGAGGGAGACCGAGAACGTCGGGGTGCGGAACTCCTCGATCTGGATCGGCCAGACGCGCGTGCTGCCGCGGGTCTCGAACGTGAAGTGCGCGGTGCCGAGGTTCGCGGTCTCGGGGAGCATCGCCTCGACATCGAAGCCACCCTGCGCCGTCAGCGCAGCCGTACCCGACGCGAGCTTCGCGTCCTTCGAGTCGGTCAGCGTCCACGTCACCGTGTCGCCGCTGGTTGGCAGCGCGATGTCGGGGTTGACGCCATCGTGCGACCACCGCACCCAGCCCTTGACGTAGACCGGCTCCTTCGGCTTGTAGGTGAAGCGATCGTCGGTGACGTACCAGCGCGCGTCATTCGTGCGAACGCTGCGCTCGTGGCGATCGATCGCCTGGAACACCGAGTCGGTGGCCGACGACACGACCAGCAGGGCGGACGGTCGTCGCTTCGGCTCGGGGAGGACGGGTGCAGGGAACGCGAGCGAGGCGTGGCCCTGTGCATCCGCAGCCTTGCTCGGCCGCTCGCTGCGTCCCTCGACGAGCAGCGAGGTCTCGGCACCGGCGACGGGTGCGAGGAATCGCGCGGCGTCGATCTGGCTCGCCCACGATTGGACGCCCTCGGCATCGAAGCGCGCGATGACGCCGAGCTTGGTGACCTGGATCCACGCGCTGGACTTCGTCGCGTAGCCATTCGCCTTGGCACCGATCGGCGTGGCGACTCCGATCACGTGACCGACCTGCGCCTGATCGAGCGCGGGTCTGAGATCGACGCGTGCGGTGCCGGCGTGCCGCGGACCGATCGCGTGCTGCTGGTCGTAGATCAGCTTGCCAGGCGGCGTGCCCTTGCGACCGCCCTGCTCGTACGTGCGGAACTTGAAGTAGTCCGCGGGCTCCGCGCGATACAGCTGGATCCGCAGCGCCCGCATGGCCGCCGCCTCGACCTTCCACTGCGGCACCTGAAAGCGCGGATCGAGGATGAACAGGCCGGACTCGGCGGTGAGGAACGAGTCATAGACCGGCGCGATGGTGACGAACTTCGCGGTTCGTCCACCCGTCAGCGGTTGCCCGTACTCGTCGCCGAGATCGCCGACCTCGACGGTGTGCGTCTTGCCGCGTGTGTCGGGTGCGACCACGCGGATGTGGTAGGCGCCGCCGTCCTTGTCGGCGTTCGCACCGTCGAGCGTGACCTGATCGGCACGGTACTTCGCGACCGAGTTGGTGAAGTCGACGGAGACGAAGCTCGTCGCGGGACAGCGCGCGCAACTGAGCCCGCGCAGCTTGAACGACCTCGCGATCGAGAGCTCGCGGACCGCGTCCTTGGTGCTCGTGCGCGTGCCCTCTGCGGACGGTGCACCAGCGCCGAGGATGACCTTGAGATCTGCGCCCGCGGGCCACGCCGTCTTGGGCTCGACGATCAGGTAGTGCGCGGGCAGCGTGATCGCATCGAGCGTGATCCGCGGATCGCGTGCCCAGAGCTGCTTCGCGTGATCGAGCGTGGTCGGCTGGTGCTCGAGGCGCTTGCCGGCGTGCTCGATGCGGATGAACTTCGCGAGGGCGATCGGATCGAACGGCTGATCGAAGGCGAGCAGCAGCGGCGCATCCGGGCGCACGGTCCGTAGCACGTAGCCCGCGCGCTCCAGCGTGATCGGCGGTGTGGTGAACGTCGCGACGGTGGGGTTGTCGAGCATGCCGCCAGACAGGGCCTGGGTGCCCGCCGGCACGGTGATCGTGAACGTGCTCGCGTTCGGGAACCTCGTCGTCGCGGTGAACTTCGCGACGCGTGTGTCGATCCATCGCCAGCTGCCCGGTACCGCGGGCGTGATCGTCGCTGGAGCACGCTGTGACGCTCCGACCTCGGCGATTGGCACCATCGGCTCGGCGAACCGCACGTGAACCTCCGCCGCACCGGCGACCTCACCTGACGGCAACAGCTCGGGGGGCGTCAAGGGGGCGATCACGATCGGCGCGACGGGTGCGGATGGGGGCGGCGGTGCAGGTGCGGTGTCGGGGATCGCGGTGCCCTGCACGCCGAGCAAGGCGATCGGGACAGGTGCCGCGCTCGGCGTGGGGACCGCCGATGGAGGCCGCATCACGGGCGCACGACCGGCGGTGGCCGGCAGGGGCTCGAGCTTCGCGAGCAGCGGGCGGAGCTCGGCGTCGGCCAGCGGCGTCACCGCGAGCTGGACGGCGGCGGCGCCCGCATCGATGACGCGCACGTCGAGCGTACCGTCCTCGGTTGCACGCGCGTCGAGCTCGACGGTGGCGCGCCCGCCCGTGGGTGCCTGCGCGGGGATCGACGCGGGCTTGTCGTCGACGTGAGGAGCGGTGATCGGCGTGGGTGTTCGACAGCTGATCGCGATCGAGACGAAGGCGACAATGGACCTATCGCGGCGACGCATCGGCCGATGTTGACACCGTTGTCCTGCGTCAGGTTCCCGCGACCACCTCGGCGACGGCTTCGTGGAGGTCGGCCTTCGAGATCGGCTTCTCGATCCAACGGACCGCAGTCTTGTCGAGGAAATCCCGCGCCTTGTCGGTGAACGCTCCGCCGGTCATGAACAGGAACCGACTCGCGGCGGTCGGGTCGCCGGCGACGAGCTGCAGGTAGACCTCCATCCCGGTGACGTCGGGCATCATCAGGTCGCAGATCACGAGGTCGTAGCGAGACGAGGCGCAGCGCTCGAGCGCCTCGCGGCCGTTGTGCGCGACATCGACGGAGTGCGGCGCGAGCATGCGCGCGAAGTTCCGTGCGACGGCCTCCTCGTCGTCGACGACCAGGATCCGCCTCGTCAAGATGGGCCCCTTCGCGACAGCGGAGAGCGACGTGACCTCCGGCTTCCGCGGCGGGGCAGGCAACCTGACGATGAACGTGCTGCCTCTGACCTGGTCGCTGGTGACGTCGATCGTCCCGCCGAGCGCCGACACGATCCCGTGGCTGATCGACAACCCGAGGCCGGTGCCCTTGCCGACTTCCTTGGTGGTGAAGAACGGATCGAAGATGCGATCGCGGGTCTGCGAATCCATCCCGGAGCCGGTGTCACGGATCTCGACGATCACGTGGGTCGCGTCCGCGTGGACCTTGATCCGGACCTCGTTCTCCGCGACGCGACCTTCCGGAATCGCCTGCGCCGCGTTGACGAGCAGGTTGAGGAACACCTGGCCGAGGCGTACCTCGCTCGCGTACACCGTCGGGATGTCGGCGTACTCCTTGACCACCGTCGCGCGGTGGCGGAGCTGGGTAGATGCGACCGCGAGCGCACCGTCGACGATCTTGCGAACATCCACGCTCGATTCGTCGGCGGACTTCTCGCGCGCGAGCGACATCAGATCCTTGACGATCCGCCGGACGCGCTCGCCACCCGCGGCGATCTCGCCGATCACCTCACGCGCGAGATCGAGCTCGCCGGGCGCCAGCTTCGGCGCGAGGCGATCGAGCTCCATGGTCAGCACCTCCGCATTGCCGACCACCCAGACCAGCGGGTTGTTGATCTCGTGCGCGGTCCCGGCGGCGAGCGTGCCGACGGCGGCGAGGCGATCCGCGCGGATCAGCTGCTGCCGGAGCTCGCGCTCGCCGGAGACGTCGCGCACCAGCAGCACGCGCGTGCCGTGCGCACCCGTAGGGACGGGCGCCGCCTTGACCGACACGGCGAGCAGCGCCTGATCGGGCTTGCACGCCTTGACGTCCGACGGACCGGTCTCGACGCCGTTGACCAAGCCTTCGATCGTCGCGCGATCGGTGGCGTCGAACAGCTCCGCAGCGTCGGCGCCGAGCAGCGAGTCCTCGGTGGTGTCGAGCATCGTGCAGAACGCACTGTTGACGTCGACCACACGGCGGCCGTTGCACACCACGACGCCTTCGCGCGTCGCCTCGGCGAGGTGGCGGTAGCGCTCCTCGCTGCGGGTCAACTGGTGCAGGGCGGTGTCGATCGCCTGGCGCTTGCTCTCGAGGTCGCGACCGCGCTCGTCGACGAGTTGCGCGAGTCGTGCGCGCACGATCGCCGAGCGCTCGAGCTCGATGCGCGTCGAGATCACCGCGACGATCACGTAGGCGTACTCGAACAACGGCAGCGAGGTGATCGCGCCCGTGCCATGCAGCGAGTCGTTGAGCCCGAGCACCATCATCGACACGATCGCGAAGCGCAGCTGGCG
>JBBQJJ010000545.1:0-5248 GCA_038325805.1 Haliangiales bacterium
GCTCGACGGCGAAGACGACGAACTGCTCGACGGCGAAGACGACGAACTGCTCGACGGCGAAGACGACGAACTGCTCGACGGCGAAGACGACGAACTGCTCGACGGCGAAGACGACGAACTGCTCGACGGCGAAGACGACGAACTGCTCGAGGAGGGAGATCCGCCCGAGGAACCGCCACCGCCGCCACCGCCACCGCCACCGCCACCGCCGCCGCCGCCACCGCCACCGCCACCGCCGCCGCCCTTACCGGTGACCTGATCCTTCGCCTTCTCGGAGGCAGCACCACCGAGCGAGCCGGCCCCCGAGCCAGAGACCTGACACGCGGCGCTGTTGTTGACGTTGATCGTGACCTGCGAACCGGAGACGACGATCGCAGAGCCCGCCTTGCTGTCGAACGCCGACTTGGCGTGGGTCAGCAGATCCTTGCCCTTGGTCGTCAGCTTCTCCGTCGTGCCCATCTTGAAGGCGTTGCAGTGAATGATGACATTCGCCTTCGCCTTGATCTCTATGTCCTTCGAGGACTCGATCTTGATGACCTTGTTGACCGAGTCGATGACGATCTTGTTCGCGCCCGACTTGTCGACGAGCACCATCTTCTCGGCGCCCTCCTTGTCGTCGAACACCAGGCGGTGACCGGTACGGGACTTGATCAGCTTGACGTTGTTCTTACCCGACTCGTTGTTCTCGACGGGCTCTTGCTTCTTGCTCCACACCGAACCGACGATGATCGGGCGATCGATGTAGCCGTGCTCGAACACGACCATCACCTGGTCGTCATTCTCGGGGAGGAAGTACGTGCCGCGCTCCTTGCCGCCCATCGGGACGGCGATACGCGCCCAGAAGGTCTGCTCGGCCTCGGCGAGCCACGGGTACTTCACCTTGATGCGGAAGCCGGGGTTGTCCTTACCGTCTTCTTTACCGTCGGTGACGATCGCTAGATGGATGCCACGCAGCTTGCCGGCGCGTTGCGCCGTCGGCATCACTCGGTCTAGCGAAAAGAAGCTCACGCGATCTTGATCTGGGGTGCGTCGTAGTTGCTCGGGCTCGACGAGGTCAGCTTCGCCGACGACGAGCCTTCCATGGTCATGTCCTGACCAGCCTTGATATCGATCGTCGTCTTCGCGCTGATCTTGATGTTCTGCTCGGCTTCGATCTTGAGCTTGCCGTCCTTGCAGGTCAGCTCGAGCTTGCCTTCCATCGTCGAGATCGAGACGCCGGAGGTGCCGGACATCGGAGGCTTGTAGACGGCACAGACGTTGGGGCCGGCGCCGTCCTTCTCGAACTGGCCGACGCCGATCATGTTCTTCGTCGTCTTGTCGGCGAGGACGACCTTGCCCTGACCCGAATCGTCGAGGATCATCCGGTGACCCGAGCGGCTGCGATAGCCGCGGAAGTTGTTCTTGCCATCCTCGTTGGGCTCGGGCGAGAAGTCGGGCTTGCTCCACACACCACCCATGACGACCGGCTGGGTCATGTCACCGGCGACGAACATCACCGCGACGACGTCATCGATATCGGGCAGCGTGTACCAGCCGAACTTCTTGCCTTCCATTGGCGTCAGCAGCTGCGCCCAGAACGTCTGATCTTCTTCGCCACCGTCGAGCCACGGCAGACGCACCTTGATTCGCTCGAGCTTCTCGGGATCCTTGTTCTGCGTGACGATGGCGTAATGCAACCCGTAGGACGTGTTGTCCATCGACTCGCGTTTTGGGCCACCGGTACGCATCGCTCAGCCTCCCTGTGCGTCGCGTGCGAGCTTGAGGATCGTGACGAAGCCGCCTTCCTTGCCCTTCGGCAGGGTGTGGCGGTGCGTGATGCCCATGATGTAGTACTTGCCGTTGAACGGGTCCTGGCCACGCGCGTTCGCGGTGATCTTGACCGTCGTGCCTAGCTCGACGTCGGCATTGCCGGCGCACTCGGCTTCACCGGTGATGAACTGCATGTTGAGGTCGCGGAGGCGGGCTTTGGCGAGCGCCTCGGCCTCCTCCTTCGAGTGGATCGGGTGATCGACCGTGAAGGTCTCCTCGTTGCCACCGATCTGCGTCGAGGCCGCGACCGCGTTCTGCGAACCGAGCGGCGAGTTCTCGGCGTTCGCGGTGTACGAGATCAGCTCTTTCTTCTCGGGGTCCCAGCCTTTGACCGTGACCTTCTGGACCACCGACGACGAGTTCATCCGCGGCTGGAAGGCACGCAGGTTACCGTCCTTGTCGACGTTGAGCTCCGTGCCGCCACTCGAGCCGAAGTCCGGCTCCTTGACGTGGATGGTCTTGTCGACGCACCACACGTGACAGCCGAGGCGTGCCGCACGCTGGCGCACGAACTCGAGGCCGTTGAGGTTGTGCTGGTAGACGTGCTTGTACGTGATGCTCTTCGAGTGCTTGAACTCGAGGGAGAGCCCCGCGTCCTTGACCACCTGATCGAGGATCTGCTGGTCGGTCTTGTCGGTGAACGTCATCGACTTCCGCTTCCGGATCAGGCGATGCATCTTGTTGATCGCGCGGATCAAGATCTTCGTGGTCTCACCACCGCGATAGATCGGCTCGACGCCGAGGATCTCGCCGATATAGATCCGCTTGCTGTTGGTGCCGACCTTGATCTCGAGCGACGCGCCGACCTTCGCCTTCGACGTGTAGATGTCGTTCTGATTCGCGAGCATCACCGCCGCCATGTCCGGCTGGTTGATGTCGCGCTCGACGATGTACGAGATGAAGTCGTGATCCGGCACCTCGGTACCGTCGAGGATGATGTCGGTATTAGGTGCTGCGACGCCTGAGCTCGCCATCGGTCAGCGCTCCTACTTCTTCACCGAGGCTTCCTTGAGCTTGACCGTGCAGGTCGCGCGCAAGGGTTCACCATCGGAGGAGAACATCGAGTACTTCGTGGAGAGCGATTCGATCACGCACTCGAACTTCGGCAGGCCGCGCGAGCCCCAGCTGATCACGCAGTGGTGCGGGCGGCGTTTCTGCTCGTCGTTGGAGTCCGGCTCGCGGACGGTCGCGAGCTTCGTCAGCTTGTCGACCTCACCACGCACGTCGACGGTGCGACCGCCATCGGGCTCGTAACCGTCGAACAGCATCTCGATCGTCAGCGATCGACCCTCGGCGCCGGTGAACTCGACCTCGAGTGGGTTCGAGCCACCACCACCCGACTGATTGCCCGTCTTGGTCGCCGCTTCCGGCTTCTTCCACGGGACGTTCATGTCGATCTGGAGCTCTTTGGGGTTGTACTGGGCGCTGACGGTGGTGCTGTCATCGAGACTACCGATCGTCAACTTGGCTCTGGCTTGTTCGAAGCTCATAGGTACGGCTCCCCGTTACGCGCGCGTGCGGCATCCATCATCGCCAAGATCTGGCGATAGACCTCGTTGGCGATCTTCTCGATATCGATCTTCTGGCCGGGCTTGGCCTCGGCGTGACCGGCGGCGCCTGGGCCGAGTGGGCTGGAGGCACCCGGCGTACCGCGGGTCGACGCCGCGAGCTGGTTCGACGGGGCGCTCTGGATCAGCGTCAGGTCGGCGAGCGAGATGTCACCACCGAGTGAGCTCTGCTGGCTCTCGAACATCTTGCGTGCGGCGGCTTCGAACCAGGTCGGAATCTCGACCTCTCCACCACCGAACCGACCCGACGGCCGCCCGGTCTGCACCATCTCTTGCGACGCGGTGGGCACGCGCAGTAGCGCGCCGACCATCTCGCGATCTGAAGAGGAGAAGGACGACGACGTGGACGACGAAGACGAAGACGACGAGGAAGACGAAGACGACGAAGACGACGACGAAGACGACGAAGACGACGAAGACGAATACGACGGCGCGATGTACGAGCCCAGCGCCTCGCCGGCGCGTGCAGACAGACTGCCGAGCCCCGGCCGCACATCGACGAACCTCGGATCCGACGAGACCAGCTCGCGAGACCCACCGGCCGTCACGTAGTCGCGAGCACCCGCACGGGCAACGGCTCGCTCGCGCGCACCACCCGTGAGCGCCGCACCACCCGACGCTTCATGCGCGTAGGCCGCCGCGGCTTCACCAAGCTCGACGGCATAGACGACCGGGAGCACATCCCACGCAGCCGCTGCACGCTCGCGCGCCGAGGTCGGCGCATCTTCGCCGCGACCTGCGAGTGCGAGTGCACGAGCAGCACGCGCCGCCGGCGAGACGCCGACGTTCGACGGCGACTTGCCGAGGGCGATGTAGAGGGCATCGAACCGTGCGCGGCGCGACTCTGGAACCATCGCGATCGCAGCCGACAACACATCTTGCTCGTCGGGCTCGGACGGCTCGGTCCGCGACGCGGGCGCGACGACGCTGCCCATCATCTCGGGTGCCCGCGCTGCGAGCGACGGCAGTGCATTCACGTCGCCAGCGGCGCCAGACATCGAACCGCTCGGCGCGCCCATCGTACTTGCCATCATCGCTTCGGGACCTTCACCGAGCGCCGCATACGTGCCGAGCTCCGCGACGGTCTGCGCCGCGAGCAGCTCGAGTGCAGCGATCGACATCGACTGCTGGCTGTCGGGGCCCGGCGCATCGAGCTTGAGTGCGGCGACGGTCGCCTGCGGCCACAGGAAGGCTCCACGTGGCGCGCGCCGCTCGACACCGAACGAGGTCGACGTCGACGTCATGGCCTCGCGTGCGATCGCGGCCATCTCACCGCTCGTGGTCGGGTAGGCAGCGTGGATCGCCGCAGCCGCGGTGCCAGGTGACGCGCTCGACGAAGAAGGCGAAGACGAAGGCGACGAAGACGACGTCATCGGTGCCGACGCCGGCATGACCGACTCACCACGCTGGACGCGCTCGCGGCGCTCTGCCTCGAACGCCATCGCCTGGACGAACGTCCGGTCGACGGTGCTCGCCATCGCGGACAGCGGGCCCGGACCGACGATCGCGAGACGCGCGGCCTGCGCCGCTTCGGCCGGACCGAGACCGTAGACGCGCGCGGCGAGCACGAGCTCGGGCGGCACGAAGTCGAACGCCAGATCGGCCGACGATCGCTCGGAGGCGACCGACCAGCTGTGCGCGCGCTCCGCCACCATACCGGGGGCGGCCCAGGAATCGCCGTTGCGAGGCATCTCGACGTCGCCGAGCAGCGGCATCGTCATCGCTTCGATCATGTCGCGCGCGGTGCTCGGGCCGAGTGCACGAGCGCGCATCTCCCCGGTCGCGCCGGGTGCGGATGCGGCGGCCGCAGATGCTGCCGCCGCCACGGTCGGCAGCTCGCCTTCCCACGACAGCAGCGCGCTGCGCAACGT
>JBBQJJ010000546.1:0-5227 GCA_038325805.1 Haliangiales bacterium
GCTCGCACTGATCGCGGTCGCGTTGCCGCTCGCGCTGCTGTCGGCGGCAGAGTCGCTGATCTCGGCGAAGGCAGTCGACGACATGTCGAATGGCAAGTCCGGCTACAACGCGAACGCCGAGCTGTTCGGTCAGGGCATCGGTAACCTCGCGAGCGGCATCTTCGGCGGCATGTCGGTGACCGGCGTGATCGTCCGATCCTCCGTCAATCTTCAGGCCGGAGCTCGCACGCGCATCGCGGCGATGGCCCACGGCATCATCCTCCTCGTCGTCGCCTACTTCTTCAGCGGCCTGCTCGAGATCATTCCGCTCGCAGCGCTCGCCGGTTTGCTGGTCACGATCGCGTGGCGGCTGATCAAAATAAAAATCGTCATCGAGGCGTTCAAGACCCACAAGCTGCACGCCCTCGCCTTCCTCGCGGCTGCGGCCGGGACGACGCTCGGCTATCTGATGACCGGCCTCGTCGTTGGCAGCGCGCTCTACTATCTGGACAAGTGGTTCGAGAAGCGGGCGAAGGCGGCCACGAAGGACGCGACGATCCTGCGTCCGACTCCGACGATCCGCGCGGTCGTCACCGCGGCGGGTCGCGTCGAGGTCGAGACCGAGCAGAACCCGTCGATGCAGGACCAGGCGGTGTGGTCGCGGCATGTCCGCACCAAGCCGAAGGTCCACCCGACGGCGTATGTCCATCCGACCGCGTCGGTGATCGGCTGGGTCGAGCTCGGCCGCGAGGTCAACGTCGCGGCGGACACCTCGATCCGCGCCGACGAGGGCGCGCCGTTCTACATCGGCGATCGCTCGAACGTGCAGGACGGCGTCGTGCTCCACGCACTCAAGGACAAGTGGGTGCTCGTCGAGGGACGGCGGTGGGCGATCCACATCGGCTCCGACGTCTCGCTCGCACACCAGGCCCTGGTGCATGGCCCATCGATGATCGGCAAGAAGACGTTCATCGGCTTCAAGGCGATCGTCCACGACTCGATCATCGGCGAAGGCTGCTTCATCAGCCACGGCGCCGTCGTGGTCGGCGTCGAGATTCCGCCCGGCAAACGAGTCCCGAGCGGCTGGATCGTCGATAGCCCCGAGAAGGTCGCGCAGCTACCGGATGCAGAGCACGCGCACGCGCACTTCAACGAGGACGTCGTCCAGGTCAACCGCGGACTGGTGGTCGCCTACGCGCGCAACACCGACGTCGAATCACCGGTGGCCGGCATCCCGACCGCTCGACAACCCAGTTTTCACACCAAGCCTTTCTGAAAGGATCGCCATGACCTCTCTTCTCGTAGGACTCGCGGCCGGCGTCGGTCTCGTCTTGATCGCGCTGCTGGTTCGCTCCGGTTTCAGCATCGACAACGGCAACATCGCCGTGCTCTCCACGTTCGGGCGCTTCACGCGCGATAGCAAAAGTGCGGTCGTGACGCTCGAGCCGGGATTCCACTGGCGAGCGCCATGGGCGCAGGTTCACATGGTGTCGCTCGCGGAGCGCAGCGTCGGACCGGGCAACGCCGAGTCCGCGATCGAGGCCCTCGCCTCCGACGGGACCCGCATCCGCGTCAACGCGCGGCTGCGCTATCGCGTCGACCCGAAGCACGTCGCGACCTTCCTCGCCGAGGCGAAGGATGCGCCGCACCACGTCGCCTGGCTGTTTCGCCAGACGCTGCGCGAACAGATCGCTCGCTTCGAACAGCAGGCCGGGGAGCTGTCGGCGTACACCGCGATGCGGCTGCGCATGAACGAGCTGCAGCAGCGCGCGCTCGATGCGATGCAGGAGGCCGCACTCGTCGAGTACGGCGTGCAGGTGATCGCGGTCGACCTGCTGCAGCTCGACCCGCCCGAGGAGCTGGTCGATGCCCTGAACGGCGTGATCACGGCCGAGTCGGAAGCGAACCATCTCGTGTCTCGCACCGAGCTGCAGTGCCAGCAGCGCACGCTGTCGGCGAACCATGCGGTGACGATCGCCCACGCCCGCGCCCGCGCTCAAGAACACGAGATCCGCACCGTCGGTGCCGAGCTCGGCGCGCTCGCCGACCAAGGCGTGCTGCGTGACTACGTGGCTCGCCGCCGCCTCGAAGTGCTCGGCGGATCGCGCCGCGTCTACCTCAACCACCAACCCACCAGCACCACCAGGAGCTAGTCATGAACTTCGATACAAACTTTCTGATCGGTCTTGCGGTGGTCCCCGCCGCGGCGATCGTGATCGTGATGCTGTTCAAGCGCTTCGCGGTGATCAACCCCGAGAACCACGAGGTGCTTTGCCTGCGGATGGGTAAGCTCGAGGCTCGAGCCACCGACCCCGGCATCGAGGGAAACCGGCTCTCGTTGGTCAACCGGTTCATCGTCGTGTCGCGGCAGTGGGACGAGCGGATCTTCCGTGCGATCGAGTCCAACGACTCGCAGGGCACGACCGTCAAGGTCGACCTCCGCGTCACGTTCCGGATCGACGACGCGAACAAGGCGATGTTCGCCGTGCACGACTGGGAAGAGGCCCTGGAGAGCTCGACGGTGCACGAGGCGGCGGCGGCGATCGCCGGCAAGGAGCGCTCGTTGTTCCTGCGCAACGACCCCGAGCTGTCGACCGCGTTGACGGAGCTCGTGAAAAAGACCATGGCGGAGTACGGCATCGAGGTCGGAGATGTCCGGGTCCTCAATGTCGAGTTTCGCGCCGAGGTTGCACGCCTGATGTTCGAGGCCGTCGCAGCCAAGCTCGACGTCGCGAAGGGCGAGTACGAGGAGCGTGGGCGCACGGACGCCGCGCTGTTGCTCGCACAGACCGAAGAGCTGGTCGCCGAGCTCGAGGCCAAGGCCAAGACCGAGAACCTCAAGGCGGTCGGGCGCGCGTACCACCAGCTCCGCCAGCGTCCGGAAATCTTTGATGCGTACACCGACTTGTACAGGCTCTCGCAGCTCGATCCGTCGCGCGTGGTGTCCTTCGACGGCTTCGAGGAACTGTCGACCGCCGCGCTCGTCGAATCCGACCTCGAGCGCCACGACGACAACAACCATCCGCAAGGCCGGGGAACCAACGGGGTGAACGTGTCGTAAGCTGGGTGCATGCACTCACGGCCCTTCGGCAGCGGCCTCGTCGTCACGCCGACGCGCCTGGCGAACTGCGACGCGCTCGCCGAGCTGCAGACGATCATCTTCCCCACCCTGGCGCCGGCCCAGCGGTTCACCGCCGAGAACTACGAGAAACACGTCGAGCTGTTCCCCGAGGGACAGTGGGTGGTGATCGAGGAGGCGACCGAGCGCGTGATCGGTGCGACGTCGACGATCCGCACCACCCTCGACATCGTCGAGCCCGGTCACACCTTCGCGGGTGTGATCGAGGGCGGCTGGTTGACCTCGCACGATCCGGTGGGCCCCTGGCTGTACGGCGCCGACATCGGCACCCATCCCGAGTTTCGTGGTCGCGGTATCGCCCGTGCGCTGTATGCGACGAGGCAGTACGTCGTGCACGAGCTCGGGCTCGAGGGGCAGCTCACGGTCGGGATGCCGAGCGGCTACGGTGCCCTCAAGCACGAGCTGACGGCGGAGGCGTATTACGAACAGCTGATCGCCGGGACGCGCAGTGACCCGACGGTATCGGCTCAGCTCAAGATCGGCTTCGAGCCGCGGGGCTTGATCGCGAGCTACCTCGACGATCCGGTCTGCGACAACTACGGCGTCATCCTGGTGATGCCGGCGTCGCACGATGTGCCGTTTCCTCAGTAGTCGTCGTCGCCATCGTCGGACGGCTCGGGCTTGCTGCCGTCGTAGATCCGATCGAACACCGCGCGCGCGTCGGCGGGGAGCGCCTTGCTGGTCTGCTTCAGCAGCTTGTCGCCGCCCTGGATCGACCACGGGTAGTAGCGCTCCTTTGCCATCGCGAGCTGTTCGGCACCGCGGGTCAGATCGCGCGGGAGGCCCTCCGCCCCGGTGAGGTAGGCGACGCCGAGCTCGAAGTGCACGCCGCCGGTCGTCAGCTGATCGTCGTCGTAGCGGAGCGAGGAGCACTCCAGCAGATCGGCGCTCAAGGACTCGGCCGCCTTGCGATGCTTCGCCGTCGGCCCGTGCGAGGCGGCGACCTCGAGCCACTTGTACATCTCGTCGTCGGAGTCACCGTCCTCTTTGAACGGCTGGATCGCGAGGACCAGCGCCTCGAGGTCACCCTTGAGGGCGAGCGCTGCGAGCTGCGCGCTGGTCAGCGTCTTCGACTTGGCCTTGCCGAGCTTCGCAAACGCGCGATCGAGATCCGTCCCCTTGGGCTTGGCTTTCGACGCGGATGCCTGCTTTGGCTTGGTCGCTTTCTTCGTGGTGGCCACGCGCCATTATCTGTGGCGCTGTAGGCGGTATCATCTGGCGATGCCAGCGATTCGCCGCGTCACCGAGATCCCCGGCCCGAAGAGCAAGGCGGTCCTCGATCGCCGCGCCGCCGCCGTCGCGAAGGGCCTCGGCAAGTCGACTGACGTGGTGGTCGAGCGCGTCGAGGGTGCGCTGATCCACGACGTCGACGGCAACACGCTGATCGATCTCGCCGGCGGCATCGGCATGGCGGCAGCCGGGCACTGTCCACCCGCGGTCGTGCAAGCGGTGCAGCAGCAAGCCGCGCAACTGCTCCACACCTGCGCGCTGGTCACCACCTACGAGCCATATGTCGCGCTGTGCGAGCTGCTCAACGAGGTCGCGCCGGGTGCGTCCGCGAAGAAGTCGATCCTGGCGAACAGTGGTGCCGAGGCCGTCGAGAACGCGATCAAGTTCGCGCGCGCGTATACCAAGCGCGCAGGGGTCCTGTGCTTCGAGGGCGGCTATCACGGCCGCACGTTGCTGACGCTGTCACTGACCAGCAAGTACGGCTTGTTCAAGAGTGGGTTCGGTCCGTTCGCGCCGGAGATCTATCGGATCCCCGCGCCCGAGCCGTATCGCAAGCCACCGCAGCTCACCGACGAGCAGTACATCGACACGTGCATCGCGCAGCTCGAGCGCGCGATGATAAGTCAGGTCGATCCGTCCGCGCTCGCCGCGATCATCATCGAGCCGGTACAAGGCGAGGCCGGCTTCATTCCGATGCCGAAGCGGTTCTTGAAGCGCATCCGCGAGCTGTGCACGCAGCACGGCATCGTGATGATCGCCGACGAGGTGCAGACGTTCGGTCGCACCGGGACCCTGTTCGCGTGCGAGCAGCTCGGCGTCGAGCCGGATCTCGTCACCGTCGCGAAGGCGCTCGGTGCCGGCCTGCCGATCGCCGCGACG
>JBBQJJ010000547.1:0-5224 GCA_038325805.1 Haliangiales bacterium
CCTCGGCGAACGAGTCGAGCCCGGGGATTTCGTCCAAGCTCCCGACGGCAGGACGCTGGTGGCAGCTCGGTTCGATCCCGAGTCGCAGCCGATCGTCGCCGTCGAGGGTGCAGCGCTCCTGCTCCGCCCTGCCGCTGGTTCCTAGGACAACGCGGTCGGCGGAGCTAACCGCCGGCGAGCGGCGCCAGCAGATAGATCTCGTCCCCGTCGACGAGCAGGCGGTCGCCGTGCTCGGCGATCGGACAGCGCTCGCCGTTGAGCATCATCGTGTCCTTGAGATGCGGCGAGTTGTCGAGCGCCTCGCGCAGCGGCAGCTTCGCCCGGTCAGCGAGCTCGACCAGCTGCGCGAGCGTGGTGCCCGGCGGGACCTTGAGGTGCGTGTCGACATCCTTCCAGTCGTCGCCGATCCGCCCGCGGATCAGCAGGTGGATCTTCAGCTGATCGCGACGACCGAACAGGCCCATCAGTCGGTGAAGCCCTCGAGCAGGTCCGTCATCCCGAGCTCGTTTGCGCGCGCCTTCGAGACGTTGCCACTCTTCGTGTTCCACTGCATCGCGGAGTAGTAGTCATCCTTGAGCATCGGCAGCGCGACCTTGACACCCTTGAGCGGCCCCGCCGTCAAGTTGCCATCGCCTTCCCCGAGCATGCGCGGATGCGGTGCGAAGTCCGCCGGCACGATGCCCTCGCGGCGATTGAACGCGGCGCGCAGGTTCTGGATCCGCTCGCCGCAGACCAGCAGATCGTTGTCGGTCATGCCCCACCCTGCCGCCGCGTTGATCAGGTCGGTCCACGGCAATCGGCCGGTCAGCATCGTGAACATGCAGAGCCCGAGGCCGTTCATCGCCTGGTGCGCGTTGGAGTGCAGCGCCTGCGCCTTGCCCTTGCCCTCGGTGCCCTTCCACGTCGTGTTCCAGTCCTTCTTGTCCGCCGCTTTCGGCAACGAGAAGGCGACGCCGAATGTCTCGTTCCATGACGCGCTGCCGGCGGTGTGGCGGCCCGGTGTGGGATCCGCGATGTACGTGACGCCCATCAGCGAGGTGAAGCGACTGTCGTGATACGCGGGCTCACCGCCGTGCACGTGGATGGCAAACGCCTCGGTCCCCTTACCGAGGTGCTCGGCCGCCCGCTTCACGCCGTTGCCGAGCCACGCACCACAACCTTCACCCGTGCCCATCTTGATCGTCAGCTGGAGCGCGGCCTCGCCGTCGCCCCACTTCATGTCGATGCCGTCGAGATCCTTCGCGGAGAGGAGCCCCTTCTCGACTGCCTCGCACACCCACGCGATCGTCATCGACGAGCTCACCGCATCGATGCCGAGGCGGTTGCACGCGTCGTGGCACGCGGTGATCAGCTCGATGTCGTCGTTGAGCAGGTTGGCGCCGAACCCGACGATCGTCTCGTAGTCGGGGCGCCGGACGTCGGTCAGCCCGCGCGACTTGACCTTGACGATGCCCTTGCACGGCATCGGGCAATCACCGCACGACAGCTTCTTCGAGATGTACTTGTCGACGACCTTGCCGTCGATCTTCATGCCGCGCGACGACAGCGGGAACTCCTTGCTGCCCACACCGCGCCAGTTCTTGATCGGCGCGTCGCCGTTCTCGATCGACAGCGCGACCGCCGCGGTGGTGCCGCGCTGCGACCACAACCGCCGCATCGACGCGACCGGCGACGTCAACTTCATCCCGCGCCTCGCCATCAGGCGGTACATCCAGCCGAGCCAGCTCTTCGGCTTCGCCATGTACGCCATGAAGCGCGCGAACAGGCCGAGGTCCTTCTTGTACTCGTCCGTGATCGACTTGCAGATCGCCTTGAACTCGTCCGGCTTCGCGACCGGAACCTCGCCGGTACCCGCGACGACGATCGCCTTGAGGTTCTTGCTGCCGTAGATCGCGCCGAAGCCCTGGCGACCGAATGCGTGATAGCGATCGTTCATCACGGACGCGATCCGCAGCTTGGCTTCCCCGGCGGGTCCGATCGCGGAGACGCCGACATCGCGCTTGCTCCCGAACTTGGCCTTCAGCGCGTTGAAGGTCTCGGGGATCTCCTTGCCCCAGTACTCCGCGGCGGACTCGAAGGTCACGCTGTCGTCCTTGATCACGAGCAACGTGGGCTCGGCCGCCTTGCCGGTGACCACGAGCGCGTCGTAGCCGGCTTGCCGGAGGTGCGAGCACACGCTGCCGCCGGAGTTCGAATCGCCCCAGGTGTCCGTCAGCGGCGACTTGCCGACGATCTGGATCCGGCCCGAGAACGGCGTGCGCAAGCCGGTGAGCAGACCGCTCGAGATCGCGAAGCACGCCTCCGGTGCGAGGGCGTCGGTCTTCGGCGGAAAGTGCTTCCACATCAGCCACGCACCGAGGCCATAGCCCCCGAGGAAGTCGCGATAGACGGTCTCGTCGACGTGCTCGATGCGCGAAGCCTTCGCCGTCAGATCGACGAACAACACCTTGCCGTGATGTGCGTAGCGCGGACGCGCCAGTGCTGTTTCACCCATGGCCGGGCAGCATACGTCAGTTCGCGAGGGCGTTCGCGGCGATCAACGCGCCGTAGAACCGCAGCATCGTCGTCAGGTCGACGTCGCTGATCTTGAGCCCGACACCGAGGAAGTAGTCGCGACCGTACTTGAGCTCCGAGAAATACTCGGGGACCGGCGTATTTCCGAGCGTGATCGGGAGCGAGCCGGGTGCGTTGAGCGCGTCGTCGACGCCAGCGAGGATATACAGCGAGCGAAACACCGCGAAGGCGGCGGCGACTTTGAGGCGTGGCGTCCTCGAGAACGAGCCGAAAAGATCGGTGGAGATCCGCAGCCGATTCCTGAACAGCAGGCCATCCATCCCGATGCCCGCGCTCGAATCCTTGAGGCCGGCGCGGAGCTGGAGGTTGCCGAGCCGCTTGCCGAACTGGAACGTGAACCGCAACTCGTCCTCGATCACCTGCCGGCGCGTCACGCCGTCGGCGCCGGGCACGTCGGTGAGGTTCGCGAACGGATCACCGCCGAGCGCGCTCTTCTCGAACTCGACGAGATAGAACTTGTCGCGGCGCGCCCAGATCTCCGCGCTCGCGTAGACGCGCACGCTGCGCTGCCGGATGTTGGCCTCGAAGCGGCCACCGATCCACGACTTGAAGCGCTGCATCCCTGCGACGCCCTCGCGGACATCCTCGGTGACGTCGTCGAGCGTGTTGCCGAGGTCCGGATCATTGATCAACCGGCCGAGCGTGCCCTTGAAGTCATCGCCGCGACCCTCATTGATCGCTGCCACGACTTCCTGCATGTCCGCGACCGGTTCGTCGATCCGATCGAACCCTTTGCGCGCGTCGGTCAGCGCGGTGACGAGGCCCTCCTTGCCATCCTTGATGTTGCTTCGTGCGCTGGTGATCGCCTTGTCGAACCCGGCGAGCCGCTTCGCGACCGTCGGCACCGCATCGCTGACGGCCTCGGCCGCGGCCGTGGTGCCACTCTCGAACCGCTCCATCGCCTTGTCGGCGGTCGCGAGGCCGCTCTCGATCCGGCCGTCCTGGACCCAGCGATCGGCATCGATGATCGCCTGCTGGATGTTGCCGTTCACCCGCTTGCGCCCCTCGATCATGAAGGTATGGATGCGCTCGAGCGCGGCGTCGATCTTCGGCATCGCCCGCGCGATCGTGCGCAGCGTGGCGTCGGTGGAGCCGCCCTCCTCGACGTGCGCGATCGGCTCGCCGCTCCTCAGCATCACCGTGGAGGTACCGCGGATGATCTCCAGGTAGCTGTCCTTGAACAGCGAGTCAGCGCGGCGGGTGACGAACGAGTCGTTGGGCAGCTCGAGGTCGCTGCGCAACTGCAGATCGACACGCGCGAACTGCCCCTCGATCTCGAGCTTGACGATGTCGCCGACGCGGACGCCCATCATCATCACGGCCGAGCCGGGCTGCAGCTTGGACGCGTCGCGGAACTTCACCGAGGTCTCGAAGCTGCCGCCGAGCTGTGCGTCGGGCATCTTCGACCAGATCAGCAGAGCTCCACCCCCGATGAGGAGGGTGACCACGGCGATCGTGGTCAGCTTCGAGATCCAGCGCACGGCCGGACTCTACTACCTCTCGCAGTCGAGGGTCAGCTCGATCGTGGGACCGTGATCCATGACGTCGAAGTCCTCGACGGCAAGATCTGCCAG
Source organism: Haliangiales bacterium (assembly GCA_038325805.1). GTDB lineage: Bacteria > Myxococcota_A > Polyangia > Haliangiales > Haliangiaceae > JABFXX01. The sequence continues at coordinate 4,149 of JBBQJJ010000547.1, forward strand.
GTCCTTCGGATCGAGGAGCCCGTCCCACTTCGCCGTGGTGTACCGGTCGCTCGCCGCGGTCAGCGCGATGTTGCCGCCGTCCGCGTGATACATGCCGTACTTCTGCATCGCGCGCGCGACGACCCGCGCGCCCTCGCTCGGTAACGTCTCGAGCGGATAGTCGGCGCGCAGGCGCAGGTGGACGCCGTACGGCACCGCATCCGGACCACCGTCGGTGTGCGTGCCGTGGGTGGCCGGGCGCGAGTAGCCGTCCTTGGGGCGATCGTTCGGCAGGATGAAGCGGATCGCGTGATCGATCTCGCCCGCCGCGACCTCGTCGGCGGTGAACAGCATCGGCGCGATCGGGAAGCCCGAGGCATCCGCGCTCGTGCACTGCTCGCCGCGCAGCGTGTCGGGGTACGAGACCTTGGTGTCCCACGCGGCCATGCAGCCGCCCAAGAAGTCGCCGCCGGTGAGGTCGGCGCGCCACATCTCGTACAGCGTGCCGCGCGACGGCGAGAACACGATCAGGTGGCAGTCGCCGCCATCCTCGCACGCGTAGCCCGATTCGCCCTCGACGTTGCCGGCCGCTGGCACCGGGACCTCGACGTGATCGCAGTCAGGCTCGTAGAAGTCGTCGGTGGGCTCGAACGACAGCAGCGGCGCGGTGTCGTCGGCGAGCAGGACGTCGAACGAGAAGTCGATCTGCATGCGATCGCCGTTGCCCCAGCCACCGGCCGCCCGCAGCGTCGAGATCATCTGCTCGCTGTTCGAGGCCGGCGTCACGCCCGAGTAGTCCATGTTGAAGAACATGGGCTCGTCGAAGTACGGGCCAGGCGCACCAGCCGCCGGGTTGCCATCGCCACCCGGGTCATCCCCGCATGCCGCCAACATGACTACCAGGCAGACTCGACGCATTGGTAGATCTACTTTCCCTCTTTAAGAGTTTCCGTACGACCCCCGTGGAAACCGTGCGTGCGGATTTCCCGCACACGGCTTGCGGGAGGGCTCTCGTTCCAGCGGTACTGGGCAGTCTCCGGATATTCGACGGTGCCGTAGAGGCGGTGCAGGCCGAGGTTCCAGAAGTAGTCCCGTGT
>JBBQJJ010000548.1:0-5201 GCA_038325805.1 Haliangiales bacterium
CGACGGCTGGAGGTGGAGAGCGGTGTAGTCACCAAGGATCAGTCGGACGCCGCCACTCTGGCCGCGCACACCCAGCAGGCCACCGTAGAGATCCACCGCGGCGTGCTCGCTCACCTTGTAGCCGAGCCGCACTGCGAGGCTGAGCCCCAGCTCGGTCTCGCCGACGATCTCGGCGCCTACGCGGAAGCCACCCTGCTCCTCGACGGAGCGACCGCCGACATCCGGACTCTTGCCCTCGAGGTAGTTGTCGACGCTCGCGGCAGCGTAGCGCGGGCCGCGTAGGAGCAGATGCGCCACGAATCGAGGCAGTGCGAGGAACGCGTTGGAGATCCGATGCTTCCGCTCGGGGGCCGCGATCTCGATCCCCGATGCCTGGTCGGCTGGAGGCGCGTTGTCGATGGGGTCAGCCTCTGCGACCCCGACGCTACAAAGGAGGCCGAGCAACGATCGATGCACGTGAGCACCGCGGTCCACGTTTCATGCCGAGGTATCCGTGTGAGGTCCGGTATATGCACAGGGCGCTAGCGGCACACCGTGCATGCGCGCTACGGAGAATCCGCATGCGTGCGGTGGGTACGCATGCTGCAAACACCTAGACGATGCGGTTCGCGACTCTGACGCTCGCGCTCGTCACCTTCGTGAGCGGGGCGACTTGCTACCACCTCCCGCTCTGGCGCGGCGAGGTCTCGGTGACTCCGCGCGAGCGTGAATCGATCAAGCTGTGCGGCACCGGTGCGCTCACCGACGCGGGCCTCACGAAGCTAACTCGCGAACCGTACCTCCAGAGCACCACGACGACGTCGACCACGATCGCGTTCGGGACGCGCTCCGCGAAGGCGCGCGTCGTGCTGACCGAGCCCACGGATCAGAAGATCATCGGCGCGCTCGACGCGACCTACGTGGGAGATGCGGATCGCAAGGCTGAGCGAGAGGCAGCGCAGGCGAAGATGCAGCTCGCTGCGGATGACATCTACGTGATGGCCGCGCGGTTCGACAAGCTCGAGCCGACGCACCTGTATTGCTATCAGCTGTTCGAGGGTGAGACCGCGCTGACCGAGCTCGCGCCGCTGGCTACCGCCGCAGCACCTTCGAAGGAGACGATCAAGTTCATCGGCCTCGGCGACACTGGCACCGGCGGTGCGGCGCAGGTCGCGATCGGCAAGTGGATCGCGGCGCAGCCGTTCGACTTCATGCTGTTCTTCGGCGACATCGCATACGAGTCCGGCACGCCGTCGCAGCTGCAGACCAAGTTCTTCCAGATCTATCGCGACATCCTGCGCTACGTGCCCACGTATCCGACGCTCGGCAATCACGAGCGTCGCACGCGAAAAGGGCGGCCGTATCTCGAGGCCTTCGTGCTGCCCGAGCCCGAGCGCTACTACTCGTTCGATTGGGGCAGCGTGCACTTCGTCGCCATCGACACCACGCAACGCGACGCCAAGCAACTGACCTGGCTCGACGACGATCTCGCGAAGAACAAGCTGCCGTGGGTGATCGTGTTCGGCCACCACCCGATGTACACGAACTCGTTGCGTGGTCCACAGCAGTGGATCCGCAAGGCGTTCAGCAAGATCCTGACCGACCGCAAGGTCGACCTCGTGATCACCGGCCACGAGCATCAGTACGAGCGCTTCCGCGTCGCCGACGTCAACTACGTGGTGAGCGGCGGCGGTGGCGGCCAGCTGACGCGCTTCTTCGGTGCGTCGCGCGCGCTCAAGCAGTTCACGCTGCACCACTTCCTCGCATTCGAGGTCGGACCCGTGAAGCTCGAGATGCGCGTGATCGATATCAATGGGCGCGAGCTGGAGAAGCTCGAGCTGAGCAAGCCGTCGAAGGACGACAGCACGAAGGTCAAGGTCGACGACAAGGTCGATCCGACGCAGACGCCGATCGCACCCGAGAAGGAGACCGTGCCCGACGAGAAGGTCCACGACGAGCCCGACAACGACAAGTCGGAGAAGAAGATCGAGGTTCCGTCGGTACCGCCCGTCACCCCGGCGCCGAAGCCGCAGACACCGCCGACCAGGCCGCCGCCGACGACTCCCTAACGGCGACGCAGGAGCAGGAGTAGCCCGAGCAGCCAGAGCGGCGGAGTCGACGAGGTGTTGCAGCAACCGCCGTCGGGCTCGTCGCCCAGACACTGGCCGCGCGGCGAGCAGGTCCCATCGCAGTCGTCATCGGTGCGGCACTCGAACGTACAGACCTGCGCGTCGCAGAACTGACCCACCGGACACGCGGCATCGTCGCTGCACTCGATCACCGGCGGCGGCTGCGCGCCGTCGAAGCAGACCTTGACCAGCGAGCCGCCCGACATCGCCGCGTCGCAGTGATGGGTGAGCGGACAGTCGGCATCGCTCTCGCAGAACCTGGAGCAGTAGCCGCTCGACAGATCCGCGGCGGTGAACAGACAGAAGCCATCGCACTCGACGCGGTCGTAGCTACACGCGGTGCCGACCGGATCGGGCTCCCCGCCGCACAGCCTGCCCTGCGGGACGGTCTGGCAGGTCTCGCCGCTGGGGCATGGCTGGGTGCACTCGTCGCCGGTGGTCGGATACAGCGAGGTCAGGCCGAGCTTGTCGTCGATCGACAGCGTGCGCTGCCCTTCCCACGGGTTCCACGCGAAGAACATCGTGTCGTAGGCGCGGTTGGTGTGCCCGAGGCCGCTGAAGTGGCCGATCTCGTGCGTCAGCACCGCCTGGAGATCGAGGACGTCCTGGTTGATCGACGAATTCGCCGGGCCGATCGCCCACGTCCAGTTCTCGCCGTTGACCGCGATATCGGCGGTCTGCATCCCCTCGAAGATCACCAGCGAGGTCGCCGCAGCAGCCTCGGGGCCGAAGGTCCAGCCGCTCTCGACGAACAGCATCACGTTGGTGTCGTCGTTCGAATCGAGCCCGAGTGCGGTCATCCCGTCGTTCTGGAACGCGAGGCTCGCGGTGGGCACGGCTTGCCAGGTCGCGAACGCGGCGTCGAACGCAGAGACCACGTCGGTGATCGCGAGGTCCGCGCTGCCGGTGCTCTGGATCAGATAGCGCACCGGAATCTCGGCGGCCGGCCACACCATGCCGTTGACGGCGAACCGAGGGTTCGGGACACGGTCCCGAGGGTTCGGGACACGGTCCCGAGATCGATCGCGCTCGGCGGCGACCGGATCGCGCACGAAGGAGGCGCCGCGCTCGGGCCACTTGCCCTGCGCCCAGCCGTAGACGCGATAGGTGCCGTCGCCACGCGCCTTGAGGAACCAGCGAGCGCGCTCGCCGTCTATCACCGCGGGGGTGCCGAACGTGATCTGCGTGCGGCCATCGATCGAGCCACCGGGTACGACGATCTCGACGCTGGTGACGGCTTCGCCTTTGCGCGTCCTCTCGATCGCGAGCACGGCATGGGTCTCGATCTGCGTGTGTCGCGCGTTCCACCGCGCTTCGCTGCGCAGCACGCGTGCGTCGACCACGCGATCGGCGCCTTGCTCGAGTGCGACAGGGCCGAGCTCGACGATCGTCGACGCGCTCGCAGTTGCACCCAGCAGCGCGACGACGATCAGCGCGCGCATCGGCGCCGCAGGATCAAAGCGAGGAGACCGACGCCGAACAACGCGAGGTGAGGATCCTTCGACGTGCCGCAACATCCACCACCATCGTCGGTGCCGCCGACGCACTGACCGAGGCTGTTGCACGTGCCCTCGCCGCAGTCCTCGTCGATCACGCATTCGAACGTGCACGTGCCGGCCGCTGTCTCGCAGAACTCGCCGGCGGGGCAATCGGGGTTCGCGGAGCACGGCGTGGCGGGGTTGCCACCGGTGCCGCTGACGATCGGACGGATGATCCAATCGCCGAGCGCACCCGGTGACGGGATCCAGGCATCGCCGCCCGGCGACAGCGCGAAGATGAAGTTCTTGCCGGTCTGCCCATCGGTGTCGGCGGCGATCGACGGGGCGCCGTCGTGGAGCACCTGGATGCCGACGCGGAACCTCTGCGGAAGTGTCACCACCATGTCGGTGACCGGCAGCTCGTGGATCGCGGACGCCGAGCCGGTGAGCTCGAAGTCGCCGCGATAGAGGACGTCGCCTGGGATCGTCTCCGCTGCGGTGTCATCGTAGACGACCAGCGTCACGGTCTGCGTCGTGGTGTCGCCGCCGAACAGCAGCTGCACGGTCAACAGCTGGCGACCGGCATCCGGTGCGACGAACTGCGCGGCGCCGATCTCGCCCGCGACGAAGCCGCCTTGAAACGCGACCTGCGCACCCTCGGCGAAGCTGTCGTTCTTGAGCTCGACGTCCGCTGCGGCGGCGCCTGCCAGTGCACACAGGATCGGCAACGCGAGCCGCATCAAGGGATCCTAGGCCAACGCTGTCGTGGTGTCAGCGACCGCGCGCACTCGCGCAGGAGAAATGCCGAGTACCGCACACCGAATCGCTCCGATTTCCCTTTCGCGATCAAGGACTACGGTCAGGAGAGGAGATGGGCATGTTCGAGCCGAAGCGAATCCTGGTAACCCGAGACGGTGGCGACGGCTGCCACGAGCAGCTGAACAAGACCCCGGCCGTGATGATAGGTGAGCCGAGCGTCGGCGAGTGTCTGCGGATGTTCCTCGAGACTGGCAAGGTGATGACGACGAGCGAGATCACGAGCGTCGAGAAGGAAGAGGGCCAGCTCGTGGTCGAGACGCGTAACTCGACGTACCACGTCAAGCTCGCGGCGTAGGGCTACGAAGCGATCCAGACGTCGTCGACGCGATACGTGTAGGGCGAGACGCTGAACGCGTGACCGCGCGTGCGGCGCACCGGGAGATCCATCGCGGCGAGCACCTCGTGCACGGCGCGGCGATTGGAATGGATCGAGGGTGAGGTCGGGATCCAGACGCCGGAGAGCTTTGCGCTGAGTGCGAGCTCGTGCGTGGTCGCCAGCAAGGCGCGCACGAGCGACTCGGCAGAGGTGCGCTCGAGCAGTGCAAGCGTCGGGTTGATCCCGGGTAGCACCAGATAGCGAGCGCCGGCTTCCTCGACGACGAGGAGATGAACGCTGCCGGCGCAGACGCCGCCCTCCCAGAGCGCGAGGTGACCGAAGCCGGGGGTGTTCCACAGCTCGACGTCGGTGGCGACGCAGACCCCGGCGGTCAGCCCGATCGGGGCGTGGACATCGCGTTTTGTGAGCTCGAGCTCGACGGTGAGCGAGCCAGCGGCTTCCCGGTAGACGAGCGCGCGC